>NZ_JALXVH010000022.1 GCF_025149945.1 Kocuria sp. p3-SID1428 | reverse complement strand
CCCCCCACGGGCGCTGTGATCGCTCAGCTGTCCATCAGCGATGGAAGCGGGATCAGAAAGGAGCTGCGGCTCAGAAGGAGGCGTAGTAGTCGGTCGACATGGCCGACACGGCGTGCACCTGGGTGCCCTGGCTCGGGTTCAGGGCCGAGATCATCTGGCCGTTGCCCAGGTAGATGCCGACGTGCGAGCCGCCGTTCTGGATGACCAGGTCACCCGGCTGCGGGTTGGAGGTCGGGGTGCCGGCAGCGCCCTGTGCGGCAGCGGTGCGGGGCAGGCTGATGCCGTTCTGGGCGTAGACGTACTGGACGAAGCCCGAGCAGTCCCAGCCAGCCGCAGTGGTGCCGCCCCAGACGTAGGGGGCGCCCTGGTAGGACATGGCGGTGCCGGTGATGCCCGAGGTCGAAGCCGAGGAGGCGACCGACTGGGTCGACAGGCCCTGCGAAGCAGCCGGAGCCGAGGAGGCGGCCGAAGCCGAAGCGGCCGGAGCCGACGAGGCGGCGGAGGCGGCCGGAGCCGAAGCGGCGGCCGAAGCCGAAGCGGCCGGAGCCGACGAGGCGGCGGAGGCGGCCGGAGCCGAAGCGGCGGCCGAAGCAGCCGGAGCCGACGAGGCGGCCGGAGCCGAGGTGACGGCCGAAGCAGCCGGAGCCGAGGTGGCGGCCGAGCCGTTGCCGTAGGTGTAGGTCGCGTTGCCGTTGGCATCGAGCGTCCAGGAGAAGTTCCAGCCGGCGGCGGCGGCGGCCGCGTTGTCGAGCCCGGCCCAGGAAGCGGGCAGGTCGCCGGTGTAGCTGGTCGGGGCGGCCGAGGCCGGAGCGATGGTGGCGGCAGCGGCGAAGCCGGCTGCTGCGAGGCCGAGACCGGTGCGACGGGCGGCGGTGGTGATGTTCTGCATGGCTTTTCCTCCAGTGTGCCTACGGGGTGAGCTGTCGGGTTCGGATCTGAAGGATCCGGCCGAGGCTCGGAAATGGGTGGACAGCCTCGGCTTCACCCCAAGGCCCGCGTGTTCTCGCGAGCCGGGAAGTGGGTCCCCCGTTCCTGCCAGGTCCGTTTAGGGATCTTCACCGGGCGGCAGCAGGATGCGGCGATCCGCCCGGGAGCGCCGCCCGTCCGAGCGGCACGAGAAGAACAGTAACGAACAGGTCACGGTTTGTCACGGGAAAATAACGTGACGGCATCCATAACCGCCCCTCGCGAGCCGTCCGGGCACGCAGAAGGCCCCGCGCGATCCGGCATCTCCCCTGGTCAGAAGGGGTATGGCCGGATCGGCGCGGGGCCTCGGCATGAGACCCGCCACAGTTGAGCAGTCTCGTGATCCGACGGCAGATCACCGTGAGGTCACAGTCGGATCGTCGCCGCTCACCGTCGCGAGCTCACCAGGTGCCCCAGTAGGACTCCTCATAGGACTCGGCCCAGTCGTTCTCCCAGAAGTCGACGTCCTGGCCGGCAGCGCTGTCTGCGTAGCCCTCGGTGGTCTCATCCCACGAGTAGCCGAAGGAGGACTCGAGCACGGAGCCCGAGTAGCCCTCGGGGCCCTCGGCGTAGCGCTCGGCCACACGCTCGGTCGCGCGATCGCCGTAGTAGGTGCTGAAGAAGTTCTCCGAGTCCTGCTCGGTGATCTCGTTCCAGGACTCGGCCTTGGACTCCGACTGGAAGGAGCTGGTGTACACCGGGTTCGCCCCGGTGCGCTCGAACTCGGACTCGACGGTGCGCTCGGAGAACTCGTCCGAGTAGACATCAGAGAACGAGTAGTCGCCCTGGGTGAAGGTCTTCTCCGCGTAGAAGCTCTCGTGCGAGGTGGTGGTGACCGTGCGGCCGCTCTCGGTCGGGGTCGGCGCGGCCATGGCCGGGGCGGCCGAGGCGGCGCCCAGACCGATCAGGAGGGCAGAGGCGGTCAGAACGGAAGTGCGACGCATGGTGGTGGTCTCCTCGGTTTCGTCGGTGAGGGCGATCGCTGCAGATCAGCGGCCCCGAGTCGGACATCCCCCAGCTCACACCACGCTCATGACCCGGGGGAATACGACGGCTCACCATTGCCCTTCCGAAGGTTCACCCCGCGTTCACCTGCGGCGATGCCCGCCCGCGCTCAGGACGCGACAGCCGACTGGAAATCCAGGATGTGCTCGCGCAGCAGCTCGGCCGCGACCGGGTGATCACCACGGGCGGCGGCATCGAGGATCGCCCAGTGCTGCGCCTGCAGCCTGCGACGCAGCTTCGGCCAGTCCCCGACCCGAGCCACGCCCTCGGCTACGTAGCCGACCACCGCCGTGCGCAGCGACGTCAGCGTGGTCACCAGCACGACATTGCCTGACAGCTCGGCGAGGGTCACGTGGAACTCCGCGTCCAGGGCATGGAAGGCCTCATCGGGGATCTGCTCGTCCAAGCGCTGCAGGATCCGCCGGGCGCGCCCGCAGATCTCCTGGTGCCCCTGCGGGGCCGCAGAGTCGGCCTGCGACATGGCCTGGGTCTCCAGCACGATGCGCGTGTCGACGATGTCCCTCATGGGCAGGGCGCGGGTGGCCACGTGCATCCGCAGCGCCCACCCCAGGGCCCGCGACGGCTCCGCGATGACCGTGGCCCCGGAGCGCGGACCCGAGCCGACCTCCGTGCGCACGAGGCCCAGGACATCCAGCACCCGCAGCCCCTCGCGCACCGAGGCCCGGGAGATCTCGAACTGCTCCGCGAGCGCCCGCTCACCGGGAAGCTTGTCGCCGACGACGAGGTCGCCGTCGCGCAGGCGCTGCTCGACCCACTCGAGCACCGCGGAGTGGGCGGCCCCTCGCGGCCGCGGCGCTGCGTGCACGAGAGCGCGCGGCCCGATCGAGGACTCCGTCACTGGACCGGCAGCATCCAGGCCAGGACGTTGGACTGCAGGAAGACCAGCAGGCACAGCGCCAGCAGCATGCCGACCGACCACGGCAGCACCTTCTTGAAGATCTCGGACTCCTGACCCGGCATGTTCACCGCGGTGGCGGCGATGGCCAGGGACTGCGGCGAGATCATCTTGCCGACCACGCCGCCGGTCGTGTTGGAGGCGACCATGAGCGCGGGATCCAGGCCGGCGCCCTCGGCGGCCGTCTGCTGGAGGTTGGAGAACAGCGCGTTGGCCGAGGTGTCCGATCCGGTCACCGCGGTGCCGACCCAGCCGAGCACCGGGGAGAAGAAGGCGAAGGCCGCGCCCAGCCCGGCCACGAACGTGCCGATCGCCAAGGTCTGCCCGGAGAAGTTCATGACGTAGGCCAGCGCCAGCACGGACACGATGGTCAGCGCCGAGAACCGCATCTTGTATATGCAGGCCGCGATCTCCTGCAGGCCCTTGCCCAGAGTCATGGGGAAGCGGCCGCCGTGCGTGAACACGGAGTAGATCACCGTGACGAGCAGACCCGTGATCAGCAGCAGGGTGCCCGGCGAGGACAGCCACTGGAAGGTGTAGACGGTCGAGCCGATCGCCTCTCCTGCGGAGTCGACCAGTCGTCCGTCCAGCCCCGGCCAGGGGATCTTGACGTCGGTCGCGGCCAGAGCGGCGGGGATGTTCACGCCGGCGGTCCACAGCTTGGCGATGCCGAAGACCACGACCACCAGCACGTAGGGCACCACGGCCATCCACACGCGGGCCGGGGTCAGGTCCGAGACGGAGTCCACGTGCTCGATGCCCAGGCGGTCCTTGGCCTCCATGGCCCCGCGGGGGCGCCAGAAGCGCAGCAGCACGACGGCCGCGGCCAGGCCCACCAGCGCGGCGACGACGTCGGTGAGCTCATAGGAGAAGTGGGTGGAGGTCCACCACTGGGCTACGGCGAACGAGGCGCCGATGACCAGGGCCGCCGGCCAGGCATCGCGCACACCGCGCATGCCGTCGATCAGCAGCAGCAGGAACATGGGGACCACGAGCGCGAAGAACGGGGCCTGATGGCCGACGATCGCGCCGATGTGCGCGGAGTCGATCCCGGTCAGCCGACCGGCGGTGGTGATCGGGATGGCAACGGCGCCGAAGGCCACCGGCGCGGTGTTGGCGATCAGCACGACCGTGGCGGTCTTCAGGGGCTTGAGCCCGATGGCCATGATCATGGTCGCCGTGATGGCCACCGGCGCGCCGAAGCCGGCGAGCGCCTCGAGGAGACCGCCGAAGCAGAACGCGATGAGGATCGCCTGGATGCGGACGTCACCGCCGCCGATCGAGTCGAAGATCGAGCGCATGTCCTCGAACCGCCCTGCCGCAACGGTCACCTGGTAGAACCACAGCGCCATCACGACGATCCACACGATCGGGAACAGGCCGAAGGCCGCGCCCTGGGTGGCCGTCAGCAGCGCCAGATCCACGGGCATGTCGAAGCCGAGCATGGCGACCAGCAGGGCCGAGGCCAGCGCCGCCAGCCCGGACAGCCAGGCGCTGCGCTTGAGCCCGACCAGGCAGGCGAAGAAGACAAGCAGCGGGATCAGGCCGACCAAGGCGGAGAGGCCGAGGCTTCCGCCGACGGCATCCACCTGTGCTGTGTAGGTGTCCACGAGGACCTCCGGTAGGTGTGATGAAGGAGGAGCTGACGGGATCGACAGCGGTCTCCAGTGCGACGAGAGTCACGTTCGGGTATGGTCTGACCACACGATCCCGACGAGACTGTACATGATGCGCATCACACCGCGAGCGTCGTCGGGAAGAAGATGTCCGGGAGGGCCCATGAGGATCGCACTGTTCGCCACCTGCATCGTCGATGCGATGTACCCCAAGGTCGCGCTGGCCACCGTCCGCGTGCTGGAGCGCCTCGGCCACGAGGTGATCTTCCCGCCGGGGCAGGGCTGCTGCTCCCAGATGCACGTCAACAGCGGCTACATCGACGGCGCGCTGCCCGTCGTGCGCAACCACGTCGAGGCGTTCACCGCCGCCGACTACGACGTCGCGGTCGCCCCGTCCGGCTCCTGCGTGGCCTCCCTGGGCCACCAGCAGCCGATGATCGCCCGGGAGTGCGGCGACGAGGCCCTGGCCCAGCGCGCCGAGGAGGTCGCCGGCCGGACCTACGAGCTCTCCGAGCTGCTGACCGACGTCCTCGGTGTCACGGATGCCGGCGCCCAGCTCGGATCGTGGTTCCCGCACCGGATCACCTACCACCCGTCGTGCCACGGCCTGCGCCTGCTCGGACTGGGCGATCGACCGACCCGGCTGCTCTCCTCCGTCCAGGACCTCGAGCTGGTCGAGCTGCCCAACGCCTACGAGTGCTGCGGCTTCGGCGGCACGTTCTCCTTCAAGAACCCGGATGTCTCCGGCGCCATGGCCGAGGCCAAGCTGCGCGACATCGAGCGCACGGACACCGAGCTGTGCGCCGGCGGCGACGCCTCGTGCCTGCTGCACCTGTCGGGAGCCGCGCACCGCCGCAGGACACCGGTGCGCACCGTCCACCTGGCCGAGATCCTGGCCTCCACCCGCCAGAACCCCCTCGAGCTCGACGACATCGCCGAGCTTTCGATCCCGCAGGGCACCGCGTCGATCGGCCCGCGCGCCGAGGCCCCCGCCGTCGAGACCACTGAAGGAGCCGCACGATGACCGCCGTCCAGCTCGGCATGCCGTCCATGCCGCCCGCCTACGGAGTGGGCAACCTCTACGAGGAGTCCCCCTTCCCCGCCCACGCGCGCGACGAGCTGCGCGATGAGCAGATGCGCGCCAACATCGGCCACGCGACCCACACCATCCGCGCCAAGCGCAACCGCGTCGTCGGGGAGCTGCCGGACTGGGAGGAGCTGCGCGACGCCGGCGCGGCCGTCAAGCAGGAGGTCGCCGCGCGCATGCCCGAGCTGCTCGAGCAGTTCGAGGCCAACGTGACCGCCCGCGGCGGCATCGTGCACTGGGCCCGCGACGCCGAGGAGGCCAATCGCATCGTCACCGACCTCGTGCGGGCCAAGGGCGTCGACGAGGTCATCAAGGTCAAGTCGATGGCCACCCAGGAGATGGGCCTCAACGAGCACCTGGACTCCGAGGGCATCCGCGCGATCGAGACCGACCTGGCGGAGCTGATCGTGCAGCTCGGCGAGGACAAGCCGTCGCACATCCTGGTCCCGGCCATCCACAAGAACCGCGACCAGATCCGCGAGATCTTCTCCCGGAAGATGCCCGGGCTGACCCGCGAGCTGACCGACGAGCCCGCCGTGCTGGCCGAGGCCTCCCGGCGCTACCTGCGCGAGAAGTTCCTGGACTCCACCGTGGCGATCTCCGGGGCGAACTTCGGCATCGCCGAGTCCGGCACCCTCACGGTGGTGGAGTCCGAGGGCAACGGGCGCATGTGCCTGACGCTGCCGGAGACCCTGATCACCGTCATGGGCGTCGAGAAGCTGCTGCCGCGGTTCTCCGACCTCGAGGTCTTCACCCAGCTGCTGCCGCGCTCCTCGACCGGCGAGCGCATGAACCCCTACACCTCCATGTGGACCGGGGTGAGCGAGGGCGACGGGCCGCAGGAGTTCCACCTGATCCTGATGGACAACGGGCGCTCGGCCGTGCTGTCGGACCCGGCGGGCCGCGACGCCCTGCGCTGCATCCGCTGCTCCGCCTGCCTCAACGTCTGCCCGGTCTACGAGCACGCGGGCGGCCACGCCTACGGCTCCGTCTACCCCGGGCCCATCGGAGCGATCCTCTCCCCGCAGCTCACGGGCGTGGCCGCCGCGGAGAACGACTCGCTGCCGTACGCGTCGTCGCTGTGCGGGCGCTGCTACGAGGTGTGCCCCGTGAAGATCGACATCCCGTCGATCCTGGTCCACCTGCGCGACGAGGACGTGCGCACCAAGCACGGCGAGCGCCGCCGGGAGGAGAGGGCGCAGAAGGACACGGCCCAGCGCTATGAGGCGGAGGTGCTGGAGCAGCACGCGCACAATCCCGAGGCCGCGCAGCCCCACGCCAAGCCCGAGATCCCCCAGGAGGGCTCTGCCGGCACCTTCCTGCGCCGCGTGGTGGCCCGCACCCAGGAGGCCGTGCCCTCGCAGATGGACCTGCTCATGCGCGCCGCCGGCCTGGCGATGTCGTCGGGGACCCGGATGCGTCTGGCGGAGAAGGCCCTGCCCCTGGGGCGGGCCGCCACGAAGCCCATGGGCGGACTGAGCTGGATGCCCGGCGTGGTCGGCGGATGGACCCAGGAGCGCGACATCCCCGTGATGCCGCGCGAGTCCTTCCGCAGCTGGTGGCAGGACAACGGGGCCGGAACCGAGCAGCGCCGGCAAGAGGACCTGGGCGACACGAACCTGGAGACCGCCACGCAGCCGATTCCCGTCGAGGGCCCCTCGCTGGCCGGTCGCACCGAGGACGGCGCCGCATGGGGCTCGACCGCCCAGGAGGTCCGGGCCCGCCGCTCGGGCCGCGTCCGCCCGGAGACTCCCCGCGAAGGGGAGATCGCGGGCAGCGAGCTCAGCGAGCGCACTGTCGGCGATCCCGCGGACCTCACCTTCGGCATCGACAGCCGCAGCACCGACCCGAACCAGGAGCAGGCATGAGCCCCGCATCGCAGTCCGAGGCCCGCACCGAGATCCTGGCCCGCATCCGGGCCTCGATCGCGGATTCCCCGTCGGCTCCGCAGATCCCGCGGGGCTACCGCCGCAGCTCCGAGCTGAGCCGCGAGCAGATCGTCGACATGCTCGAGGACCGGCTGATCGACTACAAGGCCGAGGTCCACCGGGAGGACCTGTCCTCCCTGCCGGGGCGCCTGGCCGAGCTGCTGGGCGAGAGCTCCGTGCTCGTGCCGGAGGGCCTGGAGGAGTCCTGGCTGCCGCAGTCCCTGAACAGGGTCCGCGATGAGGGCCCGGACGGCGCTCCCCTGACGGCGCGGGGGCTCGACCAGATCGATGCGCTGGTCAGCTCCTCGACCGTCTCGTGCGCCGAGACCGGCACGATCTTCCTCACCTCCGCCCCCGATGAGGGCCGCCGCGCGCTGAGCCTGGTGCCCGATCACCACGTGTGCATCGTCGGGCTGGACACGGTGGTCGAGCTGATCCCCGAGGCCTTCGAGCGGATCGGCCCGGACCGCCCGATCACCATGATCTCGGGGCCCTCCGCGACCTCGGACATCGAGCTGGAGCGCGTCGAGGGCGTGCACGGCCCGCGTCAGCTGGATGTGATCCTGCTCGATCGCAGCTGAAGCCCGCAGCCCGCTCCGTCACTTCCGCTGGCGAAGGACGGGGCGGGCTCGCCCGCTACTGTGGGGGCCGGCTGAACATCGAAGGCCTCGTCTCGGGGCAGATCCTCAGGAGAACCCTTGACCACGTTCCACGACTTCAGCGCCGACACCATCGCCGGCTCGCAGGATGTCTTCGACCGCTTCGCCGGTCAGGTCGTGCTGGTCGTCAACACCGCCAGCGAGTGCGGGCTGACGCCGCAGTACGACGGCCTGCAGAAGCTGCAGGACGAGTACAAGGACCGCGGCTTCACCGTGCTCGGCTTCCCGTGCAACCAGTTCGGCGGGCAGGAGCCCGGCGATGAGGAGCAGATCCAGCAGTTCTGCCGCACCGAGTTCTCCGTCGACTTCCCGCTGTACAAGAAGGTCGATGTCAACGGGATCGACGCCCACCCGCTGTGGGCCTGGCTCAAGTCCCAGAAGCAGGGCGCGGACGGCGCGGACATCGAGTGGAACTTCGCCAAGTTCCTGATCGATGGCGACGGCCGCGTGGTCGAGCGCTACGCCCCCACCACCACCCCGGGACAGCTGCGCGGTGACATCGAGCAGCTGCTGAGCTTGGACGACGAGCAGGGCTGATCCCCCTCGATGTCCTCCGCCTCGTCCGCACCCGGCGACGCTGATGCCCCGGCCGACCGCGGCCCCCTGATCCAGGGCGGGCGGCTCGGCCGGGTCCTGGGCGCGATCGAGGTGCTCGGCAACCGCCTGCCGCACCCGTTCTGGCTGTTCGCGCTGCTGGCGGCGCTGATCGTCCCGCTCTCGGAGCTGCTCGCCCGCATGGGCGCAAGCGCCGTGGACCCCACCACCGGAGAGACCGTGGCGGTGACGAGCCTGCTCAACGGCGAGGGCCTGCGACGCATCGTCGCCGAGGTGGTCCCGAACGTTGTCGAGTTCCCGCCGCTGGGCGTGGTGCTCGTCGTGATGCTGGGCGTGGCGGTGGCCGACGGCGCCGGGCTGATCACCACGGCTCTGCGGATCGTGGTGGCCAAGGTGCCCGCCCGCTGGCTGACCTTCGTTCTGGCGCTGGCCGGTGTCACCGGCTCGATCGCCTCCGATGCGATCACCGTGGTGCTCATCCCGCTGGGGGCGGCGGCGTTCAAGGCGGCGGGCCGCTCGGCGGTGCTGGGCGCCGTCGTCGCGTTCGCCTCGGCCTCCGCGGGCTTCAACGCCTCGCTCGTGGTGAACCTGACCGACCCCCTCCTGGGCGGGATCTCGACGTCGGCGGCGCAGCTGGTGGATCCCGACTACCAGGTCTCCCCCATCGCGAACTACTACTTCTCTGCGGCCTCCGCCGTGATGCTCGCCCTGCTCATCACCTTCGTGACCGAGCGCGTGCTGACCCGGATGACGGCCCGGATCCACGAGGCGGAACTGGCCGCCGAGCGCGACGGCACCGCCGAGGTCGGCGACGAGGACGACGAGAACCCGCAGATCTCCCAGGAGAATCTGCGCAGCTATCAGCCGCAGGAGATCCGCGGCCTGAGGTGGGCGGGCCTGGCCAGCGTCGTGTACGTGGCGCTGTACTTCCTGGCCCTGCTGCTGCCGTTCTCGCCGCTGCGCGGCCTCGAGGAGACCGGCGCGCTGAGCTCGGTGCTGATCACCGACATCTCGGGACCGATCGCCCTGCTGTTCCTGGTCGCGGGCATCGCCTACGGGATCCCCGCCGGCACGATCCGCTGCTTCGCCGACGTCCCCGAGCTCATGGCCCGGGGCCTGCGCGACATCGCCGGGCTGCTGGTCCTGCTCGCGGCTGCAGCGCAGTTCATCGCGTTCTTCACCTGGACCGGCATGGGCACCGTGATCGCGATCCGCGGCTCGGATCTGCTCGAGGCCGCCGGGCTCCCGCTGCCGCTGCTGTTCTTCTGCGTGGTCCTGGTCGTCGCGGTGCTCAACCTCGTGCTGACCTCGGGCTCCGCGCAGTACACCCTGGTGGCCCCCGTCATCGTGCCGATGTTCATGTACCTGGGGGTGAACCCGGAGACCACCCAGATGCTGTACCGCATCGGGGATTCCTCGTTCAACATCATCACTCCGCTGAACGCGTTCTTCGTCCTGACGCTCGGCGTGGTCCAGCAGCGGCTGCAGCGTGCCGGAATCGGCACGCTGATGTCCCTGCTGCTGCCGTTCGCACTGTCGATCCTGGTCGTGTGGTTCCTGTTCTTCCTGCTGTGGTGGAGCCTCGGGATACCGCTGGGTCCGGGGGCTCCGGCCCTCTGAGCCGACGGCCTCCGGGCAGCGGCGCGCGTCCGTCGCCGGGAGTCGCCTCTGCAGGGCTTCAGCGGAGGAACGCCTGCAGAGGCGACCGCTCGCGGGAGATGAAGAAGGGGTTGGGTCGCGTGAGGATCGCGACCCGGCCCCTTCGTCGTTCGGAGCCCGCCCGGCCCCGCTCCATCGGGAGGAGCCCGGGGGAGCCTCTCCCGGAGCGAGGCCCGGCGCCCGAGGGGAGACGCCGGCCGGATCCGGAGGGTCCGGGACGCCTCGAGCGGGTCTGCCCACCCGTTGCCCGAGGCGTCCCGGAGTGTGCACCGACCCGGTCTCTGCCCACCGGGGGGTGCGATGCGCCGCGGCCCACCAGCCGCAGCGCCCGATCCGCGCGCGCTCCTCCGACTGCCCATCAGGAGGCGCTCGACGCGCTCGACGAGCCCGTCCGCCAGGACGGCCGCGCCGAGTGATCGGGAGGGCCCTTGCGAGCTCTCACAGTGAAGACCGGCGAGGCCCCGGTTCGTGACGCGGTTTCCGAAAGAATTTCTCCGGCGCCTTCGAGCGGGCGCGGACATGGCGAAGGCCGCCCTCTGGGGGAAGGACGGCCTTCGTGGTGGGGCCGGAGCGTCCGGGGAGGCTCTGCCCTGCCTCCACCCGGACGCTCCGGGATTCCAGGGGGTTCGGGCTCTGCCCTGCCCGATCCCCTGCTCGGCGCTGCGACTGCCCATCGCCGCGCCCGGCCCTCCTCCGTGCCGTGACTGCCCATCAGCGGCTTCGTCGAGGCGGACCGTGAGGCCCTCCCGCAAGGGGAGGACCGGCATCTCTCCGCACCGGTGGTGCAAGAGCTCTCGCGAGCTCTCACGGGTAAGACCTGTGAGGCACGGGATCGTGACGCGGTTTCGCCGAAAGATTCTCAAGATTCTTCTCGACTCATCTGAACCGGTGTAGTCTCACATATGTATGTGTGTCATCTCACATGCTTCCACGGATCGTCCGGCACGTACCTGCCGGGAAGAGAGCGAGAACCACCATGGCGACTGTTTCGTATGACCGCGTGACCTGCCAGTACCCCGGGGCCGAGCACCCCTCCGTCTCCGAGCTCAGCCTGGACATCGCCGACGGCGAATTCCTGGTGCTCGTAGGCCCGTCCGGCTGCGGCAAGTCCACGACCCTGCGCATGCTCGCAGGCCTCGAAGACGTCACCCGCGGCTCCATCCTCATCGGCGATCAGGACGTCACCGACGTCGACCCCCGCGACCGCGACATCGCCATGGTCTTCCAGAACTACGCCCTCTACCCCCACATGACGGTGGCCGAGAACATGGGCTTCGCGCTGAAGATCGCCAAGGTCCCCGCCGACGAGCGCCGGGCCAAGGTCGAAGAAGCCGCCAAGATCCTCGACCTCACCGAGTACCTGGACCGCAAGCCCAAGAACCTCTCCGGCGGACAGCGCCAGCGCGTGGCCATGGGCCGAGCCATCGTGCGCTCCCCCAAGGTCTTCCTCATGGACGAGCCCCTGTCCAACCTCGATGCCAAGCTGCGCGTGCAGACCCGCACCCAGATCGCCTCCCTCACCCGACGCCTGGGCGTGACCACCGTCTACGTCACCCACGACCAGACCGAGGCCATGACCATGGGCGACCGGGTGGCCGTGCTCAAGGCCGGCAAGCTCATGCAGGTCGACACCCCGGCCAACCTCTACGACCGCCCCGCCAACGAGTTCGTGGCCGGATTCATCGGCTCCCCGGCCATGAACCTGCTGCGCAGCGCCCCGGATGACCAGGGCGTGCTGGCACTGGGCACCACCCGTCTCCAGCTCACCGACGCCCAGCGCCAGGCCCTCACCGGCACCGAGGTCACCGTGGGCATCCGCCCCGAGAACCTCTCACTGGCCCCGGAGGGCGAAGGCATCCCCGTGACCGTCCAGGCCGTCGAGGAGCTCGGCGCCGACGCCTACATCTACAGCACACTGGCACCGGTCACCGCAGCCAACCAGATCGTCACCACCCACTCCTCGGCCGCCGAGGAGGAGACCGCCGACGAAGACCACGCCCCCGAAGGCATCACCATCCGCACCAGCGGACGCTCCGCCGTCAAGGTCGGCGACACCATCTGGACCACCCCGGCCCTGGACCGCCTCCACCTCTTCGACACCGCCTCCGGCCAGCGGCTCCCGGACGCTCGCTGATGTCCGTCGACGAGATCCGCGAGATCCCCGATTCCATGCGCGCCAGCGTGCTGCGCGGGGTCGGGGATCTCGTCGTGGAGCAGCGCCCCGTCCCGCAGCCCGGCCCCGGCGAGGTCCTCGTCCGCGTGCTGAGCGTGGGGGTCTGCGGGTCGGACACGCACTACTACGAGCACGGTCGCATCGGGCCCTTCGTGGTGGAGGACCCGCTGGTGCTCGGCCATGAGCCGTCCGGGCGCGTGGTGGGGCTCGGCCCGGACACGGACCCGTCGCTGCTGGGCGCCCGGGTCTCCCTGGAGCCGGGCATCCCCGAGCCGTACTCACCGCAGACGCTGGCCGGCCGCTACAACCTGGACCCGGCGGTGCGCTTCTTCGCCACGCCTCCTGTGGACGGGGTGTTCAGCGAGTACGCCGTGCACCCGGCGGCGTTCTGCCACCGCGTGCCGGATGCGGTCTCGGATGACGCCGCCGCGCTGCTCGAGCCGCTGTCCGTGGGCATCGCGGCCTCGCGGGCCGGACAGGTCCGTCTGGGTTCGCGCGTGCTCGTGGCCGGGGCCGGACCCATCGGCCTGCTGGCGGCCGCGTGCGCCAAGGCCGCAGGGGCCGTCGAGGTGGCCGTGACGGACATGCGCGAGGACCGGCTCGAGGTCGCCGCCTCCTGGGGCGCCGCCCGCACCTGGACCGCCGGCTCCGCTCCGGAGCCGGACAGCACCGACGGAGGCGGGTTCGACGCCTTCATCGACGCCACGGGCGCTGAGCCCGCCGTGCTCGACGGGCTGCACCGTCTGGCTCCGGCCGGGCGCGCCGTTCTGGTCGGCATGGGCGCGGACACCCTGGCCCTGCCGGTCCCGCTCGTGCAGAACCGCGAGCTCGTGATCACCGGGACGTTCCGCTACGCCGGGACGTGGCCCACTGCGGTGGCCATGGCCGCCTCGGGTGCGGTGGACCTGGATTCGCTCGTCACGAGCGTCCACGGCCTCGACGACGTCCAGGCCGCCCTCACCGCCACCCGCACCCCCGGTGCGCTCAAGGCGGTCGTGCGGCCCTGAGCCGCAGGTGAGCACGAGGGCCCCGACAGAGCTGCTCTGCCGGGGCCTCCGCCCGAGACTGGCACCTGCCTCGGACAGGGATCCAGCCGCCGCCGGGGCCGCGACGCTGTGCGGCAGCCGATGCACCGGGCACCCCGCGCATGGACGAGCCCCCGCGGTCGCTGCGCGCAGCGGCCGCGGGGGCTCGTCGTCGACCGGGGGCCGGGTGCCGGCTTACTTGATGGCGCCCATCGACAGGCCGCGCACCAGCTGCTTCTGGGCGACCCAGCCGGCGATGACCACCGGCAGCGAGGCCAGGACGCTGGCGGCGGAGAGCCGAGCCAGGAACAGGCCCTCGCTGGTCATGGTCGACACGAGCATGACCGGGACCGTGGCCGCCTCGACGGCGGTGAGGTTCAGGGCGAAGAAGAACTCGTTCCAGGCGAAGATCACGCAGATCAGCGCGGTCGAGGCGATGCCCGGGGCCACCATGGGGATCAGGATCGTGCGCAGCGTGGTCATCAGCGAGGCGCCGTCGATCTCCGCGGCTTCCAGGACCTCCCGGGGGACCTCCTGGAAGAACGAGCGCATCATCCACACCGCGATCGGCAGGTTCATGGCCGTGTAGAGCAGCACCAGGGTCCAGACGCTGTCCAGGACCTTGAGCTGACCGGCCACGACGTAGATCGGGACGATCACGGCCACGACGGGCAGCATCTTGGTGGAGATGAAGAAGAACAGCACGTCCGAGGTCTTCTCGACCGGGCGGATGCTCACCGCGTAGGCGGCCGGGATGCCGAGCAGCAGGACCAGCAGGGTCGAGGCCACCGTGGCGATCGCGGAGTTGAGCATGTAGTCGCCCAGTCCGGCGTCGATCACCGCGCGGTACTGCTCCAGCGTGGGCGCGAAGAAGAACGTGGGCGGGTTCGTGGCGGCGTCGGCCTCCTGCTTGAACGATGTGAGCACCATCCATGCCACCGGCAGGAAGAACCCGAGGGCCAGCAGCCAGGTGATCAGCGTCAGTGCCGCGCCGCCGATGCCGCCGGAGCCGCGCTTGCGCAGCGGGGGCTCGGGGCGGTCGTCGCGAGCAGGAGCCTGGGAGCTCCAGGGCGCAGAGGTCTCCTCGGCGCAGACGGAGTCGTGGGGCTGTACGGTCATGTCGATCACTGCTCCGTGGTCATGAAGGACTTGAACATCAGACGCAGGGCCCAGGTCGCGATGATGATCGTACCGATCACCACGACCACGCCCATGGCGGCGGCCTGGCCGACGTCGAATCCCAGGAAGGCTCGCTGATAGATGTAGAACGGCAGGTTGGCGCTCTGGGTGCCCGGCCCGCCCGCAGTCATGAGGTAGATCTGATCGAACGTGTTGACCACGTAGATCGCGCCGAGCAGGACGCACAGCTCGATGTAGCGGCGCATGTGCGGCAGCGTGATGAGCACGAAGGACTGGATCCGCGAGGCCCCGTCCACGCGCGCCGCCTCGAGGACGTCGCGGGGCTGGGACTGCAGCCCGGCCAGCAGCAGCAGCATCATGAACGGCGTCCACTGCCACACCAGGGCCACGATCACCGAGAGCCGCGGCATCTGGGAGGTCCAGTCCACCGCGTCGATGCCCACGAGGCCGATCATCCAGTTCACCAGGCCGTAGGACGGGTTGAACATGGACACCGACCACAGCATGGCCGAGGCCACGGGCATGATCAGGAACGGGGTGATCAGCAGGGTGCGGGCCAGGCCGCGGCCCAGGAACGCCCGATCCAGCAGCAGCGCGAAGATCATGCCCAGGATGAGGGCGAAGACCACGCACGCCAGCGTGTAGAGGATCGAGTTCAGCGCGGAGGAGCGGAACGTGGAGTCGGTGAAGATCGCCAGGTAGTTGCGCAGGCCGACGAATCGGTCGGAGTCCTCGTTGAGGAGGTTCCAGGAGCGCAGCGAGTACCAGATGGTGATCAGGAACGGCAGCTGGGTCAGCGCGATCGTGAAGATCAGCGCGGGCAGCAGCGGGAGGCGGCGGCGGAAGGCGTCGCGCTTGGCGCGCTCCTCCACGCTGCGACGGCTCGCGGGCTCGGCGGCCCGGGTGCCCGACGGGGTGGCCACGGTGGACATCTCAGTTGCCTCCAGAGCTGTTGCGGTACACGTCGGCGACGTCCTCGGCGTACTCCTGGGACTGCTCGAGAGCATCGTCGACGCTCTTCTGGCCGGCCACGGCGGCCGACATCTGCTGGCCCACGCGGGTGCCGAGATCCTGGAACTCCGGGATCGCCACGAACTGCAGGCCCTCGTACGGGACGGGGTGCGTCATGGAGGTCTCCTGGGAGGCACCGGCCATGGCGTCGAGGGTGGGCTTGGCGTAGGCCTCGGAGACCTCGGCGTAGCCCTCGAGCTCGTAGGTCGAGTAGCGGCTTCCCGGGGGCACGCGCTCCCAGCCGATCTGCTCACCGACCAGCTTCATGTAGTCCTTGCTGGTCATCCAGGCGATGAACTCCCAGGCCTGGTCCTTCTTCTGCGAGGTCGAGGGGATGGCCAGCGACCAGGAGTAGAGCCAGCCCGCGGCCTCGGTCTCCATGACCGGGGCGGGGGCGTATCCGCTGCGACCGGCGACCGTGGAGGAGGCCGGGTCCTCGATCGAGGAGACCATGGCGGTGGCGTCGTACCACATGGCCGCCTGGCCCTGGCTGTAGCGGGTGATGCAGTCGCCGTAGCCGGAGGTGGCCGCGCCGGGCTGCCCGTGCTCGCGGACCAGATCCACGTAGAACTGCGTGGCCTCCCGGGTGGCGTCCGAGGTCAGGGTGGGGTTCCAGTCCATGTCGAACCAGCCGCCGCCGAACGTGTTGTACACAGTGGTCAGCGGGGCCATGATCTCGCCCCAGCCGGCCAGCCCGCGCAGGCAGATCCCGGAGATGTCCTGGTCGGGATCGGCCAGCTCGGCGGCGAACTCGCCGATCTGCTCCCAGGTGGGCTTCTCCGGCATCTCGAGGCCCTTGGCCGCGAAGAGATCCTTGTTCCACACCAGGAACGACGACTCCCCGTAGAAGGGCACGGCGTAGAGGCTGTCCTGATAGCTCAGGGCCGCGCGCACTGAGTCGATGAAGTCCTCGGGGTCGTAGCCCTCGGTCGCCTCCGCGTACGGCTGGAGGTTCTCGATCCAGCCGTTGGCCGCCCAGATGGGGGGTCTCGTAGTTGGAGATCATGACGACGTCGAACTCGCCGCCGCCGGTGGCCACGGAGGCCGTGATCTTGGCACGGGCCTCGTTCTCCGGCAGGGAGACGAAGCGGACCTTGATGTCCGGGTGCTCGCGCTCGAATTCGGCCTGCAGGGAGATCGCATCCTGCATCTGCGGGTTGGAGACGATGGCGACGACGATCTCGTCGCCCTGGGAGGAGCCGCAGCCGGTCAGGGCCAGGGCGGAGAGACCGAGGGTCCCGCCGAGCAGCTGGCGCCTGCCCACGGACCACGGCGGGCTGTGCGGCGAGGTGGGTCGAGGACTCATGGATACCTCTGTGGATTCATACGGGCGCGGACAGCGACATCCGCGCCGAGAGGCAGAAGGCCTGGTCCGGGCGGGCAGTCGCCTCGCCCCAGCGCTTCTCACGTGAGTGTTCTATCCCGCTCATGTGAGTGTGATGTTAGTCATATAGACTCAGCTGGGCAACACCCGACCTCACAGATGTGGCCCCCATGACCTCGAACACACCCGCATCGCCCGCCGACGCCTCCCCCTCCTCAGGCGCCGACGACCGCGCCCACCTCACGCTGCTGGCCGAGATCAGCCGCGCCCACTTCCTGGATCAGAAGTCCAAGGTCCAGATCGCCCAGGAGCACGACATCTCGCGCTTCCAGGTCGCCGCCCTCGTGCAGGAGGCCCGAGACCGCGGCATCGTGCGCATCACCGTCGCCGTGCCCTCGGACGGCCGCGATCAGCAGAGCGCGCAGGCCCTGGGCATCGCGGAGCTGACCTCGACCGAGCCGGCCGACACTGCCCGCGGCACCGAGGCCCTGGCCCGCGCGCTCGCCGCCTCGGTGGCCGAGCACGCCGCAGGCCAGACCGCCGTGGGGATCTCGTGGTCGCGCATCATCCATGCCATGGCCCCGCATCTGCCCGACCTCGCGGACAGCGTGGTGGTCCAGCTGGCCGGCGCGATCGCCTACCCGGACTCCACCGAGGCGGTCCCCCGACTGCTGAGCACGCTGCGCGCCAAGCAGACGCTGCCGCTGTGGGCGCCGCTGGTGGCCGGCGAGGGCGCCGCAGCGCTGCGCGGGACCCCGGAGATCGCCCGCACCCTGGCCCAGGCCGGCGATCTGGACCTGGCGGTCTTCGCGATCGGCGCCTGGGCACCCGGCCAGTCCACCGTGTGGGACCGCATCCCGGAGCAGGACCGCCAGCAGGCCCTGGCCGCCGGCGCGGTCGCCGAGATCTCCGGGCACCTGATCGACGCCGACGGCGCACCGGTCGAGGGTCCCGTCGAGGACTCCGTGATCGCGGCATCGCTGGCCGATCTGCGTGCGGCCCGTCGCCGGATCGCGGTCGCTCACGGAGCGGAGCGCGCACCGGCCGTACTGGCGGCGGTGCGGGCCGGGCTGGTCGACATCCTGGTCTGCGACATCCCGCTGCGCGACGCCCTGACCGAGCTCGCGGGGCGGTGAGCGGGCGGCCGTCGAGCCTGCGCCGGCACCGCAGAGCCGAGGCCGACCGAGCGCCCCGGGAGCCGCCGCAGGCCCCTGCGATGTGACGCAGACCGCTAGGCTGGAGCGTCAGAGAGTCTCGGCAGAGGAGCTGGAGTGAGCATCAGCGGAACCGTCATCGGGGTGGACTCCTCCACCCAGTCCTGCAAGGTCATGGTCGTCGACGCCGCCACGGGGCAGATCCTCTCTCGCGGCTCCGCCCCGCACCCGGACGGGACCTCGGTGGACCCCCGGGAATGGACCAAGGCGCTGAATCAGGCCTGGGACGCCGCCGGAGCCCGCGAGCGCTCGGACGTGCTGGGCGTGGGCGTCTCCGCGCAGCAGCACGGCATGGTGGCCCTGGACTCGGCCGGCGCGCCGGTCCACGACGCCCTGCTGTGGAACGACGTCCGCAGCGCCCCACAGGCCCGGGCCATGGTCGAGGAGCTCGAGATCTCCGGCTGGGTCGAGGCCACCGGCTCCGCGCCCGTCACCTCCATCACGCTGACCAAGCTGGCCTGGCTGCGCGAGAACGCCCCGGAGGCCGCGGCACGCGTTGAGCGCGTGGGCCTGCCGCACGACTGGCTGGTCTCAGAGCTGACCGGCGGCGCCTGGATCACGGACCGCTCCGAGGCCTCGGGCTCGGGCTGGTTCGACCCCGCCTCCGGCTCGATCCGCGAGGACCTCCTGGAGCGCTGGTTCGGGGCGGCCCCGCAGGTCCCCGAGGTCCTCGCACCCCACGCCTCCGCCGGCACCATCACCTCGGACTGGCTCCCGAACAGCCCCGGCGCGGTGGTCTCGGCCGGGTGCGGAGACAACGCCGGCGGCGGGCTCGGCCTGGGCATCGGCCACGGCGATGTCGTGGTCTCGGTCGGCACCTCGGGCACGGTCTTCGCCCACAGCCCGCACCCGATCGCGGACCCCACGGGCGTCACCTCGGGATTCGCCGACGCCACCGGCGCCTACCTGCCCCTGCTGTGCACGCTCAACGCCGCCCGGGTCATGGCCAGGACCTCGGACCTGCTCGGCACCGACCTGGACGAGTTCGACGCCCTCGCGGCCGCCGGCGACCCAGACTGCTCGGGGCTGACGCTGCTGCCGTACCTGGACGGCGAGCGCACCCCCAACCTCCCCGACGCCGGCGGGCGCTGGCACGGCGTCACGGGCGCCTCGCTCACGCGCGAGAACATGGCCCGCAGCTCGGTGCTGTCCGTGGCGAACTCGCTGGCCGACTGCCTCGAGGTGCTGCGGACCCTGGACGTCCCGATCGAGCGCGCCCTGCTGATCGGCGGCGGCTCGCGCTCCGCCACTCTGCGCACGGCCCTCACCCATGTGCTCGGCGTCGACATCGACGTCCCCGCCCCGGATGAGTACGTCGCCCTCGGCAGCGCGCGCCAGGCCTACTGGGCCGCACAGGGCGAGCTGCCCGCCTGGACCGCCGGCACCGAGGGCTCCCAGCACCTGCCCGCCGTCCAGGACGACGGCGCCGACGCCTTCCGCGCCCGCTACAGCGCCATGCGCCGCCAGCTCGAGGACGAGCTGGCCGGCTGAGCCCTGCCGCGCAGGAGCCGCATCGGCTCCTGCGCATGTCCCCGCTCATGGCACAGGCCCCCGCCCCGGACGCGTTCGATGCGTCTCGGTGCGGGGGCCTGCGTCGTGCTCGCGGCCCGTCCCGCCGTCGCCCCTCCCGCCCGCTTCCGCGGACAGGGACGACGGCTGCGGCGGATCAGGCGGCCGGGCGCCCCACGACCTCCAGGACCTCCTCGAGCGTCGCGCGGGCGCCGCGCGAGCGGAAGCCGCGCAGGGCGCGCAGGTACGGCTCCGTGAAGGCCTCCTGCTGGGCGAGGTCCCCGAAGAGCTCCTCGTTGCGCAGGAAGGACAGCTCGTCCTCGTCGTGGTGAGAGGCGGCCTCGATCACGGCGTCGCGGCGGGGATCGACGATCTCGAACGGACGGCCGTTCTCGTCGGCGCCCTCGGCGTAGCGCGCCCAGGAGGCCACGATCGTGGCGGAGAGCTCGACCGGGCGACCGGTCTCGAGGTTCTCGCGGATCACCGGCACGAGCCACTTGGGGATGCGGTCCGAGGCCTCGGCGCACAGGCGGGCCAGGGTGTCGCGGATCTCCGGGTTCGCGAAGCGCTCGATGAGCGTCCTGCGGTAGTCGTCCAGGTCCACGCCCGGGACCTCGCGCAGCGTGGGAGTGGCCTCGAGCTCCATGTAGGCCAGCAGGTAGGCCACGTACAGCGGGTCGGAGCAGACCTCGTGCGCGTACTCGAGCCCGGCCAGGCGGCCCGGGTAGCACAGCGCCTGGTGGGAGGCGTTGAGCAGGCGCAGCTTCATGAGCTCGTAGGGCTCGACGTCCTCGACGAGCTGCACACCGGCCTTCTCGAAGGCGGGGCGGCCCGGGGCGCCGTCGGGGCCCGGGACGAAGTGGTCCTCGAGCACCCACTGGAAGAAGGGCTCGCACACGACCGGCCAGGCGTCCACCCGCCCGGTGTCCGCCAGGACGTTCTCGCGGTCGGCGTCGGTGGTCACCGGGGTGATGCGATCGACCATGGAGTTCGGGAACGGGACGTTCTCGCGGATCCAGGCGGCCAGCTCGGGATCGACCAGCTCGGCGAAGGCCACGAACTGCAGGGCGGCGGTGTCGCCGTTGCCCTGGATGTTGTCGCAGGACATGACGGTGAAGGGGGCGGTCCCCCGCTCGCGGCGCACCCGCAGAGCCTCCACGACCAGGCCGAAGACCGAGCGCAGCTCACCCTCCCCGGAGCCGCGCAGGACCTCGAGGTCATGGGCGACGGCCGGCGTGGTCTCGTCGAACAGGCCCGTGGCCTGGTTGAAGTTGTAGCCGCCCTCGGTGATGGTCAGCGACACGATGCGCGTGGCGGGATCCGCCATGAGCTCGACCGCTCCGGCCGGGTCCTCCGGAGCCACGGCCATGGTGCGGATGGAGCCGATCACGCGGTTGTCGCGGTGGCCGTCGGGGTGCTTGACCGCCAGGGTGTAGAGCCCGTCCTGGTCGTTGAGGGCGTCGCGCATGCGGGAGTCGCCGGCCAGGGCGCCGAGGCCCGTGATCGCCCAGCTGTCGTGGCCGCCCTGGGCCAGCAGGTCGTCCATGACGACGGCCTGGTGAGCGCGGTGGAAGCCGCCCACGCCGATGTGGACGATGCCGGTGCTCAGGCCGGAGCGGTCGTAGGCGGGCAGCTCCGCCTGCGTGCCGGGCAGCGAAGCGTCGGCAAGGCGCTGCGCGGGCTCGGACGAGGGAGCGGGTGAGACGGTGTCGGTGGGCATGCGGGCCTCCTGTGGGCAGCGCGGATCCGCGATGACCCGCCCGGCGAAAATATCATCTGAGACGAGACCCAGGCCACATCTGAGACTGAGTTGCCTGCAGCCGCTCAGCTCAGCAGCTGCGGGGCCCAGGCCAGCGCGATCCCCGCTGCGCTGAGCAGGATCACCGCCAGGAAGGCCAGCAGCCACAGCATGGCCGGGACGCCGGTGGCCCGGGCCAGTGCCACGGCATCCGAGGGCAGCCCCAGCGGGTGCTCGTGCTGCACCCGTCGGCTCAGGGCGCCCTGGACGTGGCGCCGGGCCAGCAGCCACCACACCCGCAGCGCGCCGACCCACAGCGCGGTGCCGACCGCGAGCATCAGCCAGCGCCCGATCGCGAGGTCCGCCCACACCAGCGCCAGCAGCAGCGCCGCCGATCCGGTCGTGACCACCCAGGACAGCGCACCGCGCATCACCACCAGGGAGCCCAGCAGCACCAGCGCACTCACGACGGCGGCCACCGGCCAGTGCCCCAGCCCCACCGCGGCGGCCCACACGGCCCCGACGACGGCGGGGAAGGGATAGCCCCAGAAGGTCGACCATGCCGCGCTGGGCCCGGTGCCGAAGGAGTGCGTGACGCCCGAGTGATCGGCCTCGATGCGGATCGTCATGACCCTCCGGCCCACGACCAGCCCCGCCAGCGCGTGGCCGAGCTCATGCACGACCGTGACGACCAGCCCGAACCACCGCCAGGTCCGTCGCGGAAGGCACAGCCCTGCGGCGAGGAGCCCGCACAGCACGAGCACCCAGGCATCTGCCGGTGGCACGGGACGGGCCGCGAGCAGCTCGGTCATCGGCTCAGGGTCATGGGCACGTGCGGGATGCCCACCTCCAGGACCTCATTTCCGCTGCGGACGAATCCGAGCCGCTCGTACCACTGCTCCAGGTGCGACTGGCCCAGCAGCACGACGGGGCGATTCAGCGGCGTCAGGTCCTGGAGCACCAGGCGCATCAGCCGCCCGGCCAGGCCCTTCCCGCGGTGCTCGTGAGCGGTGGCCACCCGGCCGATCGCGATGGCCTCCTCGTGGGCCAGGACGCGCAGGACTGCGGAGGGGCGGCCGTCGATCTCCAGCCAGTGGTGGACGGTGGTCTGCAGGGCATCGAGCTCGTCGATCTCCGTGACCTCGGTGGTCTTCTGCTCCACCACGAAGACGCGCTCGCGCAGCAGCGTGATCGCGTGCATCTGCAGTCCGGTCATCTCCGCCAGCGGCAGGGCCACATGCCGCTCGGCGCTCGGCTGGTCGGCGCTCGGCTGCTCCACGGCGGCCGGCTCCGGATCTTGCCGCTCCGGGGCGGGCTGCCCGGCGGGCTCGGTGCGCCGCCAGCCGCCGGAGTCGGCCTCGATGCGCGCGGGCAGCTCCGGCGTGCAGCCGTGGCGGCGCAGCAGCTCGCGCAGCCGCGCCGGTTCGGCCTCGAGCACCACCGACTCCCCGCGGCGGGCGTCGACCAGCTCGTCCACCAGGGCGTCCTCGGCGGCAGCCCGGCGCAGCGGGTCTTTGCCCTGCGGAAGGCAGACGATCTCCGCCCCCGGCCCGACGGGCCCCAGGACCCTTCCCTCCAGCACGGCGCGCGGATCCTCTCCGAGCAGGAGCACAGCGGGGCACTGCAGATCGGTCATCGGTCTCGTCTTCCTGGGGTCGAGTGCTGAGCGTCCGCGGCCCGGATGCTCATCTGCATTTCATTTGTTCGGAGTTCACTTCACTGTCATGTTGAGACGTGTGCTGCTCCTGGTCCTGATCATGGCCGTTCCCGTGCTGACCGCGCTGGGAACGCAGCAGCTGGCGCGGACCACGATGCCGCCCACTCTGCCCTCCGATCCTGTGAGCACCCGGGTCACGGCGCCGTCGTCGCCCGATCCCGAAGCCTCCGCCCCCGCCCCGACGACCGAGCCGGAGGCGACAGAGGACCCGGCACCCGCCGACGACCGGGAGCAGCAGCAGGCGCCGACATCCGGGCCGGCCGCCCCCGTCGATGAAGAAGAGCACGACGACGAGGACGATCCAGACCTCGAGCCGGAGGACGACGACGGGCCGGACGAGGTCGATCTGGACACCGATTCGGACGGCGAGCAGGACGATGTCCCCGAGGCCGGGACGGTGACGCGATGAGCGCGGACGCTCAGGAGCGCGGATCCAGGGTCTCGGCGCGCTGGCGCATCGTGGGCTGGATCGTGCTGACCACCGCCATCGCCCTGCTGGCCGTCGTGGTGACCATGCGCTCGCTGCTGCAGGGGCAGGTGGATCAGGCCGCCGATGCCGGGATCGTGCAGGAGGTCGAGGAGTTCCGCACGTTCGTCGACGAGGGCGTGGATCCTCGCACCGCGCAGCCCTTCGCCTCGGAGGCCGAGCTCATGGAGCGCTACCTCTCCCGGCAGACCCCGGCCACGCACGAGGCCTTCATCGCGGTGGCCGACGGCGACGTCTCCTACCTGGACAATGCCGCCGACGACGCCGGCGAGCTGCTGGCCGCGGATACCGCCGAGCTCGACAGTCTCCTCGCGGACCCGTCGGCCTCGGGAGTTCGGGACACCGAGCACGGCAGCGTGCGGTGGGGGCGGGTGGACACCGAGGACGGATCGGCCTTCCTGGTCCTGCAGTTCACGGACCCGGCCCACGACGACGTGGATCAGCAGGTCCTGCTGCTCGTGGGCGTGGCCGCCGGCGGGCTGGCGCTCACGGCCCTGATCGCGTGGTTCGCCGCCGGACAGATCCTTCTGCCGGTGCGCCGGATCGCGGCTGTGGCCCAGCGGGTCTCGGGCCACGACCTCTCCCCGCGCGTGCCCGTCGAGGGCCGCGACGACATCTCCAGCACGGCCCAGGCGGTCAACGGCATGCTCGATCGGCTCGAGGATTTCTTCGATCGCCAGTCGCACGTGGCCGCCGAGGTCGAGCGCCATCTCGCCCGCCCCCTGGAGGCCTGTCGTCGGGACCTGGAGACCGGCTCGCAGGGCTCCGACGGGCTGTCGAGCGCCGAGCTGAGCCGCCTCCGGCGCCGCATGCAGGAGATGCAGCGCAGCCTGGCGGATCTGAGCCTGCTCGCCGATGCGCAGCGGCCCGGAGCCCTGCGCATGCGGCCCACGGCCGCGGCCCCGCTGGTGGTGCGCCTGCGCCATGACCTGGCCCAGCGCTTCCCCCGACGCAGCTGGGAGCTCGACGACGCGCCCGATCTCACCGCGCCGATGGATGCCGCCGCCGTGTCGGCTGCCTTGAGCCAGCTGGCGCGCAACGCCGTCGATCACACGGAGGACGGCGAGCGCATCCAGCTCAGCGCTGCCGTCGCCGAGCCGCAGCCGCAGTCGCAGTCGCAGTCGCAGGACGACGAGAACGCCGAGGTCTCGGCGGCGGCACAGGGGCGGGTCCTGCGCCTGTCGGTGACCAACGCGGGTCGGCCGCTGAGCGCCGAGCAGGCCCGGGCCATGATCGAGCAGTACCGCTCGGCCGCGCTGTCCGAGGCCTCCGGCGGCTCGAGCAGCACCGAGGAATCCGCCGACGTGGGCGGCATGGGCCTGGGGCTGGCCGTCGCACGCGCGGTGGCCGATGCCCACGGCGGCAGCCTGTGGGTGGCCTCCGAGCCCGACGGGCGCACCTCGGTCGGACTCGATCTTCCCCTCGTCCAGCCCGATCGGCAGGAGCTCGACGAGACGGACTCCGCCGCGCAGGACCGCGTGGCCGAGGCCATGCGGGTGGAGCGATGAGCGCGCAGACGGGCTCCGTGCGCTGGGCCTCGACCCCTCCGCAGAGCGGCCGCCCCGCGCCGGCGCGCTCGCGCCCCAGGCCGCGCCCGGCCGCGCTGATCCTGGCGGTCGTGATGCTCGTCGCGTGCACGGTGGTGATCCGGGCCTCGGTCCTGGGCGATGAGCTGCCGGCCCACGGCGCCCTGACCCTGTGCGTGTTCTGCGTGGCCGTGTGGCTGTGGATCTTCTCCCCGCTCGAGGACACCTACGTGGCGCTGGGCGCTGCGCTGATCCTGGTCTCCACCGGCGTGGTCGGGGACGAGGACCTCTTCTCCTCGCTCGGCGAGGACACGGTGTGGCTGCTGCTGACCGCTTTCGTGATCGCCGCCGGGGTGACCGCCTCGGGACTGGCCACCCGCGTGGCGGCATTCGTGGTGACCGGCGCTTCCGGGCTGCGCCCGCTGTTCCACCTCACCACGGCGGTGCTGGTCGTCACGGCCTTCGCGATCCCGTCGACCTCCGGACGGGCGGCCCTGGCCCTGCCCGTCTTCGCGGCCATGGCGGCGGTGCTGGCGCCGCACCGGCGGGTGGTGCTGGCGCTGTCCCTGCTGTTCCCGTCGGTCATCCTGCTCTCGGCGGTGGCCTCCTACCTGGGCGCCGGCGCGCATCTGATCACCGCCCAGATCCTGGACGCGGCCGGGCATCGCAGCTTCGGAGTGGCCACGTGGCTGATCCTGGGCCTTCCGCTGGCCGTGGTGTCCTCGCACGTGTGCACCGAGCTGATCCTGCGGCTGTTCACCCGGCGGGAGGACCGGCGCGAGCCCGTCTCGATCAGCCTGAAGGACATGCAGGCGCATTCGGCCTCGCCCATCTCCGGACCTCTGACCACCGCGCAGACCCGCTCGGCCATGCTCGTGGCCGTCGTGGTGGTGCTGTGGTGCTCGGAGCCGCTGCACGGGCTGCACCCGGCGATCGTCGGCCTGCTGGGCGCGCTGCTGGCCGCGAGCCCCCGATGGGGGTCGGTGGACCTGGGCAAGGCGCTGAAGTCCGTGCCGTGGTCGCTGTTCGTGTTCATGGCCGCCACGCTGACGCTGGGCACCGGGCTGGTCGACTCGGGAGCCGCCGACTGGCTGGCCGCCGGAGCTCTCGGCCCCGTCCAGCGGATCGGCCCCGGAGCCCCCATCGCGTTCGTGGTCCTGGTCGTGGTCCTCTCGACCGCCGCGCACCTGGTCATCCAGTCCCGCTCGGCGCGCTCGGCCGTGCTGATCCCCATCGTGGTCGCCCTGGCCCCGGGCCTGGGGGTGGATGCCTCCGCCGCGGCGTTCGCCTCGACGGCGGCGGCCGGGTTCTGCCACACGCTGACCAGCTCCGCCAAGCCCGTGACCCTGTTCTCCGACGTGGAGGACGTCGAGACCTTCCGCCCCGAGCACCTTCTTCGGCTCTCCGCCTGGCTGGCCCCGATCTCGGCAGTGCTGGTGCTCGTCTTCGCCTTCCTGGTCTGGCCCCTCATGGGCCTGCCGCTGTTCCGCTGACCCGCCCCTTCAACACCGAGGAGTCCGATATGACCGCCGCATCCTCCACCGCCTTCGTCCGCCGAGTCCTGGTGGCGCCCTCCGGCTTCAAGGAGTCGCTGGACGCCGAGCAGGTCGCCCGCGCGATCAGCGCAGGAGTCCGCCGCGCCGTGCCCGGCGTGCGCGTGCGCACCGTGCCCGTGGCCGACGGCGGCGAAGGCACGGCCCGCACACTGGCCTCAGCCACCGACGGCGAGCTGATCCCCGCGCGGGTGACAGGGCCCGTGGGTCAGCCGGTCGAGGCGCACTGGGCCCGCCTGGGCGGCGACGCGCGCGGGACCGCCGTCGTGGAGATGGCCTCGGCCGCGGGACTGCGCCTGGTCCCGCACGATCGCCGGGATCCCACGCTCACCACCACCCACGGGGTCGGCGAGCTGATCCGCGCGGCCCTGGAGGACGGGTCGCAGACGATCGTCGTCGGCTGCGGCGACTCCGGGACCTCCGACGGCGGCCTGGGGGCGCTCACGGCCCTCGGCGCCCGGGTGCTGGACGCCGACGGGGAGCCGGTCGGCACCGGGGGCGCGGCGCTCACGGAGGCCCGGAGCCTGGACCTCTCCGGTCTGCACCCGTCGCTGAGCGCCGGCCGCGTGCGCGTGGTCCTGGCCCTGAACCCGCACAACGTGCTGACCGGCGACCATGGCGTCGCCCGGGTCTTCGGCCCGCAGAAGGGCGCCACGGCGCAGCAGGTCGAGCAGATGTCGCGCGGGTTCGAGAACTGGGCGGAGATCCTGGGCCGCGACGGCCTCAAGCGGACCCGGGACCGCGACTTCGCCCTGGGCCCCGGCACCGGGGCCTCGGGAGGCCTCGGCGCCGGCATGGCGGCCATCGGCGCCGAGCTGGTGCCGCGCTTCGAGGCGCTGCTGGACTCGGGGCTGGCCGGGATCGACCTGGACAGCTCGATCCGCGGCGCCGACCTGGTCATCACCGCCGAGGGGGCGATCGACTTCCAGACCCCGCGCGGCAAGGTCCCCGCCGAGGTCGCCCGTCGAGCCTCCGAGCAGGGCGTGCCGGTCATCGGCCTGGCAGGGACCTTGGGCCAGGGATCCGACGCCGTGCACGGGATCGGCATCGACGCCGTCGCCTCCATCCTGCCCGTGCCGATGTCCCTGGCGGAGGCGGTGCGCGACGGCGAGGAGCTGCTGATCGAGGCCACCGAGCGGTTCATGCGCACCCTCATGCTCGGCGCCTCGATCGCCGAGGACCGGCTGGTCGGAGACGACTGGTGAGCTGCGCGGGACCGTCGTCGGATCCGCCCGCGGCGGTCGTGCCGCTCGCGGTCCCCGGCGGCAACCGGCTCCCGCTCCATTGAGGACTGCCGGTGGCGAGCGCCACAATGGGACCATGAGCGAATCGACGATCCAGGATCTGCACGCCGAGGACGGCATCGCCCTCCAGGCCGCGATCGATGCCCCCATCGAGACGGTGTGGAGCTTCCTGCGCGACCCCGCCAACCACGCGCGCATCGACGGCTCGCAGATGGTGCGCGCCGCCGTCGGCCAGGAGCCGCTCGAGCATGTGGGGCAGGTCTTCGTGATGGAGATGCTCTGGACGGACGGCACCACGCAGTACCGCACGGAGAACCACGTCACCCGCTACGACCTCGAGCATCGCCTGGAGTGGCTCGTGGCCGACGAGGGCCAGGAGCCGCAGGGCTGGGCATGGGGCTGGATCCTGCGCTCGACCCCCGATGACACCACCGAGGTGGTCAACTACTGCGACTGGTCCCAGACCTCGGAGCAGACCCGCCAGGCCAAGGGGTTCCCGGTCGTCGAGAAGGAGAAGATCGAGGCCACGCTGCATCGGCTCGCAGACGAGCTGAGCTGAGTCCAGCCGGCCCGGCGCGCCCCGGGGGCGCGGACCGGCGTCCCCGAACGCGCCGTCGACGACGAGGTCGACGGCGTCCTGACCTCAAGGAGCGCACATGATCATCGGAGTCCCCACGGAGACCAAGCCGCAGGAGGGCCGTGTGGCCCTCACCCCGGCCGGCGTCCATCAGCTGGTGGGCCACGGCCACGAGGTCCGCGTCCAGGAGGGCGCCGGGATCGGCTCCAGCATCCCGGACCAGGACTACACCGACGCCGGCGCCGTCCTCGTGCCCGTCGAGGAGACCTGGGCGGCGGAGCTCGTGCTGAAGGTCAAGGAGCCGATCCCCTCCGAGTACGGCTTCCTGCGCGATGACCTCACGCTGTTCACGTACCTGCATCTGGCCGCCAGCCGCGAGCTGACCCAGGCGCTGCTGGACTCCGGCACCACGTCGCTGGCCTACGAGTCCGTGCAGAGCGACCGCGGCGCGCTGCCGCTGCTCGCGCCCATGTCAGAGGTCGCCGGCCGCATGGCCGCCACCGTCGGCGCGAACGCGCTGCTGGCCTCCCACGGCGGCCGCGGCCTGCTGCTGGCCGGGGTCCCCGGTGTGCGCCCGGCGCAGGCCACCGTCATCGGGGCGGGCCAAGCCGGCCGCAATGCGGTGCACCAGCTGGTCGGCATGGGCGCCGACGTCACGGTGCTGGACACCTCGATCGAGGCTCTGCGCGCCATGGACGACCTCTACGGCAACCGCGTGCGCACGGTCGTCTCGACCCCCTACGAGGTCGAGAACTGCGTGCTCGAGGCCGATCTGGTGGTCGGCGCGGTGCTGATCCCGGGCCGCAAGGCCCCGAACGTCGTCACCCACGAGATGGTCCTGAAGATGAAGAAGGGCGCCGTGCTCGTGGACATCGCCGTGGACCAGGGCGGCTGCTTCGAGGACACGCACGCCACCACCCACGACGACCCCACCTTCCAGGTCGGGCCCGCGGTCTTCTACTGCGTGGCCAACATGCCCGGGGCCGTGCCGGCCACCTCCACCGCGGCGCTGACCAACGCGACCCTGCCCTACGTCCTGCAGGTGGCGGACAGCGGGTGGAAGAAGGCCTGCTCCGATTCCCGCGAACTCGAGCGCAGTCTGTCCACCTCCCACGGCAAGCTGCGCAACGCGGACGTCATCGCCGAGTTCCCGGACCTGCCGGCCGCCTGAGGTCCCCGATACGGCGCAGCAGCTCGCGGTGGAACGTGTCATCGCCGGTGAGCTCGGGGTGGAAGGACAGCCCCAGCGCCGTGTCCGTGCCGACCGCCACGATCGGGCCGTCGCCGTCGGGAGCGGTGCCGCGGCGGGCGAGGACCTGGATGCCCTCGCCGACCTCGAGCACCTCGGGGGCCCGGATAAAGGCCCCCGCCACCGGGCCGAGCGAGGTCTGCAGGGTCTCGGCGGTCGAGTCGACCTGGCGCCCGAACGCATTGCGGCGCACCCGGATCCCCAGCGAGGCCAGACTCGTCTGCCCCGGCGCCGGATCCACGATCTCCTCCGCCAGCAGGATCAGCCCGGCGCAGGTGCCCAGGACGGGGAGGCCGCCCTGGAGCAGCTGCGCCAGGCGGTCCCTCATGCCGAAGCGGCGCAGCAGACGGTCCATGGTCGAGGACTCCCCGCCGGGCAGCACGATCCCGTTGAGAGGCTGCTCCAGGGCCGCCGGTGAGCGGACCGTGACCGCGTCAGCGCCCAGACTCTCGAGCATGCGCATGTGCTCGGCGACCCCGCCCTGCAGGGCCAGGACGCCGATGCGCGCGGTGCGGGCGTCGTCGCCGCCGCTGCGGCCCCAGGCGATGTCGGCCCGGGCGCTGTCGCCCCGCGCGTTGTCCCCGGGGCCTCCCCTACGTCTCGGCGCCGCGGCCTCGGGAGCCTCCGGGCTCACCAGCCGCGCTCGGCCAGGCGGTGCGGAGCGGGCAGATCGCCGACGTTGAGCCCCACCATGGCCTCGCCCAGGCCGCGGGAGGCCTCGGCGATCGCGGCGGGGTCGTCGTACTGGGCCGTGGCCTTGACGATCGCCGCCGCGCGCTCGGCCGGGTTGCCGGACTTGAAGATGCCGGAACCCACGAACACGCCGTCGGCGCCGAGCTGCATCATCATCGCAGCATCGGCAGGGGTGGCCACGCCGCCGGCGGTGAACAGCACGACCGGCAGCTTCCCGGTCTCGGCGACCTCGCGGACGATGTCGTACGGGGCCTGCAGCTCCTTGGCGGCCACGAACAGCTCGTCGGGGTTGGAGCGGAAGGTCGCCTGGAGGTCTGCGATCTGCTTGCGGATGGTGCGGATGTGCTTGGTGGCCTCGGAGACGTCGCCCGTGCCGGCCTCGCCCTTGGAGCGGATCATGGCCGCGCCCTCGGCCAGGCGGCGCAGCGCCTCGCCCAGGTTGGTCGCACCGCACACGAACGGGACGGTGAAGCCGTGCTTGTCGATGTGGTGGGCGTAGTCGGCGGGGCTGAGGACCTCGGACTCGTCGATGTAGTCCACACCGAGCGACTGCAGGACCTGGGCCTCTACGAAGTGGCCGATGCGGGCCTTGGCCATGACCGGGATCGAGACGGTCTCGATGATGCCGTCGATCAGATCCGGGTCGGACATGCGGGCCACGCCGCCCTGGGCGCGGATGTCGGCCGGCACACGCTCGAGCGCCATGACGGCCACGGCACCGGCGTCCTCGGCGATGCGGGCCTGCTCCGGGGTGACGACGTCCATGATGACGCCGCCCTTGAGCATCTCGGCCAGGCCTCGCTTGACGAGGGGCGATCCGGTGGAGGCAGTGGTGTTCTCAGTCATGCCGAGCATGGTGTCCCGGCTTACTGGTCCACCACAAGATCCACTTCCTGCCGCTTCGAAAGGACCAGTGCGGCAGACTGAGGTCATGACCGCACGTTCCTCCGTGGCGCTGGCCGTGGTGCTCGATCGCTCCGGTGCTCTGCCGCTGCCCGTCCAGCTGGCCGACGGCATCCGCGCCCAAGTCGCCTCCCGCACCCTGACAGCCGGCGACGCACTGCCCTCGACGCGCCTGCTCGCCTCCCGGCTCGGGGTCTCGCGCGGGACGGTCGTGGCCGCCTACGAGCAGCTGATCGGCGAGGGATATCTGCGGGCCGAGCAGGGACGGCCCACCACGGTGCATCCGGGGCTCGAGAGGATCCATCCGCCGTCGTCGACCCGCCGCGCCTCCACAGCCCCTGCGCCCCGCGAGCGGCCGATTCCCCACCCCGCACACATCGACCGGCCGATTCGTCACCTCCCCTCCCGCGACTGGCCGAATGCTCACCGATTCGACGCCGAGACGGTGGGGGATCGGCCGCTCGATGCGGAAGCGGTGCGGAATCGGCCGCTCGCCGGTGAGGAGGACCTGCTCGATCTTCGCCCCGGCCAGCCGGACACCAGCCGCGTCGAGGGGCCCGCGTGGCGAGCGGCCTGGCGCCATGCCGCCGGCCACCCCCTGCCCGTACGACCTGATCCGGCAGGACAGGACGTCCTGCGCCGGGCTTCGGCCGAGCACCTGCGCCTGATGCGCGCCCTCCCGGCGGACCCCGACCGGCTCGTGATCACCGCCGGGGCCCGTGAGGGTCTGAGCCTGCTGCTGGGCGTGCTGTCCGCCCGGGTCGGACGCGCACGGCTGCGCGTGGGGGTCGAGTCGCCCGGCTACCCGACCCTGCGCGCAGCTGTGGAGGCGCTGGGGCACGAGCGCGTCGCCTGCCCGGTCGACGACGACGGCCTGCGCGTGGACCTCCTCCCCGCAGGAGAAGAGGCTCCGGACGCCCTGATCGTGACCCCTAGTCACCAATACCCGTTGGGCGGCTCGCTGAGCCTGCAGCGCCGGCTGGATCTGCTCGAGTGGGCGCAGCGCCATGACGTGCTGATCGTCGAGGACGACTTCGACTCCGAGCTGCGCTATGTCGGCGCCCCGCTGCCCACCCTGTCCGCGCTCGATCCCACGGGCGGGTCCGTGGCTCTGCTCGGCACGTTCTCCGCCCTGCTGAGCCCGGCTCTGGCCACCGGTTATCTCGTGCTGCCCGACTCGCTGCTGGGTCAGGTGCTGGAGCGGCGCCGCCAGCTCGGCGTCCCGGTCTCCGCGGTGACCCAGTCCGCGATCGCCCATCTGCTCGACTCGGGCTATCTGCGCCGCCACACGCGTCGGATGCGCTCGGTCTACGCCCGGCGTCGAGACCGGATCCGGGATGCCTTCGCCGGCACGCAGCGGGCCCGGCTGGCGCCCATGCACGGCGGCGTGGACGTCGTGATCACGACGGACGACGACGAGGCCGCCGTCGTGCGCCGCTGCCGCGATGCCGGGCTGCTGGTGGGCCACCGCTCCGCCTACTGGGGGGCCGCCTCCGATGCCAGCGACGGCGGCATCGTGGTGGGCTTCGCCCGCACCGACGACGCCGTGCTCTCCCGCGTCCTCCCGCAGCTCGTCGCCGCCTGCGAGGCCACCCCCACCCACCCCACCCCGCCGAGTGGATAGCCAGTTGCGCTGTTCGCCCCGATAACGCAATTGGGTATCCACTCGGCGGGAGGGGGATGATCGGATTGTTGACAATCAAACGCGGTGTTCTAGGGTCGGGATCGTGAGCAGCACTCAGTTCCCCACGGGAAACCGCGACTACGCCGCCCCCGAGCCGGAGCGGACGCCCGATGACGACGTCCGCCCGCCGCTCTTCACGCGCGCCGAGTACGACCGCCGCCTGAAGGCCGTGCGCGAGCAGATGGACTACCAGGGCCTCAGCGCCCTGCTCGTCACGGATCCGGCGAACATCTTCTACCTGACCAGCTACGACGCCTGGTCGTTCTACACCCCGCAGCTGCTCTTCGTGCCCGATGAGGGCGAGATGCTGCTGCACCTGCGGGAGATGGACGCCAACGGTGCCTTCCGCACCGCCTGGCTGCCCCCGGAGCAGATCGTGGGCTACCCGGAGCAATACGTGCACCGTCCGCACCTGCATCCGTTCGACTGGATCGCCTTCAGCCTGCGCCGCCGGGGCCTGATCGCCCGCGCCACCCGCGGGGCCGTGGGCCTGGAGATGGACGCCCACTTCTTCTCCCCCAAGGGCTTCCGCAGCCTGGTCAACGCTCTGCCGGAGTGGAAGCTCGTGGACTGCTTCGAGCTCGTGAACTGGGTCCGCGCCGTGAAGTCGGAACCCGAGATCCAGTACATGCGCACCGCGGCACGGGTCACCACGGCAGCCATGCAGGCGGCCATCGACACGATCGACGTGGGAGTGCCGCAGAACATGGTGGCCGCCCAGATCGCCCGCGCGCAGGCCGAGGGCGACGGCGAGGCCTGGGGCGACTCCCCCGCGATCGTCCCCATGCTGCCCACCGGCACCTCCGCGGACACCCCGCACCTCACCTGGTCAGATCGGGTGCTCACCGAGGGCGATGCCGTCGTCGTCGAGCTCGCCGGCGCCCACCGCAGGTACCACGTGCCCCTGGCCCGCACCGTGATGCTCGGCGAGCCGAGCGACGACCTCCTGCGCCTGGAGGACGCCGTGGCCGAGGGCCTGCAGGTCGTGCTCGACACCGCCGCCGAGGGCGTTCCCGTGCGCGAGCTTGCCCGCGCGTGGAACTGGTCGCTGGCCCGCCACGGCCTGGAGAAGGACAGCCGCCTGGGCTACTCCGTGGGCATCGGCTACCCGCCGGACTGGGGCGAGCGCACCATCAGCATCCGGACCGAGGACGAGACCGTCCTGGCGAAGAACATGACCTTCCATGTCATCTGCGGCATGTGGATGACCGGCTTCGGCTACGAGGTCTCCGAATCGGTGCGGATCACCCGCTCCGGAGCCGAGACCTTCACCGCGTTCCCGCGTTCTCTCATCAGGAAGTGAGCAGACCATGACGACCCCGCACCTGAGCACCGTGCCCGGACTGACTCCCCGCCCGACCGAGGGCATCGCCGGCGATCCGCACGAGGGCCGCCTTCCGCTGGCCTCCCGCGCCGACGGCCTCGTGGGCTCCGTGATCGACTCCTCGACCTCACTGCTGGCCGCGCAGACCCACGACATCGTCCGCTTCGCCATGGGAGCCCCGGCCGCGGAGGTCATCCCCACCGAGCGGTTCCGTGAGCTGGCCGGCGAGGTCCTGGACGACAGCTCGTTCACCTACGGCGCCACTGAGGGCGAGCCCGGCCTGCTCGAGACCATCGTCTCCCTGAGCGCACAGACCGGGCACCCCACCCGCCCGGAGCGGATCGTGGTGACCTCCGGCGGCATGCAGGGCCTGGACATCGCCTCCAAGCTGTTCGTGGACCCCGGGGACCTGGTGGTCGTCGAGAGCCCCACCTACACCAACGGCTCCGGCACCGCGCTGAGCTACGGGGCCGAGATCCTCGAGATCCCCATGGACGACGACGGCATGAACGTCGAGGCCCTCGAGACCCAGGTCAGCGAGCTGGGACGCACCCCGCGGCTGATCTACACGATCCCGAACTTCCAGAACCCCTCCGGGACCACGCTGAGCCTCGAGCGCCGCAAGCGCCTGCTCGAGCTGGCGCACGAGTGGGGCAGCGTCATCCTGGACGACGACCCCTACGGCGAGCTGCGCTTCGCCGGCCAAGAGGTGCCGAGCTTCGCCGAACTGAGCCCGGAGGACCCCCTGGTCTTCTCCGTGCGCACCTTCTCCAAGGTCCTGGCGCCGGGGCTGCGTGTGGGGTGGATCGACGCCGATCCTCGCCTGCGGGATCTCGTGATCGCCGCCAAGCAGGCCATGGACACGTGCACCAACGTGCCGAACCAGCACGTGGTGGACCGCTTCATCCGCCAGGGCGGCTACCTGGAGCACCTCGAGGGGCTGCGCACCGAGTACCGGCGCCGCAAGGAGGCCATGGACGCCTCGATCGCCCGCCACCTGGGCGATCGCGTGGTCACCACCGACCCGCAGGGCGGCTTCTTCCTGTGGGTCACGCTGCAGGGCGAGGATGCGCGGATCTCCACGAGCCGGCTCTTCGAGATCGCGCTGGCCGAGGGCGTGGCCTTCATCCCGGGACCTGCGCTGTCCCCGTCGGGCCGGTTCCAGGACGCCTTCCGGTTGTGCTTCGCCTCCTCGACGCCCGAGCGCACCGAGGAGGGTCTGCAGCGGCTGGCCCGCGCACTCGACATCGCCCGCGCGGAGCTGGACGGCTGAGCGCATGAATGGAGCGGGCCTCCCGAGGATCCCTGCGCAGCGCCCAGCCGCTGAGCACTCAGGAGCATGACGGAGGCGGGCACCAGCGGACTGCCGGTGGCCTCGATCAGCGCCTCGTTGACGGACGGGGCCGTGCCGCCGAACAGCGACGTGGAGACGTTGCAGGTGATCGCGAAGCCGGCGAAGCGCACCTTGGTGGGGAACATGGCCGGGAAGGTCGCCGAGATCGTGGCCAGCGGCAGGACATAGAGCACGCCCAGGACGCCGATGCCGATCAGAGTCCCCCACACGCCCTGCGACATCAGCATGTACATGGGCACGGACATCACGATCAGGGAGATCCGCCACACGGGCTTGCGGCCGGTGCGGTCGGAGAGCGATCCGGCGAACGGGATCAGCAGCATCATGGCGAACTGCCTGACGAAGGAGATCGTGAGCACCGTCTGGTACTCCATGCCGCCGGTGCCCTCGAGGTAGGTGGGCATGTAGCTGAGCAGCGTGGAGCTCCTCGGCTTCCTCGAACACCGGAGTCTCTGCCATCATCCCGTCGTGGCCCAGGAAGGTCTCGCCGAGCAGCACGATCAGGCAGCCCAGCGCGAAGCCGCCCATGGTGCCGAACTCCAGGAAGCTGCCCAGGAAACCCGCGCTTGCGGGCCGGGGCGTACTCCGCCAGGAAGGTCGCAGCGCCTCCGTACTCGCCGCCGGTGCAGAAGCACTGCACTGCGCGCAGGACGATCAGCAGGATCGGGGCCAGGACGGTGCCGTGCTCGCCGGGGAAGAACTTGTGGGTGATGCAGCCGACCGAGACCGCGTAGACGCCGTAGCCGAACCACTCGGTCGCGTTGCCGATGGCGGGGGCGGCCACGGCGCGTTGCACGGTCCCCGCATCGGGCGCTCCGGCTGCACGGTAGGATCGTCGACAATCCCATCTCCCACTCGGAGGCCTCCATGCCGCCCCCTGCACTGAATCCCGTCATCCAGGAGTCCACCCCGGCGCTGATCGCCCGGCAGCTGCGCCGCGCGATCGGCCAGGGCGAGCTGGCACCCGGGCAGCAGCTCAACGAGACCGCCCTCAGCCGCAGCCTCGGCGTCAGCCGCGGTCCCCTGCGCGAGGCCATGCAGCGCCTCACCCAGGAGGGCCTGCTGGTCAGCATCCGCAACCGCGGCGTCTTCGTCATCGAGATCACCGACGACGACGTCCGCGATATGTACCTGGCCCGCACGGCCATCGAGCGCGCGGCGGCCGCCCGCCTCGCAGAGACCGATCCCGCCACGGCGCAGGCGGATCTGCTGCGCATCGTGCAGGCCATGGCGGAGGCCGCCGAACGCGATGACCTCGACGGCGTCACGGAGGCCGACATCGACTTCCACACCGCGCTCGTGGCCCTGGCGCGCAGTCCTCGCCTGACCCGGATGCACACCACGCTCATGGTCGAGACGCGCATGTGCATCACGGCTCTGGAGCACCGCTACAGCTCGCAGTCCCCGCGGCTGGAGGAGCACCGTCAGATCGCCAGGGCGATCGGGCAGTCCGATCTGCCGGAGCTGGACCGTCTGCTCGACGGCCACATGGAGGACGCGATCGGCAGGCTCCGGGAGCCGCAGGACTGAGCCGGCCGCCGACTCGGAGGCGGCCGCTCAGTCCTGCGGCTCAGCCGCGCGGCATCGCCATGTACCGGGTCTCGAGGAACTCGTCGATGCCCACGCGGCCGCCCTCCCGGCCCAGTCCCGAGGCCTTGATGCCGCCGAACGGCGCGGCCGGGTTGGAGACGATGCCCGTGTTGAGCCCGACCATCCCGACCTCCATGGCCTCCCCCACACGGAAGGCGCGGTCGAGGTCCTGCGTGAACAGGTAGCCCGACAGCCCCCAGGGGGTGTCGTTGGCCAGGGCGATGGCCTCCTCCTCCGTGTCGAACGGGATGATCGGAGCCACCGGCCCGAAGATCTCCTCGCCCATCAGCCTCGAGGCCGGATCCACACCCGAGAGGACCGTGGGGCTGTAGAAGTAGCCGGGCCTCTCCGGGCGCGAGCCGCCGCAGACCACCTCTGCGCCGCGCCCGACGGCGTCGTCCACGAGCTCCTGGACCTTGCGCAGCGCCTTGGGCTCCACGAGCGGGCCCACCTGCATGCCGTCCTCCAGCCCGTCGCCCACGCTCAGCGCACCCAGGCGCTCGGCGAGGCGGCGGGCGAACTCGTCGGCGACCGTGCGCTGGACGTAGACGCGATTGGCCGCCGTGCAGGCCTCGCCCATGTTGCGCATCTTGGCCGCGAACGCGCCCTCCACAGCGCGGTCCAGATCCGCGTCCTCGAAGACCAGCACCGGCGCGTTGCCGCCGAGCTCCATGGACGAGCGCATGACGTGCTGCGAGGCCTGCTCGAGCAGCTTCACGCCCACGGCCGTGGAGCCGGTGAAGCTGATCTTGCGCGCGATCCCGCTGGACATCCACGGCTCCACGACGGAGCCGGCGTCGGTCGTGCACACGATGTTCAGCACACCGGCGGGCACCCCGGCCTCGAGTAGGATGTCGGCCAGCGCCAGCGAGGTCAGGGGGGTGAGCTCGGCGGGCTTGAACACCATGGTGCAGCCGGCGGCGATGGCCGGGGCGATCTTGCGCGCCCCCATGGCCAGTGGGAAGTTCCACGGGGTGACCAGCACGCACGGGCCCACCGGCTGCTGGGAGACCATGAAGCGGGTCTTCCCATCGCCCGAGAGCACCTGATCCCCGCCGATGCGCACGGCCTCCTCGGAGAACCAGCGCAGGAACTCCGCGGCATAGGCGACCTCGCCCTTGGCCTCGGCCAGGGGCTTGCCCATCTCCGAGGTCATGATCAGGGCGAGCTCGTCCTGCCGGGCCATGACCAGGTCGAAGGCTCGGCGCAGGATCTCGCTGCGCTCGCGCGGAGCGGTGCGGGCCCAGCCGGCCTGGGCATGTCCGGCGGCCTCGATGGCTCGGCGGGCGTCGTCGGGGCCGCCGTCGGCCACCGTGGCGATGACCTCCTCCGTGGCGGGGTTGATCACCTCGAAGCGAGCGCCGGAGGCGGATTCGCCCCAGGTGCCGTCGATGAGCAGTCCCGTGCTCACGGCGGAGATGACTTCCTGGGCGGTGCGGGCGTGATCCTGGGCGTTCATCGCGGTTCCTCTTCCTGGTCTCGCTCGGGTTGTTGGGCTCGGTGGCCTGGACTCGCCTGGTCTTCTCCAGGGCCCGACGACGGCTCCGGATCCAGCAGCTGCGCCAGGTGCGTCCCTGGGCGCTGCGGGTCCAGGTGGTCCACCTGCATGGCGCAGGAGAAGCCGTCGGTCAGCACGGGATCCTCCTCGGCCGTGCCGCGCATGGTCGGGGCCAGCGCGTTCTCGGCGACCTGCATGCTGAGGTCGTAGTGCTGGGCCTCGAAGCCGAAGTTCCCGGCCACGCCGCAGCACCCGGCGGCATCCACGACCTCGCGCACGCCGGCGGCGGCGAGCACCCGGCGCTGGGCGGCGGGGCCGAACACGGAGTGCTCGTGGCAGTGGGTCTGCAGCACGACGCGATCGGGGATCGGGGCCGCCGGCTCCGGCCGCCAGCCCTGCGCCGTCTGCTCGGCCAGATGCGCGGCGAAGCTGCGCACCCGTCGGGACACGCGCCGAGCCTGGTCGGTGGGCACCAGCTCCGGCAGGTCCTTGCGCAGCGCGGCGGCGCAGCTGGGTTCGACCACCACGATCGGGCGCTCGGTGCCGTCGTCGAGGGCCTCCGCGGCCCGCGCCAGAAGCCGCCGAGCGGTGCCGAGCTGCCCCGTGGAGATCCAGGTGAGCCCGCAGCAGGCCTCGGCCGAGCACTCGACCCGCTCGCCGGCCTGCTGCAGGACGCGGGCTGCCGCTCCGGCTGCCTCGGGACGGAACCCGCGGGTGAAGGTGTCCACGAAGAGCACCGCATCGCCCGCGCCCGGGTCGACGGCGGCGTCGGCGACCTCCTGCCGCCACTGCCCCGTCCGAGCGAAGCGCGGCATCCTGCGATTGGGCGTCAGCCCGCCCAGCACGGCTGCCGCCCTGGCCAGCGGCGTGGACAGCAGCGCGTTGACGACCGGTGCGATCCGCCCGGCCACGACGAGCCAGCGCGGCAGCCAGCCCAGCGAGAGGTGAGCGATGGGCCGCAGGCGCCCGGCGTAGTAGTGGTCGAAGAACTCAGACTTGTACGTGGCCATATCGACCCCGGCGGGGCAGTCGGTCGAGCACGCCTTGCAGGACAGGCACAGGTCCAGCGCCTCGCGGACCTCCTCGGAGCGCCAGCCCTCCCCCACGGTCCGCGCGCCCCGGACCATCTCCTGCAGGACCCGAGCGCGTCCGCGCGTGGAGTCCTTCTCATCGCGGGTGGCCCGGAAGCTGGGGCACATGACCCCGCCGGTGTCCGCGCGGCAGCGCCCCACGCCGATGCAGCCCTGGACGGCGTGCACCCAGGGGTCGGGGGCGCTCTGGCCGGCGCCCGCTCCGCCGGCCGCACCTGAGGTGTGGGAGTGGGCGGGGCTGAGATCGAAGCTCGTGCGCCACTCGCGCTGCGGGACGCCCTCCAGGGCCAGGTGGTCGTCCATCCGGTCGGGCTCGGTCATGATGCCCGGGCTGAGCATGTTCTGCGGATCCCACAGCGCGCGGAAGCGCTCGAAGGCCGCCAGGACCTGCGACGAGTACATCAGCGGCAGCAGCTCGGAGCGGGCGCGGCCGTCGCCGTGCTCACCGGACAGCGATCCGCCGTGGCGCACCACGAGCCGGGCCGCGGCCTCGGTGAACTCGCGGAAGACCCTGCGGCCGTCGTCGGTGCGCAGGTCGTAGGTGATGCGGATGTGCATGCAGCCGGCGCCGAAGTGGCCGTACATGACCCCGTCGAGCCCGTGGTCGTCCATCAGCACACGCAGCTCGGCCAGGTAGTCGGCCAGGTCCTCCGGTGCCACCGCGGAGTCCTCCCAGCCGGGCCAGGACTCGCCGCCGCTGGCCAGGCGCGAGGACAGCCCGGCGCCGTCCTCGCGGACCCGCCACAGCGAGGCGCGCTCGGCCGGGTCCGGGACGGCCTGGCCCTCCACGAGTCGGCCGTTGCGGCCCAGCCGCTCGAGCAGGCGCTCCGCCTGGCCCTCGACGGCGGCCTGGTCCTCCCCATCGAGGTCCACGAACAGCCAGGCGCGGCCGTCCGGCAGCCCGAGCACGGAGTCCGGGCCGCGGCGGGCGCGCATGGTCTCCACGATCGCGGCGTCGGTGCCCTCGACCGCGGCGGGCGAGAACTCGAGGATCGTGGTGATGTCGCGGGCGGCATCCACGACGTCGTCGTAGCCCAGGCACACGAGCAGCGCGTTGGGCGGCCTGGGCACCAGGCGCATGCGTGCTCCGACGACCAGGGCGCAGGTGCCCTCAGAACCCACGAGCGCACGCGCGATGTTCAGCTTGTTCTCGGGCAGCAGGTTGTGCAGGTGATAGCCGGAGACCTGGCGCTGGATGCGTCCGAGCTCGAGCCGGAAGGCCGCGAGGTTCTCCCGGCCGAGCTGCTCCAGCTGCCCCAGCAGCTCACGGGCGCGTCGATCGGAGTGCTCGTCCTGCGGATCGGTGGCGCGCAGGCCCCTGCCGGTCGCGGTGAGGCGGGCGCCGTCGGTCGTGACTACGTCGATCTCGACCACGTGATCCGAGGTCCGACCGTAGCGCACCGAGTGGTTGCCGCAGGCGTCGTTGCCGATCGCCCCGCCGATCGTCGCCCGGTTCTTGGACGACGGGTCCGGTGCGAACGTGAGCCGCCCGCCGGTGGCGGCCTCGACCTCGTGGGTCAGATCGGCCAGCACCACCCCGGGATCGACGTCGACGGTCCGCGCGTCCTCATCCAGGACGCGGATGGCCGTGAGGTGGCGCGAGAAGTCCAGCACGACGCCGGGGCCCACCGCGTTGCCCGCCATGGATGTCCCGCCGCCGCGCCCGATCAGGGGCGTGCCGGTCTCGCGGCACACGCGCACGGCCGCGCAGACGTCGTCCGCGCTGCGCGGGAAGACCACGGCCAGCGGGACCACGCGGTAGTTCGAGGCGTCATAGGAGTACTCGGCCAGCCTCCGGGCGGATGCCTCCGCCTGGAGGCCCGCCTGCTGCAGCCGATCCAGGATCTTGTGGGCGTCCCGCCCGGGGGCCTCGGGGTCGCTGCGAAAGACGGCCTCGCTCATGGGCAGACCTCAGGCGCCGGTGGTGCCGGACGGGGCCGCTGACACGACCGTCTCCACAGCTGCCTCGAAGCGCTGCAGGCCCTGGGCGATCTCCTCCTCGGTCACCACGAGCGCCGGGATCAGCCGCACGACGTTGCCGGCCGGGCCGCAGGTCAGGCTCAGCAGATCCTGCTCCGTGGTCGCCTGCTGCACGGCAGCGGCCGTGGCGGCATCCGGCAAGCCGTCCTGGGCCGTGAACTCGATGCCCTGCATCAAGCCCAGGCCGCGGACGTCGCCGATCACGGGGAAGCGCTGCTGGATCTGCTTCAGCCCGGCCTGCAGCTGCTCGCCGCGGACCCGGGAGTTCTCCACCAGGCCCTCCTTCTCCACGACGCCGAGCGTGGCCACGCCGGCGGCGGCCGAGACCGCATTGCCGCCGTAGGTGCCGCCCTGCGAGCCGGGCCAGGCCTTGGACATCAGCTCGGTCGAGGCTGCGATCGCCGAGATCGGGAAGCCGGAGGCGATGCCCTTGGCGGTGATGAGGACATCGGGTGCGGCTGCGCTGTGCTGGTGGCACCAGAAGCGCCCGGTGCGCCCCACGCCTGCCTGGACCTCGTCGATGATCAGCACGATCCCGTGGCGGTCGGCGCGCTCGCGCAGCCCCTCCAGGAACGCGGGTGGCGTGGGGATGTAGCCGCCGTCGCCCAGCGCCGGCTCGATCAGGAAGGCGGCGGTGTCCGATGGCGCGGTCCGGGTCTGCAGGAGGTAGTCGAGCTCCTTTAGGGCGAACTCGACGCTGGTCTGCTCATCCCAGCCGTAGCGGTAGGCGTAGGGGAAGGCGGACATGTGGACCCCGGCCATCAGCGGCGCGAAGCCGGCTGAGAACTTGGTGCCGGCCGTGGTCAGCGAGGCCGCGGCGACCGTGCGGCCGTGGAAGCCGCCCTGGAACACGACGATGTTCGGGCGACCTGTGGCCATGCGCGCCAGGCGGACGGAGGCCTCGACCGCCTCGGAGCCGGAGTTGGCGTAGAACACCGAGTCCAGCCCCTCCGGCAGGACCTCGCCGAGCTTGTCGGTCAACTCGAGCAGCGGCTTGTGCATCACGGTCGTGTACTGCGCGTGGATGATCTTGCCGACCTGCTCCTGCGCCGCGGCCACGACCTCCGGGTGGCAGTGCCCGGTGCTCGTGACGCCGATTCCCGTGGTGAAGTCGAGGTACTCCCGTCCGTCGGTGCCGTAGATCCAGCTGCCGCGGGCGTGATCGACGACCACCGGGGTGGCCTGCTTGAGGACGGGACTCAGAGATGTCATGCCGCACATTCTCCGAACCGCGCCGCAGGATTGTCAACAATCCGACATCGCTACAGTGGGGGCATGAGCACCGCGACCCTGTCCCCGCAGCCCGAGTTCCGGCCCCGCCTGGTCGTCCTCACGACCGAGTCCACGCCGCCCCCATCCGGCGCCGCCCGGTTCGAGGAGCTGGCCGAGGTGACCTGGACCGATGCCGAGGGACTTCCCCAGGCGATCGTGGGGGCGCAAATCCTGCTCGTGTGGGACTTCTTCTCCGGGGCCCTGCGCGAGGCCTGGCCGCACGCCGATGCGCTCGAGTGGGTCCATGTGGCGGCCGCGGGCGTGGATTCGCTGCTGTTCGACGAGCTGCGCGACTCCCCCGTGACCGTCACCAACGCGCATGGGGCCTTCGACACCCCGATCGCGGAGTTCGTCCTGGCCTCGATCCTGGCCCAGGACAAGCAGCTGCACCGCTCCGAGCGGCTGCAGCGCGAGCGCACGTGGCAGCACCGGGAGACTGCGCTGAGCGCAGGGCGTCGGGTCCTGGTGATCGGCACGGGCGGGATCGGCCGGGCCACCGCGCGGCTGCTGAAGGCTGTGGGCATGGAAGTCATGGGTGCCGGTCGCACGGCACGGCAGGACCCGGACTTCGGGACGATCATCGCCAGCGACGAGCTCGCCGAGCACGTGGGCTGGGCCGATCACGTCGTGGTGATCGCGCCGCTGACCGAGCAGACCCGCGGGCTCGTCGGTCCCGCAGTGCTCGAGCGCATGAAGCCCACGGCCCACCTGGTCAACGCGGGTCGCGGCGCCCTGGTGGATGAGCCGGCGCTGATCGAGGCGCTGCAGCAGGGGCAGATCGCCGCCGCCTCGCTGGACGTCGTCTCCCAGGAGCCCCTGCCGCGGGACTCGCCGCTGTGGGACATGGACGAGGTCCACCTCTCGGCGCACATGAGCGGCGACGTGGTGGGCTGGCGCGACACGCTCAGCAAGCAGTTCGAGCGCAACCTCGAAGCCCGGCTCGCCGGCCGCCCCCTGGCCAACGAGGTCGACAAGCACAAGGGCTACGTCCGAGGCTGACCCTTCCCCCACCCCGCCGAGTGGATACCCAGTTGCGCTGTTCAGCGTCTCAGCGCAACTGGGTATCCACTCGGCGGGGTGGGGGGCTGCGGTAGGGGTCTCATCCCTCCGGACGGGCCTGCCGTCTCGTCCCCGCGGCCGACGACGCCGCAGCATCTCGATCCATAGCGTGGGAGCCATGCAGAGCCCCCTCGATCACATGACCATGCCCCCGCCCGTGTCCGAATCCCGACGGCCCCGCACTCTGTCGCCCATCGTGCGCCTGCCGCATCTGGTGTGGGGTCTGGCCGCCGGTGTCCTGATGGCGCTCGGCTCCTTCGGTGCGGGCCTTCTGGCAGGGCTGGTCATCGGCACCGCAGGGGCCGTCCTGGTGGGAGTCCTGATCGGCGGCACCGGGCTGGGGTGGGGCACGCTCTGGTACGGACTCATGCACCGGCACGGCTGGAGCTGGGCAGACCTGGGCTTCCGTCGGCCCCGTCGCAGCATGCTGCACCTGCTATGGATCCTGCCGACGAGCATCATCGTCGCGGCGACGGCCGCAGCCCTGATCGGTCCGCTGCTGGGCCTGTCCCCCGGGGAGGCCTCGCCCATGGCTTCGGACATCATGACCCTGCCCGTGGCCTTCGCGATCCCGGTCCTGCTGATGGCCGTGGTCGTCATGCCGGCCTTCGAGGAGATCCTCTTCCGGCGGCTGCTGCTGGACTGGCTGGCGGCCCGTCTGCCCCTGACCGTGGCCGCCGTCCTGGTGATCGCGGTGTTCGCCGGCATCCACGTCTCACCCCCGGCGGTCCTCTACATCCTGTTCTTCGGCACCGCGCTGACCTTGTCGCGGCTGTGGTTCGCCTCCCTGTGGGCGCCGCTGATCCTGCACGCGATCAACAACGCCCTGGTCTGCGCGGTGGTGCTGACCGCCCTGATCTGGGGCTGAGGCACCGGGAAGAGCCGCACAGCGGAGGAGGGGGGGGGGG
>NZ_JALXVH010000021.1 GCF_025149945.1 Kocuria sp. p3-SID1428 | reverse complement strand
AGCTCTCACGGTCAGCCGACCTTCTGGCGGCGCAGATTGCCGTCGGGATCAGGGCGCAGGGACGCCGGGAGGCGCGCGGGTGACCCTTCATGGCGCCCCTGGTGCGGCATTGGGGATTCTGCGCTCGAGCTTGCCGGCAAGCATCGCCGCTGAGGGGACTCAGCGACGGCGCTTCAGCCCGCAGCGCCAGAACCACACCACGGGGCCTCTGGGTCGAGGCGTCCACGCTGCGAGGCCGCTCGATATGCCCCAGAGCATATCGAGCGGCCTGCTGCGGCGTGATCACGGGGATGCAGGCCGATCCCGTACACACATTTCTGCCTATAACCCCCTATAACCCGCGAGGGGTGTCGGAGCCTGTCAGCACAGACAGAAGCACCCCGATCCGAAGGGATCGGGGTGCTTCTGGGACTTTCGTGCGCGAGGGGGGACTTGAACCCCCACGCCCTCTCGGGCACACGGACCTGAACCGTGCGCGTCTGCCAATTCCGCCACTCGCGCTCGTGGTTCGCAGGAACTCTCATCCCTGCGGGCAACGACGGATAGCGTACCCGAGTCCGTGCTCGCGCGCCAATCCGGGCGGACGGGGCCTCAGATGGACTTGGGTTTGCCGGGCAGCTGGGTGTCGCAGCCGGGGGTCGCCCAGGCCTTGAGGAAGCCGGCGGACTGGTAGACGTAGGCCTTGAACGTCATCCAGGGGTGGCGCCAGTAGGAGTCCACGTAGTCGATGGGCGACCACTGGGTCTGACCGCTGTAGCACCGGTCCACGATCAGCTGGGCCCGGGCCACGTGAGGGCGCATGGTGATCACGATGATGTCGTCCCAGCCCCGCTCGTCCACCAGCTCACGCAGCTTCATGGCCTCGCCCTGCGTGGTGGAGGGGTCGGGCTCGAAGCAGATGGCCTCGTAGTCAACGTCGGTCTCGCAGTGCGGCTTGCCGATCTCGTCGGTGGTCGCCTGGCCGCCTCCGCCGAAATCGCCCTGCGGGGTGGCGTACACGACAGTGGGCGCCAGGCCCTGCTCCATGAGCTCACGGGCGTGCTCCACGCGGGTCCCGTCGGCGGGACCGAGCACGAACACCGCATCGGCCGGCTGGGGGGCCTCGGTGATCTCGGGGTGCAGCAGCACGGAGGTGCACACGATCAGCCAGGCGAGCACCAGTGCGCCGGCGGCGATCCCGAGGGCCGCCAGGCGACGACGGCGGGGCGAGGCGCTCCTGGGCGAATGGGGGGTCGTGCTCATGAAGGTGCCGCTCTGCTCGGGATGGGGTGCGGATCGTCGTGCCGCGGCCTCTATTCTGGGGCCCCCACCCGGAAGGATCCCGCAACATGTCCGAGAACACCTCTGCCGCGTCCGAGTTCGCCGAGGACGGCCCGGGCGTCGTCGTCCGGATCCCCATGCGCTGGGGCGACATGGACGCCTACGGCCACATCAACAACGTGGAGATCGTGCGCATGCTCGAGGAGGCGCGCATCGAGGCCTTCGGCGTGCCCGTGGGCACCGGGCATCAGGCGCGCCCGGCGCAGGTCCGGCTCTTCGACGCCCTGCCGGAGGGCACCCAGGCCCTCGTGGTGGAGCATCGCGTGCGCTACGTGCGTCCGCTCGAGTACAGCAACATCCCCGCGCCCACGCGCGTGCGCATCGTGAAGGCCGCCGGCGCGGCGCTGGTCCTGGGCATCGAGATCGCCGACCCGCGCACGGGCGAATGGTGCATCCGCGCGCACACGCAGCTGGCGTTCTTCGACCCGCAGTCCCAGACCGTGCTGCGGCTGCAGTCGGCCCAGCGCGAGCTGCTGGCCCCGTACGCGGGAGACCCGCTGTTCAGCTGAGGGCGGTGCCGCCCTGTGCGGGCACGACGACGGCGCCGCGAGGCCGGCTCAGCTGGCGCGCAGCCGCCGTCCGATCGCAGGGGGCAGCTGCACGGTGCTGACGGTCTGCACGAGCCGTCCGGTCGCCGGCTGCGTGCGCCAGGTGCGCCACTGCAGCTCGTCGTCGCCGTCGGGGAGGTAGAGGCACATGGCGGCCGCGGCGCCGTCGCCGCCGCGAAGCAGCAGAGAGGCCTGGGCGGCCGCGCTGTGGTGCTGGAAGCGCTCGCGCTGCTTGACCAGACCTCGCGGGGAGTGCTCGGTCAGCGTGCAGCGTGCCTCGTAGGGCCCGCTTCCGGGCAGCGGGGACTCGACCCGGGTCTGCGTGGGCAGGTGCGGGAGCCGTCCGGGCATCTGCGCGAGCGTCTCGATCCACTCGGTCTCGTCCAGGCGCACCACGACCTGGTGGCCGCTGCCCAGCAGCCGCAGCTCGACCGAGGCAGAGACGAGCTGCGGCAGCTGCTCGGTGCGCACGGCCAGCGCCGGAAGGCGCGGGACGCGGTGCTGCAGGCTCAGCGACGACGGATCGACGCCCAGGATCGGGGCTGCTGCGCTGTGGTCGTCGGACTCGACGGTGGTGGTCATGATGCTCCTCCCCATGCCGGCGGCGTCCAGGTGGGGGCCTGGGGGAAGCCGCGCGCCGGTGTGTCGATCGCAAATTACCGGCAGGGGAGGCGGGCTGGCAAGCCGGAATGCCGGGCGGTGGGCCGTTCCGGGGACGCGTGTCCGCTATTGCGACGACAAGAGCGGCGGATGTGGTCTGTGACCTGGGCCTATGGCACGTCGTGGCCGCGAGCGGTGTTCCAGAGGCGGTACCACTGCTCGTGCGTCATATTCGCGGCGGCCACATCGGCCTGCGCGCAGGCGCGGATGCGCTCGGGGCTGGTGGTGCCGATCACTGGGCGGATCCGCTGCGGCAGGCGCATCAGCCAGGCCAGCACGACCGCCTCGCGGGAGCACTCCAGCTCCCGGGCCAGCTGCCGCACGAGCTCGATGGTGGGCTCCAGATTGCGGACCTCGTCGGTCGAGCTCGGGGCGGGCGCCCCGGTGAAGATCCCCTGGGCCATCGATCCCCAGGCCTGGACCTCGATGCCGGCGCGGGCGCAGCGCTCCAGGAACGTCCCGTCCTGGACCGTGGTGCGGCCCTCGGGGTGGTTCCACAGGATCTGAGCCTCGATCAGGTCGCGGTGATCCAGGCTCAGCTGGACCTGGGCGGCCGACAGCGGGCTGGTCATCGCCTGCTGGAGCAGCTGCAGGTGATCCCACGGCATGTTCGACACCGCCACGCGGCGGGCCAGCCCCTCGTCGACGATCGCATCCAGCGCGGCCCCGAGCTCGTCGAGATCCGCCAAGGGGTCCCAGCGGTGGATGAAGAACCGCTCCACGGACTCCATCCCCAGGCGGGTCAGCGAGTCCTCGAGCGAGCCGCGCACGGTGGCGGTCTCGAGCCGGTAGTGCATGGGGGCGCTTCCGTCGGCGGTGGCGCCTGGGATCCGGATGCCCGCCTTGGTCTGCACGCGCATGCGCTGACGGCGGCTCGGGTCCTGCGCGAGCCAGTGCCCCACGACCGTCTCGGACTTCCCGGCGGAGTAGATGTCGGCCAGGTCGAGATCGCGGTACCCGGCCTCCTCCGCGGCATCGAGCGCGGCGCAGCTGATCTCCGTCTGCTCGTCGCTCAGGGGGTCCTCGGCATCCCATGACCCGCCCAGCGGCATGGCGCCGTAGATCAGCCGAGTGAGGCCCGGGTCATCGCGGGTGTCCGAGGGCTGGGGGACACTGGTGCTGGAATCGCTCATGGCCCCAGTCTGGTCGGACCGGCCCGAGCAGGCGAGTCCGCCGCACCCCCAGCACACAGCGTCGAGGTCCCGCCCGGGGCCGGTCAGGAGAGCTCATGCTCGCGTTCATGCGCCACGGCGAGACCGACTGGAACCGTGCCATGCGCTTCCAGGGGCGCACGGACATCCCGCTCAATGACACCGGGCGCCAGCAGGCCCGCGATGCGGCCCAGCGCATGATCGACGAGGGCGAGAGCTGGGATCTGGTGGTCACCTCGCCGCTGTCCCGCGCCCGGGAGACCGGGCGGATCGTGGCGCAGGCCCTGGGCGCCGAGCTCGGCGGAGTCTGCGACGACCTGATCGAACGGTCGTTCGGCTCCACGGAGGGCAAGCACAACGAGAACCTCACCGCCCAGAAGTACGCCGAGCTGATGATCCCCGCCGAGCCGGAGGACGAGCTCGCGGCCAGGGCGCTGCGGGCTGTGCAGGAGATCGCCGCCGAGAACCCCGGCCGCGACGTCCTCATGGTCAGCCACGGCTCCCTGATCCGCATCGCGCTGAACCACTGGTCCGGCAGCACGCACCCCCGGATCATCAACACCCAGGTCCTGCAGATCCAGCAGGAGTGGATCGGCTGAGCCTCTGCGGCTCTCACAGCACGACGACGCCGGCCCTCCCCGCGCAGGAAGGGCCGGCGTCGTCGTGCCCGGACGTCCGCGGCGGCGGAGCCGGCCGGCGCTGCGGAGTCGATCAGCGGGTGTAGCGGGTGCGGGCCTCGGCAGAGCGCTCGCGCACGTCCTCGACCGAACGGGCGGCGCCGGTGTGCTCGCGCTCGGCGCGGGTCTGCGCGCCCTTGCCGAACTCGGGCTGCTCGACCAGCGGGTAGGCCTGCGGCAGCGCCCAGTCGCGATCGGCCATGACGTCGCGCAGGGTCGAGGGGTAGTCCGTGATCAGCCCGTCCACGCCCCAGTCGATGAGCCGCTCCATGTCCACACGGTTGTTGACGGTCCACGGGGTCACGGTCAGGCCGAGCTCGTGCGCCTCGGCGATGTTCTGCTCGGTGAGCAGGGTGTGCCGCGGCGACCAGACGTCGTAGCCGCGCTCGGCCGCATCCTGCGGGTCCATCCCGGCGTCCACCGGGTTCTCGGCCTCGGCCAGCGCCACCAGGGTCATCTCGGGATCGATCTCGCGGACCTGGTCCAGGGCGGCCCAGTCGAAGGACTGCAGCGTGGTGCGTTCGGGCCAGCCGTGCTCCTGGATCGTGGCCATGACGCCGGCCACCAGGGCCGCGCGCTCCGGGGCGTCGGTGGGATCCTCGACCTTGGTCTCGATGTTCCAGCGGATCCCGTCCTCGGCGCCGTGCTGGACCGCCAGGGCGAAGACCTCCTCGAGGGTCGCGATGCGATTGCCCTCGATGTTGTCCTGCACCGGGTAGCCGGGCAGCTGCTGGTAGCCGCAGTCCAGGGTCTGGATCTGCGCGTAGGTCAGCTCGCGGAACCGGTCGCCCACGTAGGGGTAGTCCGGATCGTTGGGGGTCGCCGGGCCGGTGTCCTGGCACTTCTCGGCCTGGATGGTGTCGTCGTGCCACACCATGACGACGTCGTCCTCGGTGAGGTGGGTGTCCAGCTCGAGGGTCGTGACGCCGAGCTCGAGCGAGCGGGAGAAGGCGGTCAGGGAGGACTCGGTCCACTCGGCGCGCCCGCCGCGGTGGGACTGCAGATCGAAGTCCTCGGCCTGCGAGGCGCTCGCAGTGTTCACGGGGGCAGGGGCGGCGACGGCGGCCGGGGCGGACGATGCGGCCAGGACCAGGACGGCTCCGAGCGCGACGGTGCGCAGCGAGGTGTTCATGGGCATGGGAGGGGCCTTTCCATGGGACGGTGAAGGATGCGTGCCGGGCAGTGCGCATCCGTCTGCGGTCAATCGACGGCAGGCCCGATGCGGCCCGGGCAGACACCGGCGACACTAGGAACCGCCCTTGAGCTTCCGGTGGCGCCCGAGCGAGGTGCGGGGGTCCATCGGATGGCCTGCGCGTGAACTGCCTCAGATGCATGGAAGATGCTCTGACCAGCGGGGATACTGTGGGAACCTGTGCGTTGGGGCCGTCGTCGGGGTCGGAGGCCGAGCGCGCGGCGATCACGGAAGACGCCAGGAGGCCATGGCCGTCTGGTCATGCGGACAGATGCCTCGCCGTGCCCCTGTTCCGCCTGTGATCGTGCGGGCTACAGTGGCCGGATCGGCCGCCAGAAGCGGATGACCAGCTCACGACTTCACAAAGGTGTGATCCCCCAGTGGCAGAGTCCCAGGACCGTCCCGACCTCTCGACAGCAGACCAGCAGGGCACAGGAGGCCGGGAGCATCCGCAGCTCGGCTCAGAGGCGTGGGTGCAGACCTACTACGCCGGCGCTCCGGCGCAGGACCTCGACAGGCGCGGCGAGGACGTGCTCGTGGCCCGCGCGCAGCGCCACCGCGAGCTCGCTCAGCGCCGTGAGCGCGGCGAGACCCTGATCACCACCGTGGACGAGGAATCGCGCACCGTCGTGCTGATCGTCGCCGACGACGTCCCCTACCTGGTCTCCACCCTCAACGCCCGGATCGCCGGCGACTGGGGTGGTGCGCGCCTGGTCGTGCACCCGATCCTGCGGGCCACCCGCGACGACGACGGTCAGCTGCGCAGCGTCGATGAGCTCGAGGACATCCGCGCCATCTCCAGCGGCGACACCCAGGCCATCCCGGTCGTGGGCGGGCTCGGCGAGACCTCGGCCGCCGAGTCCTGGATCCAGGTCGAGCTGGTGGAGCACCTGGACGAGGACAGAGCCCAGGAGCTCATCGAGGCCCTGCGTCCCGCGCTGAGCACGGTCGCGCAGATCGATGCGGATCACGACGACATGGTCCGCTGGGTCGACACCGTCAACGACTCCCTGAGCCCCATGCGCTCGCAGCTCGACGACGTCGAGCCGGCCCAGGAGTTCCTGAGCTGGCTGCTCGACGGCCGCTTCGTGCTCATGGGCGTCAAGGAGTACGACCTCTCCGAGGACGACGAGGGCCTCTACCTGTCCTCCGTGAAGGGCAGCGGCCTGGGCATCCTGACCGAGCCCCAGGAGAAGGCCGGTCGCCCCCGTCGGCTCACCGTGCAGGCCGCCGAGCACGCGCGCGATCGCCAGGCCATGTTCGTGACCAAGGCGAACACCCGTTCGGAGCTGCACCGCAACGACTACCTCGACTACATCGGCGTGCGCCGCTTCGACGCCGACGGCCAGGTCGACGGCGAGTACCTGATCCTGGGCCTGTTCGCCCGCAAGGCGTACTCGACCTCGGCCCGCAACACCCCATGGGTGCGGGACAAGGTCCGGGCCGTGGCCGAGTCCTTCGGCTTCCGCCCCGACTCCCATTCGGACCGCGACCTGCAGTCCGTGCTGGAGGAGTACCCGCGCGACGAGCTGCTGCACATGTCCGTGGACGAGGCCGTGCAGGCCGCCCGCGGCGTGCTGGAGCTCGACGAGCGCCGTGTGACGCGCGTGTTCTCCCGCACCGACCTGTTCGGGCGCTTCGTCTCGGCCGTCGTCTACCTGCCGCGCGATCGCTACAACACCGAGGTCCGCCAGCGGATCTCGGACATCCTCACCGAGGCCTACGGTGCCGTGGACGTCGACTTCGACGTCTCCCTGTCGACCTCCTCGCTGGCCCGCCTGTTCTTCCGGCTGCGCCTTCCGCAGGACACCCCGCCGCCGGTGGATCACGAGGACCTGCAGCTGAAGGTGCGCAAGGCCGCCCGCTCGTGGCCCGAGGCGCTGTCCATGGAGATCGAGGAGCTCTTCGACTCCAAGCGCGCCCGGGAATACGTGCAACGCTGGGCGGAGGCGTTCCCCGCGGACTACCGCGCCCACTACGAGATCGACGAGGCCATCGAGGACCTGCGCCGCTGCGAGATGCTGTGGGGCCGTGACGAGGCCCTGCCCGCCGAGGTGCGCGTGGCCCCGCCGGCCGCCGAGGGCGAGCCGGCGCGGGTCAACGTCTACCTGACCCGCAGCCTCACCCTGACCGAGATGCTGCCCATGGAGCAGAACCTCGGGCTGACCGTGCTGGATCAGAAGCCCTATCAGATCCGCACCGGCGACGGCCGCGAGTTCCAGCTCTACGACTTCGGCGTCGAGCTGCCCGCCGGCGTCGACGCCGTGGGCCCGGACGATGCCCGCACCGAGGACCTCATCGAGGAGATCCTGTGCGCGGTGATCTCGGGGCGCTCGGAGTCGGACTCCCTGGACCGGCTCGTGCTGGCCGAGCGCATGCACTGGCGCTCGATCGCCGTGCTGCGCGCCTACGTGAAGTACCTGCTGCAGCTGCGGGTCCCGCACTCCTTCGAGTTCATGTCGGACACGCTGCTGGCCCAGCCGCAGGTCACCCGGGGGATCGTCGAGCTGTTCGAGACGTCGTTCGAGCCCGAGCGCTTCGACGACGACGAGTCTCGCCAGGCCGCTCGCGAGAAGGTCCTGGAGCAGCTCGAGGCCGCCCTGGACGAGGTGCCCTCGCTGGATGCCGACCGCTTCCTGCGCACTCTCGTGGAGGTCGTCTCCGCCACGGCCCGCACGAACGCCTATCAGGAGGACCGCCCGGCGATCGCGCTGAAGCTCGAGCCGCGGCGCATCTCCGCGGCCCCGCTGCCGCGCCCGCGCCACGAGATCTGGGTCTGGTCCCCGCGAGTGGAGGGCACGCACCTGCGCTTCGGCCCCGTCTCGCGCGGCGGGCTGCGCTGGTCCGATCGCCGCGAGGACTTCCGCACCGAGGTCCTCGGGCTGGTCAAGGCGCAGATGGTCAAGAACTCCGTGATCATCCCCGACGGCGCCAAGGGCGGATTCTTCCCCAAGCAGCTGCCGGATCCCGCGCAGGACCGCGAGGCCTGGGCCGCCGCCGGTGAGGATGCCTACAAGGAGTTCATCGGCTCCCTGCTGGATGTCACGGACAACCTGGTTCCCGGCGACGACGGCGAGGATCGCACCGTCGAGCCCCAGGCCGTCGTGCGCCGCGACGGCGACGACTCCTACCTGGTGGTCGCCGCAGACAAGGGCACCGCCCGCTTCTCCGACACCGCCAACGGCATCAGCAAGGAGCGCGGCTTCTGGCTCGGCGACGCCTTCGCCTCCGGCGGCTCGGTGGGCTACGACCACAAGGCCATGGGCATCACCGCCCGCGGGGCCTGGGAGTCGGTCAAGCGCCACTTCTTCGAGCTCGGCCACGACACCCAGACCCAGGACTTCACGGTCGTGGGCGTGGGCGACATGTCCGGCGACGTCTTCGGCAACGGGATGCTGCTCTCGGAGCACATCAAGCTGGTGGCGGCCTTCGACCACCGCGACATCTTCCTGGACCCGGATCCGGACCCGGCGGCCTCCTTCGCCGAGCGCAAGCGGGTCTTCGAGCTCGGGCGCTCGTCGTGGCAGGACTACGACGAGTCCGTGATCTCGGACGGCGGCGGCGTCTACTCGCGGACGTCGAAGTCGATCCCGGTCTCCGATCAGGTCCGCGAGGTCCTGGGCCTGCCCGAGGGCACCACGGAGCTGGCTCCGCCGGAGCTGATGCGCGCGATCCTCAAGGCCCCGGTGGACCTGTTCTACAACGGCGGCATCGGCACCTACTTCAAGGCGGAGTCGGAGTCGAACGCGGACGTGGGCGACAAGGCCAACGACGCGATCCGCGTCAACGGGGCCGACGTCCGCGTGCGTGTGATCGGCGAGGGCGGCAACCTGGGCGCGACCCAGCTCGGCCGCATCGAGGCCGCCCAGAACGGCGTGCTGGTCAACACCGACGCGATCGACAACTCCGGCGGGGTGGAGTCCTCCGACCGCGAGGTCAACATCAAGATCCTCGTGGACCGCATGGTCGCCGCCGGCGAGCTCGCCGAACAGGACCGTGCCGGGTTCATCGAGTCCATGACCGATGAGGTCGCCTCCCTGGTGCTGCGCACCAACGTGGCGCAGAACATCACCCTCAGCGTCGACCGCTGGAAGGCCGGTGACTACACGCTGACCTACGCGCGGTTCATGGACTGGCTCGAGGAGCACGCTGATCTGGACCGAGCGATCGAGTACCTGCCCACCGACGCCCAGCTCGAGGAGCGCGCGCAGGACGCCGAGGTGGCCGAGCCCCTGACCGCTCCGGAGCTGTCGGTGCTCACCGCCTACGCCAAGATCCAGCTCTCCGGCCAGCTGATCCGCTCGGACCTGGCCGATGACCCCTGGACGGCGCAGGTCGTGCAGCGCTACTTCCCGGAGGCCATGGGGGAGCGCTTCGGCGAGGACCTGCAGACGCACCCGCTGCGCCGCGAGATCGTGGGCACCCTGGTGGCCAACCAGATGATCAACATGGGCGGGTCGACCTTCGCCTACCGGGCGCTCGAGCAGACCTCGTGCGAGCCCGGCGAGCTGGCCACCGCGTTCCTGGCCGCCGTGGAGATCTTCGAGCTCGATCCCCTGATGCAGCAGCTGGCCGAGCTGCCGGCTGACGTGCCGACCGAGCAGTGGATCCAGATGATCCAGGACGTCCGGCGCCTGCTGGACCGCGCGGTGCGGTGGCTCATCAGCCGCGGGCTCTCGCAGCAGCCGGTCGAGGAGATCGTCGAGTCCTTCGCCCAGATCGGCGAGGTCAGACGCGAGGGCCTGACCTTCCTGGGCGCCGAGGACGCGCAGAACGCGGACCGCCTTTACCAGCAGGCCCTCGAGGCCGAGGTGCCCGAGGACCTCGCCCGCTCGTGGTCGCGCCTGCTGGACTCCTACTCGCTGCTGGACATCGTGCAGCTGGCGCGCACGGAGGCCTCCGAGCGGGACCTCGAGGTGGTGGGGCGGCTCTACTTCGCCCTGTTCGAGCGCTTCGGCTTCCAGGCGCTGCTCACCCGGATCTCGGCTCTGCCGCAGACCTCCCGCTGGGAGGTGCTGGCCCGGATGTCCATGCGCGAGGACGCCTATGCCACGCTCACGGCCATGACCGCCAAGGCCCTGAGCGCCCAGGGGGAGACGGCCGAGCAGAAGACCGAGGCCTGGGTCGAGGACAACCGCCAGTCCCTGGAGCGCGTGGGCCGCACCCTCGAGGAGATCGAATCCGGTTCCACCCGTGACGCGGCCACGGACATGGCCTCGCTGTCGGTGGCGCTGCGCTCCATGCGCTCGCTGATCAGCGGCTGATCACCGGGACCGCCTCCTGAGCGCGACGGCGCCCGCTGCCTCTCGAAGGCGGCGGGCGCCGTTGTCGTGTGCGGTGGACGGCGTCGGGGAAGGTGCGGCTCAGGAGTCGTCCGAGCAGACTCCGGCGTAGCGGGTCTCGGACAGCTGCGTGATCTGCTCGACGTAGCGCTGCGTCTCCCGGTACTCGGGGATGCCGCCGGCATCGAGCACCACGGTGGGCCCGGCGTTGTAGGAGGCCAGCACCAGCTCGATCTCCTCCTGCTCGTCCGCGGGGTCGAGCTCGGCGACCATCTCGCGCAGATCGCGCAGATAGCGGCCCTGGGCGCGGATCGAGGCCTCGGGATCCGTGGGCTCCCCCTCGCCGTAGATCTCCCAGGTCTCGGGCATGAACTGCGCCAGCCCCTGCGCGCCCACGGGGCTCTCGGCCTCCGGATCCCAGCGGCTCTCCACATCCAGCTGAGCGGCCAGCAGCTCGGGCGGCAGCCCGGAGACCTCGGCGGAGCGTGCGACATCGTCGGCCCACTGCCGGGGGATGGTCCCGCCGTGGTCCGAGCACTGCGGGTCGCTGTTGTGCATGATCGCGCCGGCAGTTCCGATCACCAGCAGCACGAGCGCGCCCCAGACCGGCCAGGCGCGCAGCACCGCATTCGAGCGGGCTCTGCTCGAGCGGCTTGCGCTGGAGCGGCCCGGTGCCGACCCGCCTGCCGCCCGGCTGCCCTCGCGCGGCTGCGGACGCGGCGGCGCCTTGCGCCGGGGCGCGGGGGATGAGCGGCGTGGGCTCTTGGCGGAGGTGCGCTTGTCGGGAGACGGCATCGACTCGAGCCTAGGCCACACCGCCCAGCAGCGAACATGCCCGGTCATGGACACGCCAGACATCGGCGCTCGGCGGTGCCCGCGCTGGAGCCGGTCATCGGCCGCGCCTGTGCACAGCGCCTCCCGACGGGACCGGGCGGGCACAATGGGCGGCATGCTTCCCGAGATCATCGCGACCGTCGTCGCCGTCCTCCTGCTGGCCATCGGCTGCATCGGCATTGTGGTGCCGGTCCTGCCCGGATCGATCACGGTCGTGATCGGCCTGGTGATCTGGGCGGTCGTGGTGCGCTCGCCGGAAGGCTGGGTGGCCCTGGCCCTGGGCGTCACGCTGGCGCTGGCCGGCATGTCGGCGTCGATGGCGCTGACCGGTGCACGGCTCAAGCAGCGGCAGATCCCCAACAGCTCGGTGCTCTACGGCGTGGTGGGCGCAGTCATCGGCCTGTTCGTGATCCCGGTCGTGGGCCTGTTCCTCGGCTTCGCGGTGGGCCTGCTGGCCTCGGAGACCCACCGGCAGCGCGATCTGAGCTCCGCCCTGGAATCCAGCTGGATCGCGCTCAAGGCCATGGGCCTCGGGATCGTGATCGAGCTGGGATGCGCTCTGGCGGCCTCGGCGGTCTTCGTGATCTGCGCGATCGCGTACTTCGTCACGGCCTGACGGACCAGCCTGCTCGGTCGGACGACGGGCCCCTTGCGGTCCGGCCGGCCGACCGGTGCTCCCGCCGCCTCAGAGCCAGGGAAGCGGCAGCGCCTGGACGGGCTCGCCCGGCCGCACGCCGTCGGCGGGGATCAGCAGCAGCACGTTGGCCTGCGAGAAGCCGCGCAGCTGGTCGGAGCCCGCGCGTGACAGCGCCACCGCGCTGGGCAGCTCGGTGCCCTGGGCGTCAGCGCCTTCGCTCAGGTCGGTGATCGTGGTCCCGGAGACGGCGGCGCCAGCCACGAAGGCCAGTCCCGGTGCCAGTCGATCCGTCTTGGAGGCCGGCAGCTCGCGGGTCAGGCGCACCGTGGTCAGCGGCGGGATGACGTTGCCGCCGAGCCCGGCCAGCAGCGGCGCCCCCAGCAGCATCAGGGTGGTCATGGCCGCCAGCGGGTTGCCGGGAAGGCCCAGGACGAACGGGCCGTCCTCCGGCATGCGGGCAAGCAGCGCGGGGTGGCCCGGGCGCAGGCCCAGCTCGTCGATGAGCAGATGCGCGCCGCTGTCCTCCAGCGACGGGCGCAGATGATCCGCGGTCGAGCGGCCCGTGCCGCCCGTGGTGATGATCAGCTGCGCGCGGGAGTCCAGCACGGACTCCGCGCCCACCGCGGAGCCGGTGAGCCGCTCGAGCATCTGCTCGCGGTCATCGCCCACGCGGTGCACGGCATCCACCTGACCGCCCAGGAGGTGGACGAACTGCGGCAGCTGCGGGCCGAAGGCGTCCCGGACCCGTCCCGGCTCCGGGACGCCGTCCTCGTCGACTTCGTCGCCGGTCAGCAGCAGGGTCACGCGCGGGCGCCGCAGCAGCGGGAGCATGTCCAGGCCCGTGGTGGCCGCGAAGGCCACGTGCCCCGGGGTCAGCCGCGTCCCGGCGCGGATCAGCAGCTCTCCGGTCTCGGCTTCGCGGCCTGCCCGGCGCAGGTTCTGTCCCTCCTCGGGGGCGCCCTCCGGTGCCTCGGGGCTCAGGCGCAGCGAGTCGCCGTCCTCGAGGCCCCATTCCGAGCGCAGCACCGCGCTCGTGCTGAACGGGACCAGTCCGCCCGTGACGATCGGTGCGGCCTCGCCGACGGCCAGCGATCGCGGGGGCTTGAGCTGCGGCTCCTCGGTGCGGGCCCAGGCCACGCGCTGGTCGATCTGCTCGTACTCGCCGCGGTTGATCCGCCAGGGGCCCGGTCCGTTCACTGCCCAGCCGTCCATGGCCGAGGAGGTGTAGTGGGGCACCGGACGTTCGGCGCGCAGGTCCTCGGCCAGGGTCTCGCCCACCGTCTCCCCGAGAGGGAGCCAGTGCGGCGGCAGCGCCGCAGCGGCGTCGAAGGCCGCCTGGCGGGCCTGCGCCCAGTCGGGGCTGCGAAGAGTGCGGGTGGTCTGCGGCTGATCGCTCATGGTCTCCTCAGTCCTGAACGGGCACGAGCCCGAATCTCTTCACATCGTCCCATGTGTCCACGTCATCGGTCAGTCCCCTGACGGCTGTTTGCCGGTCCCACAGCGGCCCGAGGACTCGACGCACCGAGCGATCGACGACGGGCTGGTCGACCAGCTGCCGACCCAGCACCGCGCTGCGGTAGACGGCGGCCAGCGGCTGGAGGATGCCGCGATCGCTCAGCACGATCCCGCGCGGGGCCTCGAGGGGCGCTGTGCTGGTGCGGCCCGAGTCGGTGGCCTCCGAGGCGGGGGAGGGCGCTCGGCTCGTGCCCCGTGCCTCGATCTCGGCGATCAGGGCCCGAGCGGCGTCGGCGACCCGGGGCATGTCGCAGGCCAGGGTGAGGGTCCACTGCTCGTCGGGGTCGACGGCGCGGTCCGCAGTGCCGGGCGCGGCGGGATCGTCGCCCCCTTCAGGTTCGGAGGGCTCGGCGGAGGCGCAGGCCCCGGAGGGCTCGGCCAGCGCCAGGGCGAGTGCGCCAGCGGCCAGGGCGGCCGCCGGACCGGAGAACGGCGGGTCCTCTCGGGTGCGCAGCACGCCGTCCGGCAGGGGAAGGCCCTCCGGGCCCACGACGGCGATCCGATGCGCCGGAAGGCCGAGCCCGCTCAGGGCTTCGACGGCGCCGTGCACGAGGGCAGGGGCGCCGTCGCGATCCGGGCGCATCAGCGCCTTGGGCGATCCGCCCAGGCGAGAGGACCGGCCACCGGCGACCACGATCGCGCTCAGCGCCGCGCGGGAGCTGCGGGTGGGCGTCGGCGCGGATGCCGGAGCAGGCACCGGGACCGGCAGCTTCGGCAGCGGGGCCACCTCAGCCCCCGGCGAAGGGCGGCAGGACGTCCAGGGCGGAGCCGTCGGAGATCTCGGTCTCGGGCTCGGGGCAGGCCTGGCCGTCGAGCAGGAACGAGCAGCGCTCGAGCACCTCGGCCAGCGGCAGCTCGCCCGCAGGCGCGGTGGGATGCGCCGCGATCAGCGCGTTCTCCACCGCACCCCGGGTGACGCGGCCGTCGCCGTCGCGAGGCAGGGCGTCGTAGTCCAGCTGCTGTGTGTCCTGGCCCACCGAGGCCTTGGCCGCGGCGTAGTAGTTGACCGTCAGCGACATATCGCACCTCCATCGTGATCTCGCGCGCGCACGGCGGCGGGTTATGGTCGGATCAGGATCTCATCCACCGATCGCGGACATGGAGCGCTCGGGCTGGATGAAGCCGTCGTCGCCCAGTCCGGTGCGATCCATGCCGTGCGCCGCGGGCTTGATCCACATGGCCGCGCGCCAGCGCTCGGCGATCAGTTCGTCCGCCCGCTCCTGCGGCAGCGCGCCCTGCTCGGTCTGCCCGCGCAGCAGGTCGCGCAGCCCGAACTCCTCATGGGAGAACAGGCAGGAGCGGATCTCGCCCTCGGCGGTCAGGCGGGTGCGGCGGCAGTCGCCGCAGAACGGCTCGGTCACCGACGCGATGATCCCCACCGTGCCCAGCGGCTCCTCCGACAGGTCTGCTCCGAGGGCGCGCACGTCCCACAGCTCGGCCGGGGCTCCGGCGCGGGGGACCGGGCGAGGATCTAGACGGAAGCGCCGTCCCAGCAGCTGCCGGATCTCCGCGGCCGTGATCATGCCTCGGCGCGTCCAGGTGCGGTCCTCGTCCAGGGGCATCTGCTCGATGAAGCGCAGGTGCAGCCCCTGCTCGAGGCTCCAGGACAACAGCTCGGCTGCGCCGTGGTCGTTGATCCCGCGCAGCAGCACGGAGTTGATCTTCACGGGCTCCAGACCCGCCTCCTGAGCGGCACGGATCCCCGCCAGCACCTGCGGGAGCCGGTCGCGACGGGCCAGACGGGCGAAGGTCTCCCGGTCCAGGGTGTCCAGCGAGACGTTCAGCCGCGTCAGCCCGGCCTCCCGGAGCCCGGCGGCGCGACGGTCCAGCCCGATCGCGTTCGTGGTCAGGGAGATCGGCAGCTCGGGGTGCTCGCGGTGCACTCCGGCGATGATCTCCTCCAGATCCGGACGGATCAGGGGCTCGCCTCCGGTCAGGCGCAGCTCCACGATGCCCAGGCGCTGCACGCCGATGCGCACCAGGCGCTGGATCTCGGCGGCGGTGAGCAGCTCGGAGGACGGACGCCAGTCCATCCCCTCGGCGGGCATGCAGTAGGTGCAGCGCAGATTGCACTTGTCGGTCAGGGAGATGCGCAGATCGGCGGCCCGGCGCCCGAAGGAGTCGACCAGTCCCTGCGACGGATCCGCGGGTGAGGGCTCCAGGCGCGTGCGCAGGCCTGGCATCCCGAGTGCGGTGGTCATGGGGCTCACCTCGTTCCCTTCCCGGATCTGCTGCAGCCGGTGCTGGTCGTGTCTGCCAGGCTATCGGCGCAGTCTGCGGATCCTGCTGCGGTGGCCCGGACTTGCTTCGCGCCGGCCGGCGCGTTCCTGCTGACGGTGCCGGATCAGAGACCATAGACAGTACAGTCTCCGGGAGCCTTGACGCGGCTCAAGCCGGAGCAGCGGGGCGGACATGGCAGGGGTGGCCGACATGGCAGGGCACGGCGGCAGGCACGGGCACCGATCGCGCGGCGTGGACGAGCACATCGCCGCGATCCAGGGCGTCATCGAGCGCAGCCGGTGGTCAGACCGGGCGACGGAGGAGGTCGCGCTGGAGGATGCCGCCGGTCGGGTGCTGGCCGAGGAGCTGACGGCCCCGATCCCGCTGCCGCGCTTCGACGACTCCCAGATGGACGGTTACGCCGTGCGCGCTGCCGACACGCAGGGCGGTCCTCTGCACGACGGCGGCTCGCAGGCCGATGCCCAGACAGGCGGTGCTGAGCCGGGCGTCGTTGAGCTGACGGTGGCCGCGACCGGTGCCGCCGGGCACGAGCCCGCCCCGTTGGCGCCCGGGACGGCCGCGCCCGTGATGACCGGGGCGCCGATCCCGGTCGGTGCGGACGCCGTCGTGCCGGTCGAGGAGGTCGCACCGGCGCAGTTCCTCCCCGACGGTGCCGTGGTGCAGGTGCCGGCGGAGCAGCCCAGGGGGCGCTTCGTGCGCCCGGCAGGTTCGGATGTCGCGCGCGGCGAGTCCGTGCTGGGTGCCGGGATGGTTCTGAGCCCCGTGGCGATCGGGGCGATCGCGGCTCTGGGCCTGCAGCGGGTGCGGGTGCGCCCTGCGCTGCGGGTCGGCGTCCTGACCACCGGGGACGAGGTGGTCGCGCCCGGGCAGGAGCCGGCCGCCGCCCAGATCCACAATGCCAATGCGCCGCTGCTGCGGGCGCAGCTGGAGCGGATGGGGTGCCGTGTCACGGCGGTGCGTCACGTGATCGACGACGACGATGAGCTGCGCCGCCTGCTGGCCTCCTCCGACTTCGAGGCGCCCGATCTCTGGGTGAGCTCCGGCGGGATCTCCGAGGGGGCCTTCGAGGTCGTGCGCCGCGTGCTGGGCGCCGAACCGGACAGCGAGTTCCTGCACGTGGCCATGCAGCCGGGCGGTCCGCAGGGCCTGGCCATGACCGACGGCACGGCGGTCGTCTGCCTGCCCGGAAATCCGGTGTCCACCTGGGTCTCGGCGGAGGCCCTGCTGCGCCCGGCGCTCGCGGCGGCGGGTGCCGGAGCCGAGGCGCCGCGCACGATCAGCGCCGCGTGCGCCGAGGATCTCGAGCGGCTGCCCGGTCGGTCTCGGATCGTGCGGGCCCGCTGGGACGGACGGCAGGCGCACCGACTCGGCGGGTACAGCTCGCACCTGCTGGCCACGGCCGCGCAGGCCGACGCCCTGATCGTCCTGGGCCCCGGCGAGGGATCGGTGCCCGCCGGCGAGCCCGTGGAGGTCCGTCTGCTCTGAGGTGCTCGGACGCGGATGCCCGCGGCCGTGAAGGGTCTGTCGTGCAGGCCTTCTGCCGGTGAAGGGCGGCAGAGGCGACCCCTCACCGGGCGGGCGGTCCAGGGAACGATCAGAGCCCGGCACCTCGCGGAGGGCGAGGTGCCGGGCTCTGGAGGAGAGACCTCAGCGGCGCTCGGGCTTGACGGCCAGCACCGGGCAGGCGGACTCGAGCAGGATCTGCTGCGCGGCGCTGCCCAGCAGCAGCTTGCCCATGGGACTGCGGTGGCGGATGCCCACGACGATCAGGGAGGCGTCCGCGGCCTCGGCGGCATCCAGCAGATCGCCGACGGCGTCGCGGCCGCGGGCGTCCGGGAACTGGTGAGCGACCTTGACGCCCTGCAGCTCCTGGGCCTCGGTATCCGAATCGTCCCCGCCGAGGTGGAAGATCACGGCGTCCTCCGAGCGGCGGGCTGCCTCGGCCAGTCCGGCGTCCAGGGCGGCCTGGCCCTCGGCGGTGCCGGCGCGGGCGATCACGATGGTCATGGGTCCTCCTGGAACGGGGTCTGGGGAGCGCCATGGCGGCGCTCAACCTATGGTACATATCACATCCGCGGCCTCGGGCTGAGGCCTCGAGGCCAAGAATGCACTTCTGTCTTGAACGTGACGCGGGATCGTCGCCGCACGTCGCAGGCGAAGCGGGCGGGGGCTGCGCTCCGGCCACCAGCTGCATCCGCACCCGCGTCGAGGTCCTCATGAAGCTCCGCGCGCCGCTGTCCTGCCTCACGGTGACCCTGGCCGTCACCGCACTCGGTCTCGGCGGCCTCGTGCCCGCTGCGGCCGCACCCGAGTCGTCGTCGAGTGCCGCCGAGCCTGCTGTCGGAGCGGTCCCGGAGACCGCGCCCCCTGCTCCGTCTCAGGCCCTCGCCGTCGGGGCGGCCGACAGCGCGGCGGACCAGCCGCTGGGGCCGTTCTACGTCGCGCCGTCGCAGCCGCCCGACTCGCCCGCGAGCCTGCTCAAGCACGAGGCCTCCCCGTTCTGCCTCGGCCCTGCGCGGGCCGTGCGGCTGGGTGAGGCGCAGTCGCGGATCATGTACACCAGGACCGACTCGGACGGGGCGATCGTCCCGGTGATGGGCTCGTTCCTGGAGTCGGGCTCGCCGTGACGGGGCAGCGGGGCCCGTCCGCTGATCACCTACGCGGTGGGCACGCAGGGCGTGGCGGATCAGTGCGCGCCCAGCCATCAGGGCGCGCAGGGCACCGAGTACGAGGCCGCGGCCATCAACGCCCTGCTGCTGGCCGGCTACGACGTGGTCGTGACGGACTACATCGGCCTGGGGATGCAGGGCCCGCACGCCTACATGGACCGCCTGGACCAGGGTCACGCCGTCTTCGACGCGACCCGCGCCGCGCGCGACGCCTGCATGGGCGGGACCAGCGCGCAGACGCCGGTCGGGATCGTGGGCTACTCGCAGGGCGGTGGGGCCGCCGCCTCAGCGGGCGAGCTGGCTGCCTCTTATGCTCATGAGCTGAAGGTGCGCGCGATCGCGGCGGGTGCGGTGCCCGCGGATCTGCACCAGGTCGCGGCCCAGATCGACAGCGGCCTGTGCAACGGCTTCCTCATGTACACGCTCAGCGGTCTGATCGAGTCCGAGGGCATCTCGCCGGCGTCGTTCCTGAACCCCCGCGGCGTGCAGCTCTACACGGAGACGGTCGGGGAGTGCACCACCTCGGCGATCGCTCCGACCGGACGGGGCGCGAGCTCGCCGGCAGGTGGTGCGCGCAGGGTGCGAGCGTGCAGTTGGCCCCCACGCTGGGTGCCGGGCACGTGGGCGGCTACGTCACGTCCCAGCCGCACATCCTCAGCTTCCTCCAGGCCCGGTTCGACGGCAGGGCCCCGGTCTCCACCTGCGCTCACCTCTGAGCCCGGGCCGGATTCCGCTCAGGCGACGATCCAGGCCAGAGCGCCCAGCGCGACGAAGGCGATCGGGAAGATCCAGGCGATCAGCACCACGCCGCGTCGCGCCGGCGTTCGCGCGCCGTCCGGGGCGCGCAAGGGTGAGGTGACCCAGTCACCGTCGGACAGCTCGCGCATCTCGAGGGCCGAGAGCACGCACAGGATCGGGAGGGCACCCACGGAGACGGGGGCCGCGGGGATGCCATCGACCACAGAAGCCAGCGGCAGCAGACCGGCCAGCGCGCGCAGCGCGCCCAGCAGGAAGAGCCCCGCGAAGAAGACGATGCCGAGCCAGGTCCTGCGCAGCAGCGGTCCGAGCACGAAGGGCAGCGCGGCGACTCCGGTGACCAGCAGGCCCAGGATGACCAGCTCCACCAGGTTGAAGGACAGCGCCTCGCCTCGGGCCCAGCGGTTCGTCGCGTCGATGCCTGTGAGGAAGACGACCAGGGCCGTCGGGGAGATCAGAGTGACGCGCAGGACGCCCGTGTCCCGCACCGGCTCATCTGCGTCGCCGACCTCCCGGGCATACTCCCGGGCGTCGCCGAAAGCCTCCTCCGGGTCGGTGCCCGTCTCGATGCAGTGCGACTCGACCTCGGCGAGGCGGTCGCCGATCCGTGCGCCGGGCACATCCCGCAGGCGCAGCTCGAGGATGAAGTCATCGCACCAGCGGCGATGCATCCGCACGAAGGGCCGCTGCCAGACCTCGTGCTCATCGGCCAGGGAATCGGGTGCTGTGCTCATGGTGACCTCCTGATGAAGGGTGGAGTTCAGGGGCGCGACGGAGCTCGGTCGAGCTCCAGATGGGCGTCGACGGCGCGTGCGAAGGTCGACCAGGCGGTGCGGGCGTCGGCCAGCTCGGCGCGGCCGGCGTCGGTGAGGCGGAAGTACTTGCGCCCGGGCCCGCCCTCGCCGGTGCGCCACTCGATCGTCACGAGCTCGCGGGTCTCCAGGCGGGCGAGCAGGGGGTAGAGCGTGCCGCCCTTGATCTCGCCGAGCCCGGCCTCGGCTCTAGACTGACCGCGTCCGTCACCGGCCCCAGGAGATCTCCCCGCATGAAGTCCGCCGTCATCGCCCCCGCCCTGTTCGCGATCGCCGCCGTGATCCAGGCGCTCGGGATGCATCAGTACCACCAGGACGCGATCACGGTCACCGGGCAGCTGTTCTTCACCCTCTTCCTGATGGGCCTGGCCGCCTTCTACGGGCTGCGCGGGCGCGCCGAGCGCTTCGCGACCGTCCGGCTGGGGCTGCTGGTGCTGTCGGTGCTCGCGCTGGTGCTCACGCTCGCGGGCTGGGGCATGACGCTGTTCTGGTTCTATCCGTCGGTGTGGATGTTCTACGGGACCTTCCTCCTGCTGCTGGTCACGGCCGTCGTCGCGGTGGCCTCGAATCCGTCGGCGCGCCAGCGCGAGCGCGAGGCGGATGAGGGTGCGAACGCTGGCTGACGTTCCTCGCCGGGCGTCGACCGCCGGAGACCCCGTGGCATCTTCCGGAAATGACTTGCATTCTCGGAATCAGCTCGAGAAGAAATGATGCGCGAGCATTAGGCAACGCGATTGTGTGCTAATTCTTCTCAGGTTTGCCTGGCCATCCTGAAGGCTATGGATCCGCGTGATCACGCCGCTGTCAGATATTGATCCGCCGTTCCTTGACGCAGATCAAGGGTTCCTCGCGGTCGATTCTGCAATTCCGGCAACTGCCGGAAATCATTCCTCAGCGACTCGGCCTCGTCGATAGCCTCGAGCTATGAGCACGAATACGACTTCCGGAGCGCATACTGCCCACGCCGCAGGCGTCGACGGCCCCGCCAGCCAGGCGCTGCTGAAGACCGGCCGCTTCTTCACCCGTCGCGAGCAGACCGCGGACGGCCGCGCCGAGTTCCGGGAGGGCGGCCGCACGGGCGACTCCTTCTACCGCAACCGCTGGAGCCACGACAAGGTCGTGCGCTCGACCCACGGCGTGAACTGCACCGGGTCGTGCTCATGGAAGGTCTACGTCAAGGACGGGATCATCACCTGGGAGGCCCAGGAGACGGACTACCCCTCGGTGGGTCCTGACAGCCCCGAGTACGAGCCGCGCGGATGCCCCCGCGGCGCCGCCTTCTCCTGGTACACGTACTCGCCCACGCGCGTGCGCTATCCATATGTCCGCGGCGTGCTGCTCGAGATGTACCGCCAGGCCCGCGAGGCCCACGGCGGCGACGCCGTGGCGGCCTGGGCCTCGATCGTGGGCGACCCTGCCAAGCGCCGGGAGTTCCAGCAGGCCCGCGGCAAGGGCGGACTGGTGCGCGCGTCCTGGCAGGAGGCCCTCGAGATGACAGCCGCGGCCCACGTGCACACGATCGGCGCCTACGGCCCGGACCGCTGCGTCGGCTTCTCGCCGATCCCGGCCATGTCCATGGTCTCCCACGCCGCCGGCGCCCGGTTCATCAATCTCATCGGCGGCGTGATGAACAGCTTCTACGACTGGTACGCCGATCTGCCGGTCGCCTCGCCGCAGGTCTTCGGCGATCAGACGGACGTCCCGGAGTCAGGGGACTGGTGGGATGCCACCTACCTCATGATGTGGGGCTCCAACATCCCGGTGACCCGCACCCCGGATGCCCACTGGGTCGCGGAGGTGCGCTACCGCGGCACCAAGGTCGTCTCAGTCTCCCCGGACTACGCGGACAGCACCAAGTTCGCCGACGAGTGGCTGCCCGCCCAGCCCGGCTCCGATGCCGCGCTGGCCATGAGCATGGGCCAGGTCATCCTCACGGAGCACTTCGTGCAGAAGCGCACCCCGTTCTTCGAGGACTACGTCAAGCAGTTCACGGACCTGCCGTTCCTGGTCACCCTGGTCACCGGCGACGACGGCCAGGTGGTCCCGGGCAAGTTCGTCACCGCCGAGGACCTGGGCTCCGATCAGGCCGATCCCGCGTTCAAGACCGTGATGCTCGAACGCGCCACGGGCGAGGCCTTCATCCCCAAGGGCTCCATGGGCTTCCGCTACAACGCCCAGGACGAGGGCGACTGGAACCTGGACCTCGAGGGCCACGATCCGGCGCTGTCGATCATGGATCTGGGCGACTGGGACGGGACGGCCGCGGAGATCTCGCTGCCGGCCTTCGTCGACGACACCGGGGAGGGCTCCGTGGTCCGCCGCGGTGTGCCCGTGCGCACGGTCGCCGGGCGCACCGTCACCACGGTCTTCGACCTGATGCTCGCCCAGTACGCGGTCGGACGCGACGGCCTGCCGGGGCAGTGGTCGGGAGGCTACGACGACGCCGAGACCGCCTACACCCCGGCCTGGCAGGAGGCGATCTCCTCCGTGCCTGCCGAGGCCGCGATCCGGGTGGCCCGCGAGTTCGCCGCCAACGCGGAGCGCTCGGGCGGGCGCTCCATGATCATCCTGGGCGGCGGGCTGTGCCAGTGGTACCACGGCGATGTCACCTACCGCGCGATCCTGGCCATGCTCATGCTGTGCGGCTGCCAGGGCCGCAACGGCGGCGGCTGGGCGCACTACGTCGGCCAGGAGAAGGCCCGACCCATCACCGGCTGGGCCACCATGGCTTCGGCCTCGGACTGGTCGCGCCCGCCGCGGTTCATGATCGGCACGGCGTTCTGGTACATGCACACCGACCAGTTCCGCCAGGACGGCCACTCCTCGGCGCACCTGCAGTCGCCGCTGGCCAAGGGCCACCTGGACGGCATGCACACCGCCGACGTCGTGGCCCAGTCCACGCGTCTGGGCTGGATGCCGTTCTATCCGCAGTTCACACAGAACCCGCTCGACGTCGCCGACGCCGCAGCGGCTGCCGTCGAGCGCGGGGATGCCGAATCGGAGGGCCAGTGGGTCGCCGATCAGGCCAAGGCCGGCAAGCTGCAGTTCGCGGTCGAGGACCCGGACGCGGAGGCGAACTGGGCGCGCACGCTCGTGCTGTGGCGCTCGAACCTGCTGGGCTCCTCCGCCAAGGGCGAGGAGTACTTCCTCAAGCACCTACTGGGCACGCACCACAATGTGCTGGGCCGGGACCACGTGGACCACAAGCCGCGCGACGTCGCCTGGCACGAGCAGGCCCCGGAGGGCAAGCTCGACCTGCTGGTCTCGGCGGACTTCCGCATGACGTCCTCGACGCTGCTCTCCGACGTCGTGTTCCCGGCCGCCACCTGGTACGAGAAGTTCGACCTCTCCTCCACGGACATGCACCCGTACGTCCACGCCTTCAACCCGGCGATCACCCCGCCGTGGGAGGCCAAGACGGATCATGAGCTGTTCCGGCTGCTCGCGGACGAGGTCGCCCGCCTGGCCAAGGGCCGCCTGGACACCCGGCACGACCTGGTGGCCACCGCGATCACCCACGACACCCCGGGGCAGATCAACCAGCCCGGCGGGCACGTGCCCGAGTGGCGCGGCACGGACCTGCCCGCGGTGCCGGGGAAGAACTTCCCCAACCTCAAGGTCGTCGAGCGCGACTACACCGCTATCGGCCAGAAGTTCGTGGCCCTCGGCCCGCTGGCGGACAAGCTGGGTCTGACCACTAAGAACATCACCTTCGACGTCGGCCACGAGGTCGCAGCGCTGGGGCGCAAGCACGGCGTCTTCGACTCCGGAGCGGCCGAGGGCCGTCCCGCGCTCGAGACCGACGCCCGCATGGCCGAGGCCATCCTGGCGCTGTCCGGGACCACGAACGGCGAACTGGCGGTACAGGGCTTCAAGACCCTCGAGAAGCGCGTGGGCAAGCAGCTGCACGACCTCGCGCTGGGCTCGGAGGAGAAGAAGATCACCTTCGCCGACACCCAGGCCGCCCCGGTACCGGTCATCACCTCCCCGGAGTGGTCCGGCTCGGAGACCGGCGGGCGGCGCTATGCCCCGTTCACGGTGAACATCGAGCGCCTCAAGCCGTTCCACACGCTCACCGGGCGCATGCACTTCTTCCTGGACCACGACTGGATGTCGGACATGGGGGAGAACCTCCCCACCTACCGCCCGCCGCTGAACAATGCGGCGCTGTTCGGCGAGCCGAGGCTCGGCGAGCGCGGGGAGCTGTCGGTGGCCGTGCGCTACCTGACCCCGCACAACAAGTGGTCCATCCACTCCGAGTACCAGGACAACCTGTTCATGCTCTCGCTCTCGCGCGGAGGCACGTCGGTGTGGATGTCGGACCAGGACGCCGCGCTGATCCAGGTCAAGGACAACGACTGGGTCGAGTGCGTGAACACCAACGGCGTGTTCGTCGGACGGGCGATCGTCACCAGCCGCATGCGCGCCGGAGCGGTCTTCGTCCACCACGCGCAGGAGCGCACGATCGACGTCCCCAAGTCCGAGGCCACCGGCCGCCGCGGCGGCATTCACAACTCGGTCACTCGGATCATGCTCAAGCCCACCCACATGGTGGGCGGCTACGCCCAGCAGTCCTGGGCCTTCAACTACCACGGCCCCACCGGCAACAACCGAGATGTCACCTCGGTCGTCCGCAAGCGCTCGCAGGAGGTCCAGTACTGATGCGCATCATGGCTCAGACCGCGATGGTCATGACCCTCGACAAGTGCCTGGGGTGCCACACGTGCTCCGTGACGTGCAAGCAGGCGTGGACCAACCGCGCCGGCACCGAGTACGTCTGGTTCAACAACGTGGAGACCCGTCCCGGGCAGGGCTACCCGCGCCGCTACGAGGACCAGGAGAAGTGGCGCGGCGGCTGGAAGCTCAACCGCCGCGGCAACCTGCAGCTCAAGTCGGGCAATCGCCTGCAGAAGCTCTTCGGCATCTTCGCCTCCCCCGTGCAGCCGCACCTGGACGACTACTACGAGCCGTGGACCTACGACTACGAGAACCTCGTGGCGGCCCCGGCCTCGGACGACTTCCCGGTGGCCAAGCCCAAGTCGCTGATCACCGGTGCGGACACCAAGGTCGAGTGGTCGGCCAACTGGGACGACTCCCTGGGCGGCGTCGAGGCCACGGAGGCCCAGGACCCGGTGCTGCAGAAGCTGCGCCGCGACTCGGAGGACCGCATCAAGCTGGACTTCGAGAAGACCTTCATGTTCCACCTGCCGCGGATCTGCGAGCACTGCCTGAACCCGTCCTGCATGGCGGCGTGCCCGTCGGGGGCGATCTACAAGCGCGCCGAGGACGGCATCGTGCTGGTCGATCAGGACCAGTGCCGCGGCTGGCGCCAGTGCATCACCGGCTGCCCGTACAAGAAGATCTACTACAACCACAAGACCGGCAAGGCCGAGAAGTGCACGTTCTGCTACCCCCGTGTGGAGGTCGGCATCCCCACCGTGTGCGCCGAGACCTGCGTCGGCCGCATGCGCTACATCGGCATCTTCCTCTACGACGCCGACCGCGTCACCGAGGCCGCCGCGACCCCGGATGAGAAGGACCTCTACGAGGCCCAGCTCGACCTGATGCTCGACCCGAACGATCCAGAGGTCCAGCGCCAGGCCCGCGCCGACGGCATCCCCGAGGACTGGATGGACGCCGCCCGGAAGTCGCCGGTCTACAAGCTGGCCAAGGAGCTGCGGGTGGCTCTGCCCCTGCACCCCGAGTACCGCACCATGCCGATGGTCTGGTACGTCCCGCCGCTGTCGCCGATCGTCGACCTGCTGTCCGCGCAAGGCCACGACGGCCAGGATCTCGACGTCCTGTTCGGGGCGATCGACTCGCTGCGCATCCCCGTGGAGTACCTGGCCGAGCTGTTCACGGCCGGGGACACGGACATCATCACGGACGTGCTGCGCAAGCTGGCCGCCATGCGCTCCTACATGCGCGACATCACCCTGGGGGACCAGGCCGATGAGTCCATCGCCCAGGCGGTGGGCATGACCGGTGCGCAGATGTACGAGATGTACCGCCTCATGGCGATCGCCAAGTACTCCGAGCGCTACGTCATCCCCGCCGCGCATACCGAGGACGCCCACAACCTCGAGGAGATGGGCTGCTCCCTGGACGGCGACGGCGGCCCGGGCATGGGCCAGATGGGCGGACTGGGCGAGGCCTCGGGGCGTCCCACCCCGGTGGCGGTCGAGAACTTCGCCGCCCTCAAGGCGCGCCAGACCGCGGAGGCGCCCGCAGGGGCCACCGAGATGTCGGGGCGCGTGAACCTCCTGAACTGGGACGGCAACGGCACCCCGTACGGGCTGTTCCCGCAGCGCTCGTCCGGATCGAAGGGAGACGGGTCATGAGCCTGCTGGCCAAGATCTTCGGCCTGGGCGGCAAGGGCACCGTCGAGACCGCGCCGTGGCGCGACCCCGACCCGCAGCGCTCCGCCGTGGTACGCCAGTCGGCAGCGCTGCTGCTGGGCTACCCGGACCGGGAGCTGCTCGGGCGGATCCCGCAGATCCGCGCCGCGCTGCAGGAGGTCGGTGTGGATCCGGCGCCCGTTGACCGCCTCGAGCAGTGGATGCTCTCCAAGCCGCTGCCCGAGATCCAGGGCGACTGGGTCCAGGAGTACGACCTCTCGCGCCGACACAGCCTGCACCTCACGTACTGGACCGACGGCGACACCCGCCGCCGCGGCGAGTCGCTGCTGTCGTTCAAGCAGCTCTACGCCGAGCACGGGTTCCGCCTGGACGACTCCGAGCTGCCCGATCACCTCCCGGTGGTCCTGGAGTTCGCAGCGCTCGTGGCCCCCGACGACGGCGCCGAGCTGCTGCAGCGCTACCGGCCCTCCCTCGAGCTGCTGCGCCTGGCGCTGAAGGACGACGGCCTCCCGCACCTGGGGATCATCGAGCTCGTGTGCACCACGCTGCCCGGGCCCTCCCCGGAGGACCGCGATGCCGTGATGCGCATGGCCGGCTACGGCCCGCCCACGGAGACCGTGGGCCTGCAGCCGTTCGACCCGCGCCTGCTCCCGCTGTCCGACTCCTCGGCCTCCGGGATGACGGGCGGGGCCGCCGGGGCCGTGCCCGTGGATCCGGCGAGCCACCCCTCGGCCGCTCGCGCCGCCGGCTGCACACCCACCCATCGACGCGAGGCCGCCGCCTCCACGAGCTCCAGGGGCTGAGACCGCATGAACCTCATCGACATCCTGCTGTGGGGAGTGCTTCCCTACGTGGTGCTGCTGATCTTCATCGGCGGCACGATCTGGCGCTACAAGTACGACCAGTTCGGCTGGACCACCCGCTCGTCGTCCCTCTACGAGGGCAGACTGCTGCGGATCGCCTCGCCGCTGTTCCACTTCGGGATCCTGGCGGTGCTGATCGGGCACATCGTGGGCCTGGTCATCCCCAAGTCGTGGACGGATTACGCCGGGGTGTCCGAGCACATGTACCACATCATGGCGCTGACGATCGGCATGTTCGCGGGCATCGGCACCCTGGTGGGCCTGGCCCTGCTGATCTACCGCCGCCGCACCACCGGGCCGGTCTTCATGGCCACCACGAACAACGACAAGATGATGTACGTCCTGCTGGTGGCGGCCCTGCTGGCGGGTGTGGCGACCACGCTGATCTCGGTCTTCGACGACTCGGTGGTCAACTACCGCGAGACCGTCTCCCCGTGGTTCCGCTCGATCTGGATCCTGCAGCCGGACATCGGGGCCATGGCCGCGTCGTCGCCGTCGTTCAAGGTGCACGTGCTCTTCGCGTTCGCGCTGTTCATCGCCTGGCCGTTCACCCGCCTGATCCACGCGTTCACGGCGCCGGTGCACTACCTCTTCCGGCCGTACATCATCTACCGCTCCCGCGACCGCGGCCGCACCCCCGGACACACCCCGGTCCGACGCGGCTGGGACCCGATCGGCACGCAGGACCGGGCGACGTCGTCCGCCTCGCGGCCCAAGCGCCAGCCGACATCCTCCGGACGCCGCTGAGACGGGCCTGACCCCGGGCCCCACTGCACACCCTCCCGTCGCGCCGAGCGCGGCCACGACCCCTTCAGGAGATCAGCCATGTCCGCTGTCGAGAACCAGGCCTCCGTCGAGACCGAGATGAGAGCCGGCCAGACCCGCAACCTGATCATCGCGACCCTGGCCTCGGTCATGGGCTTCTGGGCCTGGACCATCATCGGGCCGCTGTCCTCGCGCTACTCGGAGGCCATGGACCTCAGCGCCGGGCAGACCTCGGTCCTGGTGGCCATGCCGATCCTGGTCGGCTCGGTGGCCCGCGTCCCGGTGGGCGCGCTGACCGATCGCTACGGCGGACGCGTGATGTTCACGGCCGTCCTGGGCATCACGGCCCCGCTGGTGCTGCTCACCGCGATCGTGGGCCAGCTCAACAGCTTCGGGCTGCTCGTGCTCGTCTCCTTCTTCCTGGGCATCGCCGGCACCGTGTTCTCGATCGGCATCCCCTTCTGCTCCGCCTGGTACGAGGCCCACCGCAAGGGCTTCGCCACCGGCGTGTTCGGCGCGGGCATGGTCGGCACCGCGGTCTCCGCCTTCGTGACACCGCGCATCGTCGCCGGGATGGGCTACATGGGCGCCCACATCCTGATCGCGGTGCTGGTGGCCGCCATGGCGGCGATCAGCTGGATCGCGCTGCGCGAATCGCCCACCCGTCGCGGGCTGGAGCCCACGCCCATGATGCCCAAGCTGCGGGCCGCCTTCGCGCTGAAGGAGACCTGGATGCTGTGCTTCATGTACGCGATCGTCTTCGGCGGGTTCGTCGCCTTCTCGAACTACCTGCCCACCTACCTGGGCAACGTGTACGACTACGACCCCACCGCCGCAGGCACCCGCACCGCCGGGTTCGCTCTCGCCGCGGTCATCGCCCGCCCGATCGGCGGCACGCTGGCCGACAAGCTCGGCCCCAAGACGGTGTCGCTGACCTCCTACATCGGCACCGCCGCGCTGGCGGCCGTGGTCGCCTTCCAGCCCGCGCACGAGTTCGTCTACGGTCCGCTGTTCCTGATCATGGCCGTCTTCCTGGGGCTGGGCACCGGCGGTGTCTTCGCCTGGGTCTCCCGCGCCTCGGATGCGCGCACCGTCGGCACCGTCTCCGGCGTGATCGCCGCGGCGGGCGGCCTGGGCGGCTACTTCCCGCCGCTGGTCATGGGCGCCACCTACAACCCGGAGCACAACTCCTACTTCCTGGGGCTGATGCTGCTGACGGCCTTCTGCCTCCTCGGGCTGCTCGTGGCCCTCGTGCTGCGCAACGGCGGCAGGGTGGACGAGCGCACGGCGGCCTGAGCCGCTGCTGCCGGGCGCACGCAGGCCCGCCTCGTCCGCCCGGTCCGCCCAGGTTCCGGGGCGGGCCGGGCGACCTGCTGGGTCGTCGTCCGGTCGCCGTACCGTGGACGCACGACGCCCTTCCGACTCTCATTTCGACACCCCATCCCAGGAGGACTCCATGCCCGAGATCCCGCCCAGCGGCCTGAGCCACGTCCGTGCGGACGGCTCCGCCCACATGGTCGACGTCTCCGCCAAGGCCGAGACCTCCCGGGAGGCCACCGCGGAGGCCGTGCTGAGCACCAGAGCCGAGGTGATCGAGATGATTTTCGCGGCTGAGCTGCCCAAGGGCGATGCCCTGCCCACGGCGCGGATCGCGGGCATCATGGCCGCCAAACGCACCCCGGAGCTCATCCCGCTGTGCCACCCGCTGCCGATCGCCAAGGCCGCGGTGGACTTCGAGCGCCGCGAGGACTCGGTGCGCCTGCTGGCCACGGTGCGCACCCGCGGCGTCACCGGCGTGGAGATGGAGGCGCTCACGGCCGTCTCGGTGGCGGCGCTGACGCTCTACGACATGATCAAGGCCGTGGACAAGCAGGCCGAGATCGGCGGGATCCGGGTGCTGGCCAAGTCGGGCGGCAAGTCCGGCGACTGGACGCGAGAGGACTCCCACGGATGAGCGCAGAGTCGATGAGCAGCGAGTCGGGCCGCGCCCGTGCCTGGGGCGAGCGGGATCCGCACCTGCCGCCGCGCCGGGCTGTGGTCGTCGTGGCCTCGACCCGCGCGGCCGCGGGCACCTATCAGGACACCGCCGGTCCGGCCGGGGTCGAGGCGCTGCGACGGGCAGGGATCGAGTGCCCGGAGCCCGTCGTCGTGGCCGACGGCGAGCCTCTGCGCCGGCAGCTGCACCGGCTGCTGCGCGAGCTGCCGGAGCGGCAGCGCCCGGACCTGGTCGTGACCTCCGGCGGCACCGGGATGATGGCCGATGACCGCACCCCGGAGATCACCGCCGAGCTGCTGGACATGCAGCTGCCCGGGCTCGTCCACGCGCTGTGGTCCGAGGGGCTGCAGCACGTGCGCACCGCCGTGCTCTCGCGCGGGCTGGCCGGGGTCAGCGGGCGCACGCTCGTGGTGAACCTCCCCGGTTCCCGCGGCGGGGTCAAGGACGGCATGGCCGTGATCATCCCGCTGCTCGAGCACATCCTGCACCAGCTCGAGGGAGACCGGGAGGCCGGGCACACGCGACCGCAGGGCGGCTTCCAGCCCTCCGGTCAGCAGGGGGACCACCCCGCCGACCTGGCGCCGTCGACGATCGTGGACTGCCGGGTGAGCGATCAGCCGCTGGATCCCGCGGGCCTGCGAGCGGCGGTCGCCGCGTCCACGGTCGGGGCCGTCGTGGGCTTCAGCGGCATCGTGCGCGATCACGACGGCGGCCGCGGCGTCGTCTCCCTGGACTACACCGGGCACCCGCAGGCCGCTGATGCGCTGCGCGGGGCCTGCCGGGAGATCGCCGAGACGCACCCGGGCCTGCGGATCGCTGCAGCCCACCGGATCGGGCATCTGACGGTGGGGGAGACGGCCATGGAGGTCGCGGTGGGCGCCTCTCACCGCAAGATCGCCTTCCAAGCCTGCGACGAGCTCGTGGATCTCATCAAGGCCCGGGTGCCGATCTGGAAGGAGCAGCACCTGGGCGACGGCGGCAAGCAGTGGGTGAACCTGTGAGCGCGTCCGTGCTGCCGCCGCTCGTCGAGCCCGGCCCCGAGCTGAGCCCGGAGCAGCTGCGCCGCTACGCCCGCAATCTGCGCGTCCCGCAGATCGGCGAGCTCGGCCAGCGTCGGCTGCGCGCGGCCAGGGTGCTGTGCGTGGGTGCCGGGGCGCTGGGCTCCCCGGCGCTGCTGTACCTGGCAGCCGCGGGCGTGGGGACGCTGGAGATCGTCGACGACGACATCGTGGAGCTGTCCAACCTCCAGCGCCAGGTGATCCACGGCGTCGAGACCGTGGGACAGGCCAAGGCGGCCTCCGCCGCCGCGAGGATCCGGCAGCTGAATCCGGATGTGCAGGTGGTGCAGCACCGCCGGCGCCTGGATGCCGCAAGCGCTGCGCAGCTCGTGGCCGGGTGCGATCTGGTGCTCGACGGCTCGGATAATTTCGCCACCCGGTATCTGGTCTCGGACGCGTGCGAGATCGCTGCGATCCCCCATGTATGGGCCTCGATCCTGCGCTTCGACGGGCAGCTCAGCGTATTCTGGGCCCAGCACGGGCCCACATATCGGGACCTGCACCCCGTGCCGCCGCGGCCCGGCTCGGTGCCCAGCTGCGCGGAGGCCGGCGTGCTCGGCGCGCTGCCGGGGATGCTCGGGGCGAGCATGGCCATGGAGGCCATGAAACTGGTCATGGGCACCGGCTCCCCGCTGCTGGGGAGGGTCTCGGTCTGCGACGGCCTCGACGGAACCTGGCGGCAGCTGCCGCTGCGCCGTGCCGAAGACGCTATCGCGGTGACACGGATCTCGCCCTTCGCCGATCCGGCCCGCGACGGCTATCCGGGGCCCGAGGAGGCGGCAGGGGCGCTCGCGGATCCGGCCCAGTGCGCCGCGAGCCGCGCTGCGGGGAAGCCGGGGCGACCGTCGTCGGACCCGGATCTGGTGACCCCCGAGCAGCTGCGCGATCTGCTGGCGCAGCGGGCGGCGGGGCAGGCGTCGTTCGAGCTGGTGGATGTGCGCGAGTCCTGGGAGCACCGGCTCGTCCGGATCGACGGCGCGCGGCTCATGCCGCTGGGCGAGTTCCTCCGGCAAGCCGGTGCACCGGAGCCGGCCGGCGCCGCGGCGGATCAGCTGGACGGCGCGGACGAGGTCATCCTCCTGTGCCAGGCCGGTGCGCGCTCAGCGCAGGCCCTCGAGCGCCTGCGCGCGGCGGATCTCGCGGCGGGGCGGGCTCGACGACTCCGGCACCTGGCCGGCGGCATGTCGTCGTGGAGCGGCGAGGGCCTGCCCACGACCGGCGACTGAGCACAACGGCTCAGCGATCCGTCGGACGACGGCCACTCGCAGTTCACCCCGGGGTGACAGGATCGTGCCGCGGCGGCGCTGCGCCATGCGCTGCCTCCGAGAGGACACAGGGGAACTAGTGCCGATGATCTCGCCCGAGAGCTCCCGGAACCGACCTCGCCGACGCTCGTCGGGCCGCGTGCAGCAGGTGCGACTGGGGACCACGGCGCTGCGCCCGGACTCCGAGCTCTTCGAGCTGGAGGCGGATCAGGAGCGGGAAGCCGCGGCGGAGACGGTCCAGAACGCCGGCGGTGCCGGCCTGGACAGCGCGCAGACCCACGCGATGCCCTACCTGCGCGCCACCGTGCGCCTGGATTCCTCCGGAGCGGCCCAGGCCGTCTGGTCGGGCAGCGCACCGCAGGGCCGCACGGTGTCGCTGTGGGCCCAGGAGCCTGACGAGGCCGGTTCATGGCGGCTGCTCGAGCAGAGCGAGGGCCGCGGGCAGCGCGAGCCGCTCGAGCTGACGGCGGCGCTCGAACCGCAGCTGCTGCACCCGGACGAGGACGGCCACCCGGTCATGGCGCACCTGCTGGTCCTGGCCCAGGACGACTTCGCGGCGCCCGTGCGCGGCGCCGAGCCGGGCTTCGCCGAGTCCGAGGACTACGACTTCGCGATCCTGCACATCAGCGACACCCAGCACCTGGCCGAGGGTGCGGCCCAGACCCGCGACCCACAGCGGGCTGAGCGCTTCCGAGACTCGATCGCGGCCCTCACGGACTGGGTCGCCCGGAACGCGGGTCCGCGCAAGATCGCCTATGCGGTGCACACCGGCGACCTCGTGCAGCACTGGTGCTGGTGGTGGGACCGCCGCTCGACGGCCGAGGCCGAGTTCGCCGTGGCCAGCGAGATGATCGAGGCGATCGAGCAGGCAGGCGTGCCCTGCGGGGTCCTGCCGGGCAATCACGATAACCGGTGGGGCTCCGATGACCAGGACGACGGCGGCGCCCCCGAGCTGAGCCTCTACAACACCTGGTTCGGCCCACAGCGGCGGCCTCCGCAGCGCCCGAGCGCCTTCGAGGGCGCGGAGACGGTGCGCGGCGGCACCTGGCGGCCGGAGGACAGCAGCTGCCGTTACGACCTGCTCGAGATCGGCGGCACGCGTCTGCTGATGCTGCACCTGGGCTACGGGGTCGACGACGAGCAGATCGAATGGGCCGACACCGTCCTGCAGAACCACTCCGACCGCGACGCCATCCTGTGCACCCACCATTTCCTGGACGCCGGCACACGGCCCGACGGCTCCGGTGCGCCCTGGGGCGGACCGCGCAGCTTCGGTCCCGACGACGGCGTCCGCCTCCAGGAGCGCCTGGTCTCGCGCAACGCCAACGTGGTGCTCGTGCTCAGCGGCCACGTCTCCGGCACCGGGTGGAACATCGATCGCTCGGACCCGGCCCACCCCAGCACCGCGGTGCTGGCCGACTACCAGGCCCACCGGCTGCGGGAGCCGCGGGATGACGGTGATCCCCGCGGGGAGGCCCGGACCGGGTTCGTGCGCCTGCTGCAGTTCCGTGCGGCCGACGGCGAGATGCGCATCAGCACGTACTCGCCCGTGCTCGACAGCTTCGATCCCGACGCCCACGCCCCTGTCGAGCAGCTCGAGCGGCTTCGACTCGGGGCGCCCGACAGACCGGCTCCGTGGGACCCCGGGGCCTCCGCCGGGGCCGCTGCCGGCGGGCAGACCCCGTGGGCCGATCCGCATCAGCTGGTTCTGCCGGTGTCGCTGCGCACGCGGACCACGCGGCTGCGCACCCAGCACCTCGGCGTGCAGCGAGGCCCGCAGCTGACCCCGGCTCAGGACGCCCACGGCCTGGTGCGCCCGGACCGCTGGGGGATGGTGCTCGGGGCCGCGGGCGCGCTGGCGGTGAGCGTGGTCCGGCGCACGCTTCGGCGCGGCTGAGCCGATCCCTCGAGGCTTCCATGGCCCGAGGGCTACCCTGGTCCGGTCCCGCCCGGGGCCGCACCCACCGTCCAGGAGGTCCGGTTGTCTTCCTCTGCCCGCTCCAGCGCCGCCGTCGCGCATGCCGCTGATCGCGCCGCACCCGCGCCCCGCTCTGGCGACGGCCCCGCTTGGGGCAGAGCTCTGGCCTGGATCGCACTGGTGGCAGTGCTGGCCTGGGCCGTCAAGCTCGTGATCGAGGGATCGCTGGACCTCATGGTCTACGACATGGGCGCCCAATGGGTCGCTCATCCCGAGACCCGTGCTCAGCCGCTCTACGACCTCGAGTTCCCGGTGCCCTGGGGCGGGGACACCCTGCCGTTCACCTACCCGCCGTTCGCCGCCCTGCTGTTCGGGCTCCTGGCCTGGATCCCGTTCGACGTCACGCGCTTCCTGCTGCTCGGCCTGGACGTTCTGGGCGCGTTCGTGCTGGGGCGCAGCCTGCTGGCCGTCGCCGAGCGCCGTGGACGCCCCCTGCCCTGGACGCGGGCGCTGGGCTCGTCGGCCTCGATTGCGCTGATCACTGCGGTGATCCTGTTCTGCGGCCCCTGGATCCGTACGATCTCGCTCGGGCAGGTCAACATCCTGCTCTTCGCCCTGATCTTCCTGGACCTCGTGCGCCGCACCGATGGCACCGGCAGCCGCCTGGAGAACGCGGTGGCCTTCATCCCGCGCGGCGTGCTGATCGGCATCGCCGCCGGCATCAAGCTCACGCCCCTGGCCTTCGGCCTGATCTTCCTCATGGGGAAGAACCTCAAGGCGATCCTCGCCATGGGTCTCACCTTCGCGGCCACCGTCGGTCTGGGCTTCCTGGTCCTGTACCGGGACTCGATCCAGTTCTGGACCGACTCCGTCTCCTCGTCCGATCGCGTGGGCTCGATCAAGTACATCGACAACACTGCGCTGACCGGCGTGCTCATCAAGACGGGCGTCCCCGCCGAGGCGGTGGACCCGATCCGCTATGTGCTGGTGCTGATCATGCTGATCGCGGTGGCCGTGGCGCTGCCGCCGCTGCTGCGCCGGGGGATGACCCTTTCGGCGATCTCCCTGAACGCGCTCGTGATGCTGTTCATGTCGCCGATCTCCTGGTCGCATCACCAGGTCTACTACCCGGTGATCGCCGTGGCGCTGTTCACCGAGGCCTTCCCGCATGTCCTGCGCGGGCGGTTCCGGATGCCGGCGCAGGTCATGGCGTGGATCTGGCTCGTGGGCGCCTATATCGGTCCCATGCGCGGGCTGTGGATCGTCGACCTCTTCGGCGTGCATCTGCATGCCGCCGAGACCATCTGGGTCATCCCCTACCTGATCCTGTTCGTCCTGCTGCTGACCTGGTCCGCGGCCGTCGTCGTCACGGCCCGACGGGGCCGCCTCGCAGGCCCTGCCGCCCAGGTCCCGGCCGCCTGACCCGCCCGCGGCCATCACCTCGCGCGTCTCTGCCCCAGCCCCTCTTTCCTCGCGCCTACGTGCGCAAGTGCGCTCCGGGGTCGCTGACGGGCGTCCAGGCACGTAGGTGCGGGCGGGAGCGTGCGGTGGCGCGACGACGGACGCGCACAGCGGAGGACCCCCGCAGCCAGGCGGCTGCGGGGGTCCTCATGTCCGCTCCCGGTTCTGCGGGAGGAGGCGGATCAGCTGGCGTCGAGATCCTGCTCGATCAGCCCGGCGATCTTCTCGACGGCCTCGGCGTTGTCCGAGGAGACCTCGACCTCGGTGCCCTTCTCAGCACCCAGGGCCATGATCAGCAGCGACGACGAGGCGTCTGCCGGCTCCTCGTCCGGGTCGGCCACGAGGCCGATCAGGATCTCGTCGTCGTACTCACCGGCGGCCTCGGAGATGATCGCTGCGGGACGGGCGTGCAGACCGACGGCCGAGCCGACGATGACCTTCTTGCTGGGCATGCTTCCTCCTGACGGGTGCGTCCTCGCACCGCTTCTCGTGGTGTCCTCAGCCTAGGCGGTTCAGACCGCGGCTGTCTGCGTCGTGGGCGCATCTGCGGACTGGGCCTCGGCCTGCGCCCGGACCATCAGAGCGCGCTGGCGCTGGGTCTTCAGCAGCGTGACGATCACGGCCGAGAACACCACACCGGCGACCAGCGCGATCAGGAAGCCCAGCGGGTTGCCGATCGTGCCGATCACGAAGATGCCGCCGTGGGGAGCGTTCTGCGTGACGTTCAGCGCCGCGATCAGTCCGCCCGTGACCGCGCCGCCGGCCATCATCGAGGGGATGACGCGCAGCGGGTCGGCCGCCGCGAACGGGATGGCGCCCTCGGAGATGAAGGCCGCGCCGAGCAGCCACGCGGAGCGGCCGTTCTCGCGCTCGGCCTCGCTGTAGAGCTTGCCGCGCACCGTGGTGGACAGGGCCAGCGCCAGCGGCGGGACCATGCCGGAGGCCATGACGGCGGCCATGATCATCTGGTTCGCCTCGCCGCCGGCGGACAGGCCCGCGGTGCCGAAGAGGTAGGCGGCCTTGTTGACCGGCCCGCCCAGGTCGAAGCACATCATCAGGCCGAGGATCACGCCGAGCAGGATCGCGGAGGAGCCGGACATCGACGACAGCCCGTTCTGCAGGGCGGTCATGAGTGCGGCCAGCGGAGCGCCGAGCAGCAGGTACATCAGAAGGCCCACGATCAGCGTGGTGACCAGCGGGATGATGACCACGGGCATGAGCCCGGCCAGCCAGCGGGGCACCTTGATCGAGGCGATCCACATGGCGATCAGGCCGGCGATCAGACCGGTGACCAGGCCTCCGATGAAGCCGGCGTTCAGCGCCACGGCGATCGCGCCGCCCACGAAGCCCGGGGCGATGCCGGGGCGACCGGCGAGGGCATAGGCGATGTAGCCCGACAGCGCCGGGACCAGGAACGTCATGGCCATGCCGCCGACGACGCTGAGCACGGCCGCCAGGTAGAGCCACAGGCCGTCGCCGCGGATGGCGACATCCGAGTAGTCGGCGGCGCTGGGCAGGTTGGACAGGCTGCTGTTCGCCACGATGTCGCCGGACACGTTGGCGATGCCGGCGTCGCCGAGCAGGAAGCTGATCGCGATCAGCAGACCGCCCGCGGAGACGAACGGGATCATGTAGGACACGCCGGTCATCAGCGCCTGCTGGATGCGCCGCGGCCAGCTCGTGCCGCTCTGGCCCGCGCCGGCGGACTCGCCGCCCGAGCCGCCGCCTCCGGCGATCCGGTGGCCGTTGGGGTCATCGGCTGCGGCCAGCGCCTTGGTGATCAGGCCCCCAGGGTCCGAGACGCCCACGTTCACACCGGCCTCCACGCCCGGCTTGCCGCCGAAGCGCTCGCGGTCGCGCACGCCCACGCCCACGGCGAAGACGACGGCGTCCGCGGCATCGATCTGCTCCTGGCTCAGCGGCGTGCCGCCGGAGGAGCCCTGGGTCTCCACGACGAGCTCGTGGCCCATCTCGGCGGCCTTCTGCTCGAGTGCCTCGGCCGCCATGTAGGTGTGGGCGATGCCGGTGGGGCACGAGGTCACGGCCACCAGGCGGCGCTTGGCGGGGGCATCGGGTCCGGAGCCGTCGCCGACGGCTGCCGCACCGGCCGCACCGGCTCCTGCGGGGGCTGCGGCGGCGCCCCCGTACTGGGGGTCGGAGGATCCGTTGGCCGTGCTGCCACCGGGGGCCGGTGCCGCGTCGAGCTGATCGGTGGCCGGCTTGGGCTTGGGGGCCAGCACCTCCTCGACGATCGCCACGACCTCCTCGGCCGACTGCGCCTCGCGCAGCGCGGACAGGAAGGTCTTGCGGGCCATGGCCCGAGCGAGCTTGGACAGCACCTTGAGGTGTGCCTGGCCCTCGCCGTCGGCGGCGGCGATCAGGAAGATCAGATCCGCGGGGCCGTCCTTGGCGCCGAAGTCCACGGGCTTGGGCAGGCGGGCGAAGGCCAGCGAGGTGGTCTGCACGTGCGCGGAGCGGCAGTGCGGGATGCCGATGCCGCCGGGCTGGCCCGTGGCGGACTGCTCCTCGCGGGCCAGGGCATCCCCGGCGAGCCCCTTTGCGGAGTCCGCCCGGCCGGAGGCGGCGACGACTCCGGCCATGCGGGTGATGACCTTGGTCTTCTCGGAGCCGAGGTCCTGGTCGAGCGAGACCAGGTCGGCTGTGATCAGCGGTGCGTTCTCTGACATGTCCTGTCCTTCGATGCTGCGGCCATGGGCCGCTCGGTGGTGCTCGCCGCCGGGGGACTCCGGACGGCGACCGCGGGGATCATGCATCCGCTGCGGATGCAGGGGGAGGTCTGGAAGGGGCCGCTTCAGTCCAGCGGCAGCTCGGTCACCGTGGTGCCGTCGAGGTCGATCTGCTCGGGGGAGGGGACGCCGGTGCCGGCAAGCGCGGTGGCGCCGGAGCCGTAGGCCACCGCCCGGCGCAGCCGCTCGGCCGGGGCCAGGCCCTCCGTGTGGGCGATCAGCAGCCCGGACAGCGAGGAGTCGCCGGCTCCCACGGTCGAGACCGGGGTGATGGGCGGCGGCGTGGCGCACCAGGCGCCCTCGGCGGTGACCAGCACGGCCCCGGCGCCGCCGAGCGTGGCCAGCACCTCGGCGACGCCGCGCTCCACGAGCTTGCGGGCGGCGAGTGCGGCGGGCCGGAAGTCGCCGTCGTCGGCGGCCGCCTCGATCGCCAGTCCGTCATCGCCCACGAGCTGGCCGAGCTCGAGGCCGTTGGGCTTGAGGATGTCCGGGGCGGCGGTCTCGAGCTGCTCGGACAGCGCCACGAGCGGGGCGTCCGAGGTGTCCACGGCGATCCGCACGCCGGTCCCGCGCAGCTGCGTGATCAGCTGCGCGTACCAGTCCTGCGACGGGCCCGGGGGCAGGGAGCCGCACAGGGCCACCCAGTCGCCGGGCGAGACGGCATCGCGGACCGCGGCCAGGCAGGCCTGCTGGGCGTCGTCATCCAGCAGCGCCCCGGGCTCGTTGATCTTGGTGGTGGTGCCGTCGGGCTCGCTCAGCGTGATGTTGGTGCGCACGCGTCCGGCGACGTCCACGGCTCGATGGGCCACATCCGCCTGGGCGAGGGCGGTCAGCAGCGGGTCGCCGCCGGCTGCGGGCAGCACCGCCAGGGTGGGCGTGCCGGCCAGGGCCAGGGCGCGGGAGACGTTGATGCCCTTTCCTCCGGGGCCGTCGTCCACGGTGTCGATGCGGTTGACGCCGCCGCGCTCCAGCGGGGCGGTCAGCGCCGCGGTGCGGTCGATGCTGGGGCTGGCGGTGAAGGTGACGATCATGCGATCACGACCTCGATCTCTGCTCGGTTCAGGGCTTCGGCAAGGGCACTGGGCGGTGGGGCGTCGGTGATGAGGACGTCGATCGCGTTGAGCTCGGCGAACGTGCACAGGTGCTCGGCGCCGAACTTGGTCGAGTCGACCAGGGCGATCACGCGCTGGGACCGTGCGGCCATCAGGCGCTTGGCGGCGGCCTCCTCCGCGTCCGGGGTGGTCAGCCCGAACTGCGCGGACAGCCCGTTGGAGCCCAGGAAGGCGACGTCGGCCGAGATCAAGCCCAGCAGCGCATTGGTCTGGGCCCCCACGACCGTCTCCGTGACCGGGCGCAGGCGCCCGCTCAGCAGGAGGACCTCGACATCGCGGGCGTGGGAGAGCTCCACGCCGGCGCTCGGGGAGTTGGTCACGACTGTCATGGGATCCAGTGCTCCCTCACGCGCTGCGGCGGCCATGGCGGCGGCCAGGCAGCCCGTGGTGCTTCCGCCGTCCAGCAGGACGGAGCCGTGCGCCGGGGGCAGGTGCCCCATGGCCGCGCGGGCGATCGCGGTCTTGGCCTCGATCCGGGTGGCCCGGCGGTCGTCGACGGCTGCCTCGCGGCCGTTGCGCCCCAGGGGAGGGATGGCTCCTCCGTGCACCCGCTGGATGCGGCCCTGCCGCTCCAGGACATCGAGGTCGCGCCGGATGGTCTCGGGGGCGACCGCGAACTGCGCGGCAAGCTCGGTCACGGAGACGCGGCCCTGGACCGCGGCCCGCTGGGAGATCGCCTGTCTGCGCTCGGGTGCGAAGAGGGACTGCCCGGCATCCGGCTCCACGCTCTCCGAGAGCGAGTGCTCTGTGATGTTCCTTACGCCCATTTGTTCATGATCGTGCCCGGGTGCGTTGATTGTCAATCTGTGTCCTGCTTCACTAGAATGCGTCTAACAGGTGCTCGCCCGCGCATGTCCGCGCGGTTCCAGCGACTCGATGATGAGGAGCGACCGTCATGTCCGAAGATGCCCGTTTGAACTCTGCCGCTGCCGAGGCCCCGCAGGCCGACCTGACGGGCATCGGCGTCGTCGCCGGCGTCGCGGCCCGTCCCGCCATGTGGGTCCGCCCCCGCCCGGCGCTGCCCAGCGATGGCCCGGAGGTCCCGGAGGCCGATCGCGAGCCGCAGAAGGAGCGCTTCGACATCGCCGCCGCCACCGTCGCCGGCCGCCTGGATGCTCGGGCGCAGCGTGCGGAGGGCCATGCCGCCGAGGTCCTGGGTGCCACCGCGGCGCTGGTCACGGACAAGGGCTGGCGCCGCGCCGTCGGCAAGCAGATCGACTCCGGAGCATCCGCCGAGCTGGCTGCCGTGCGCGCCACGGACACGTTCGTGGCCAAGTTCGAGAAGATCGGCGGCCTCATGGCTGAGCGCACGACCGATCTGAAGGACATCCGCGACCGCGTCATCGCCGAGCTGCGCGGGGAGCCGGAGCCCGGCGTGCCGGATCCGGCCGAGCCGATCATCCTGCTGGCCGACGACCTCGCCCCCGCGGACACCGCGGGGCTCAAGCCCGAGCTCGTGCAGGGCATCGTCACCGAGCTGGGCGGCAAGACCAGCCACACTGCGATCATCGCCCGTCAGTTCGGCATCCCCTGCGTGGTGGGTGCGGGCTCCGAGCTGCGGCAGATCCAGGACGGCCAGCTGATCCTGGTCGACGGCGAGTCCGGCGTGATCGAGTTGGCTCCGGAGGCGGACTCCGCCGCCGCGCGGGCCGCCGAGTCCGCCGAGACCCTGGCGCGCATCCGCACCTGGATCGGCCCGGCGGTCAGTGCGGACGGGACCCGCATCCAGCTGCTGGCCAACGTCCAGGACGGCGCAGGAGCCCGCACCGCCGTGGGCACCGGCCTGCCGGAGGGCGTGGGTCTGTTCCGCACCGAGCTGTCCTTCCTCAAGGCCCAGTCCGAGCCCACCGTCCAGGAGCAGGCCGACCTCTACCGTGAGGTCTTCGATGCCTTCGACGGCTCCAAGGTGGTCGTGCGAACGCTGGATGCCGGCTCGGACAAGCCGCTGGCCTTTGCGACCATGCCGGATGAGCCCAATCCGTCGCTGGGCGTGCGCGGTGTGCGCATCGCCTTCGACGACGACGGCGTCCTGACCCGCCAGCTCGACGCCATCGCGGCGGCGGCGGAGGGCTCCGGGGCTGAGCCATGGGTCATGGCCCCCATGATCGCCACGGTGGAGGAGGCCCGCTGGTTCGGCGACCTGTGCCGCGAGCGCGGCCTCAAGCCCGGTGTCATGATCGAGGTCCCCTCGTCAGCCCTGCTGGGCGATCAGCTGCTCGAGCACGTGGACTTCTTCTCGATCGGCACCAACGACCTCACGCAGTACACCATGGCCGCCGACCGCATGGCCTCGGGCCTGGCCCAGCTCACCGATCCGTGGCAGCCCGCCGTGCTCAAGCTGGTGCAGATGGCCGCGCAGGCGGGCCAGCGCGCCGGCAAGCCCGTGGGCGTGTGCGGCGAGGCCGCTGCGGACCCCCTGCTGGCATGCGTCCTGATCGGTATGGGCATCACCTCCCTGTCGGCGGCGGCTCCGGCTCTGGCAGCCGTCGGAGTGAAGCTCGGCGAGGCCACGGACGAGCAGATGAAGCGCGCCGCGGAGGCCGCCGTGCAGGCCGCCTCGCCGGAGGCCGCTCGCGAGGCCGCCTCGGCCGCTCTGTCCGGCGCTCAGGGCTGAGGCGGCGCAGGTGAAGCCGTTCCTCCTGATCTCCACCCGCCCGGAGGACTCGATCGCCGAGGAGGAGCTCGAGACCTTCCTGCGCTTCACGGGGCTGCAGCCAGATCAGCTGCGCCAGCTGCGCCTGGAGGTGGGCCCGGAGGCCGCCCGTGAGCTGCGGGAGCTGGACCTGGGGGAGCTCTCCGGGATCTTCGTGGGCGGCTCGCCGTTCACGACCTCGACGCCGCAGGCGGAGAAGACCGAGGTGCAGGTCCGCGTGGAGAAGGACCTGGGCGAGCTGCTCGACCGCGTGATGGACCAGAACGTGCCGTTCTTCGGGGCCTGCTACGGCGTGGGCACGCTCGGGGTGCACCAGGGCGGAGTCGTGGACGGCACCTACGCCGAGGGCGTCGGGCCCATCCGCGTCACCGTGACCGAGGAGGGTTCCCGGGACGTCCTGCTGGAGGGGTTGCCGGAGACCTTCTGGGGGTACGTGGGGCATCAGGAGGCCGTGCGCGATCTGCCGGAGGGGGCGGTGCTGCTGGCCACCGGCGAAGAGTGCCCGGTGCAGATGTTCCGCGTCGGCCAGCGGGCCTGGGCCACGCAGTTCCATCCCGAGCTGGACGACACCGCCCTGCTGAGCCGGATCGATGCCTATAAGCACCACGGGTACTTCCGTCCGGAGGACGCGGAGGAGGTGCGTCGTCGGGTGATCGACGGGCCCCGGGCCGATCAGCCGCGGCGCCTGCTGGCCCGCTTCGCGGAGGTCTTCGCGCGCTGAGGGCCACAAGCCGCAGCACGGCGATGGCCGCCGTGCTGCGGCGTCATGCTGCGGTCTGCGGCATCGTCCTCGCGCAGGAGCACTGTCGCGGGCAGAGCCGTCCTCCAGGGGGAGGGCGTCGTCGTCCCGAATGGATACCGTGGTGTCCATGAGCAGCGATCTTCCCGCCCCGCAGCCGCCCCGGGCGGCTCCAGCGCAGACCTCTCCCTGGGCGGCGCCGGGGCCGTCCGCCCCGGGTGCTGCTGCACAGGCGGCCGCGGTGTCAGCAGAGCGTCGGCTGCCGCTGGGCGCGCAGGTCCGCGATCTGCCGTACCACCGGCTCGCCCTGGCCGATCACCGGCACCGCCCCTGGGCCCCGCTGATCGAAGGGGCGCTCAGCGGCGCACTGTATCTCGGGGCGAGCATCGTCTTCACCCTCGTGCTCCTGCTGGGGATCTTCCTCTTCCGGCCGGGGGTCGCGGACTCGTTCATGACCGGGGACCCCACACAGATGAACATGGCGGACCCGTGGCTGCTCGTGCTGCTGTTCGGCTCGGTCGCGATCTGGCTGCCCATCGCGCTGTTCGCCCGCTGGGTCATGCGCCCCAAGCCGCTCGGGCTGATCTGGTCGGTGACCGGACGGATCCGCTGGACGTACCTGCTGATCACCGCCGTGGTGGCCATCGTGCTCTATGCCGCCGTCCAGCTCGGGCTCGGGGCGCTGCTGGGCTGGCTGGACCCGCAGGAGGAGGCGGTCGTCTTCGAGCCGCAGCCGTGGTGGTGGCTCTCGCTGATCCTGGCGCTGCTGATCGTCCCCGTCCAGTGCACCGCCGAGGAGGTCGTGTTCCGCGGCTATCTGGCCCAGATGCTCGGCCGCTGGCTGCGCCACCCCCTGTTCGCGATCCTGCTGCCCGCACCGCTGTTCATGCTCGGGCACCTCTACGACATCTGGGGTCAGCTCTCGGTCGGCATGATGGCCGTCGTGGCCGGGTGGGTGACCTGGCGCACCGGCGGACTCGAGGCTGCGATCTCGCTGCACATCGTCAACAACCTCTTCGCCACGGTGGTCCTGCTGTTCATGCCCTACGACCCCGAGGCGCAGGCCGCCTCCGTGGGCTGGTTCGGATTCGTCTCCAGCGCGGCGCTGCAGATCGCCTTCGGCTTCGTGGCGATCTGGATCGCCAAGCGGCGGGGGCTGGCCGTGACCCGACGCAGCGCCGTGTGGCCGGAGCCTGCGCGTCGGGACTGGGAGCGCTTCACCGGCCTCGATGCCGCCGGGGTGCGCGAGCTGCCCGCCGCCGCGGAGATCGCCGACATGCTGGGCGCCTGGCGCGCCGGCGGGCAAGCAGGGCCGACCGGTCCGGTCAGTCGGCAGACACCGGGCACCCCCGTCGGGCAGCCTGCGGCACCCGCGCACGGACAGCCGCAGCAGTCGGTGCCCACGGCGTCTCCATCGGAGCGGTCGAGGCACTAGACGGCCGCATCCCCGCACCTGCAGGAAGAGGGGCGGGGGTGCGTCTCGGGCGTGATCGGGGCCGGCGTGCCGGCTCGGCGCTGCCGGTCGAGGCGGGAGCTCAGGCGGCGACGCTCGAGGCGGCGCTCCAGGTCCCCCAGGCCACCAAGGGCCCCAGCCCCGCCACGATCATGGCCATCCGGGCCGCCCCGCGCCCGCGTCGACGCAGGAAGGCCGTCGCGCCCACGGCCATCGCCACCAGGCCCATGAGGCCGCAGGCCGCCTGTGCTGCCAGCAGCGCGGAGGTCTTGACCTGGAAGGTGCGCGGCATCCCGGCCCAGGTGCCGTCGCTGAACTCCTGCGCCTCGATCAGCACCACGCCCACGAAGGCCGCGCAGAACGTGGAGAGCACCAGGGTCGTCAGCGCGAGGACCAGAGCCGTGAGCCCCATCGAGGGGCCCCGTCCTGTGCCGCCGACGGGGAGCTCAGGGGAGGCGGTCTTCGGAGGGGCCTCCGGGGCCGCGTGTGTCATACAGCGAACCTACAGGCTCCGGCCCGCAGAACGGCCACCGTCTCGAAGTTCGACGGCAGCGCCCCTGCGGCGGCGAGGCCCCTCCCTACACTGGGGCGCATGGTCGACACGCATGCTCAGCACAGTCCCCAGATCCCCGCCGACCCCGAGTGGTCGCAGTCGCCGGCCGGGCGCACCGCCCAGGACCTCGCCCGATACGTGATGGCCTCGCCGAGCTCCTTCCACGCCGCGGCCGAGGGGGCGCGGCGCCTCGAGGCCGCGGGCTTCCACCGGCTCGACGAGCGCGAGGCCTGGTCCGGCGACGACGTCCGGCAGCCGTCGTACGTGGTGCGCGACGGCGCCCTGATCGCCTGGGTGACCCCGGAGTCCCTGGGAGGCCGAGCCGGGTTCCGGGTGGTCGGAGCGCACACGGACTCGCCGTCGTTCAAGCTCAAGCCGCGCCCCAGCACAGGGCGCTCGGGGTGGTGGCAGGCCGGCGTGGAGATCTACGGCGGTCCGCTCGTGAACTCGTGGCTGGATCGCGAGCTGCGCCTGGCAGGGCGGATCGCCGTGCGCACGGAGCAGGGGACCGAGTCCCGTCTGGTGGCCACCGCCCCGGTGGCGCGGATCCCGCAGCTGGCCATCCACCTGGATCGCGGGGCCAACAAGTCCCTGAGCCTGGATCCGCAGCAGCACACCCAGCCGATCTGGGGCTGCGGCGATGAGCCCGGGGATGTGCTGGCGCTACTGGCCGAGGCCGCCTCCCAGGGTGGGGAGACGGTGCGCGCCGAGGACCTGCTGGGCTGGGACATCGTGCTGGCGGACACGCAGCGCCCGCGCCTGTTCGGGGCGCAGCAGGAGCTGCTGGCCTCAAGCCGGCTCGACAACCTCACCTCCGTGCACGCCGGTCTCGAGGCGCTGAGCACGCGCCTGGACGACCTGCGCGGCGCCGAGCACATCGCCGTGCTCGCGGCCTTCGATCACGAGGAGGTGGGCTCGCGCACCCGCTCCGGTGCCGCCGGGCCGTTCCTGGAGGACGTGCTGGTGCGCGTGGGCGCGGCGCTGGGCTGGGACGAGGATCGGCGACGGGCGGCGATCGCCTCGTCGTCGTGCCTGTCCTCCGATGCGGGGCACCTGGTGCACCCCAACTACCCGGGTCACCACGACCCCGCTGTGCGGCCGGGCCCGGCAGGCGGTCCGCTGCTGAAGATCAACGCGGATCAGCACTACACCACCGACGCCGACGGCGCGGCCCAGTGGCAGCTGGCCTGCCGTCGCGCCGGGGTGCCGGTCCAGGAGTTCGTCTCCCACAACGGCGTCCCGTGCGGCTCCACGATCGGCCCCATCACGGCGGGCCGGCTGGGGATGCGCACCCTGGACGTGGGAGTCGGGCTGCTGTCCATGCACTCGGCGCGGGAGATGGTCCACGTCGAGGACCTGCACGGGCTGGGCGCGGCCCTGCAGGAGTGGCTGCTGGGCTGAGCAGACCCCCGGGTGCTCGTGCGACGGCCCCGAGACGCA
>NZ_JALXVH010000020.1 GCF_025149945.1 Kocuria sp. p3-SID1428 | reverse complement strand
GCGAGGCGGTCGGGGTGCTGGACTGCCCAGCCGAGTCGCCAGGTGGTGCGCAGCGCGGTCGAGTCGTTGCGGAAGGCCGCGTGCTCGCTGACGGCGACATCGACCTGCGAGACCACGGACGCGATGGAGTTCTTGTCGATGATGACCATCTGGTCTTCGGGCACTGCGGCGCTGGTGATGACCTCGATGCCGAACAGGCGCTTGCCCTGGTCCTCGGTGCCTGCTCCCAGCAGCGAGGTGTTCGCGTTGGTCGCGGTCTTGAGGTTGCGCAGTCGTCCCCACGCGATCGGATTGGCGAGGATCACGCTCGGGGCGCCGCCGTTGGCTTCGATCTGCGCGATGGAGTCAGCGAGCGGATCGAGGCTGGTGGTGATGTTCCCGCCCTCGATGATGCCCTCGGTGTTGGCGATGCCGACGAGCGGGTTGGCTGCGGTGGCGACGCCCTGCACGAACGCGGTGTTCGCGGCCTTGGTCACGGCGCGCATCGAGGAGGTGGACAGCACCTCGGGGTTGTTGGCTGCCTCGGCGTTCCACAGCTCGTTGGAGACGGTGAAGAACTGAGTGACCTTGCGGACGTTGATCTGCACCTGGGAGAGGCCGGGGGGTGTGAGGTCGAGCTCGGCGCCCTCGGCTGCCCAGGTGGCGGACTCTTCTCGGACCCAGGGGACCAGGACGGAGGGGGCGTCTCCGATGCCGGACTGCGAGACGACGGTGGATGCCTTGAGGATCAGGGCCTCGGGGACGGCCTCCTGGGGGGTGAAGGCGACCAGGTCGGGGGCGAACGCCTTGGCGGCGTCGCGGGTGGTGGTGGGATTCAGAGCCATGATCGGGCTCCTTCCTGGTGGCGCACGAAAGGCCACCGTTGAACGAGTGTTGCTTCGTTTCAGCGGTGGCCCTTGGCCTGCCGTTGCGCCCCCTGGGCGGTGTCATCGCCGGGAGTGGGAGCCCCTGGCCCCGGTCTCACGGCTACTCACCATGATACCGGGGCCAGGGGCGGCGGGCTACTAGTGCTCAGCCGTGCCGGGGGCGGAAGGCATCGGCCAGGGTCGTGCCGCCGCCGTACTTCTCGGGGCTCTTGCCCTGGCTGGGGATCACGGGGCGGGGCGGGGTGATCTTGTACTGCTCGGCGAGTGCCTGCGCGGCTGCCTGCACGGCGTCGTCGTCGGGCAGCCCGTCCTCGGTGAGCAGCGGGTCCAGGTCGGGGGTGAGTTCCCAGAACAGGTCCGCAGTGATGTGGGCGGGCAGCTGCCGGCTGATGGAGTCGCGCAGCACGGCATCGCGGCGTTCCTCCGAGGCGGCGAGGCGCTGCTGCAGCTCCTCGTTCTCGGCCCGCGCTTCACGGATCTTCTCCCGGTACTTGTGGCCCTCAGCGGCGAGCTTGGACTCCTGTGCGGTGTCCTGGGCGTCCGTGGTCTCCTGGGCATCCTGCGGGGCCTGTGCGGCGTCCTGCGGGTCGTCCGTGGGCTGCTGTTCGGTCTGCTGGTCGTTGGCGCTCATGGTGGGGTTCCTCAGTTCTGGTCGGTGGTCGGGAGGTGCTCGAGGTCTGCCGCGGCGTGGCCCACGACAATGAAGACGCTGTAGTCGTGCGCGGCCTCGGCGCACGCCTTGCAGGTGCGCGGCGGCTCGGAGGTGAGCGGTTCGGGCAGCTCGTGGGGCCAGTACCAACCGCACATGGCGGCGTGTTCGGTGCGGGTGTCGCCGCCGTCTGCGCTGTGGACGGTGGTCGCGATGATGTGCCGCACGGCGACGGGCCGATCGTTGGTGGTGGTCACGGTGGTGTCCTTCCGGTTCAGGCCGCGGTGTCGCGGCTGTCGAGTGGTTTGGGGGCGGTGGCTTTGCGGCGCTGGGCGTTGAGCTGCTTGCGCTGCGCGACGGTGAGCCCGCCCCACACTCCGGCGGGCTCGTCGGCAGCGAGGGCGTACCCGCCGCACGCCGCCTTGGCAGGGCACTTCTCGCAGTGCAATTGCGCGTACCACGTGTCCTTGGGGGTGCCGGTGATCCAGGCCGTCCCGTTGGCGCGTCGGCACGGGATCGCGGTGGGGTCGGCGCGCTGGATGTCCTCGAGCTCCCGCAGGAGCCGGTCATGGAGATCGATCACTGGCCGGCCTCCGAGTCGATGAAGTTCGCGAGGGCTTCGCAGAGGTCCCAAGCATCAGCATCGCTGATCCAGGTGGAGCCCTTCAGGGAACCGCCGATGAGGTACCCATCCCAGACGTGCTCGCCTTCGCGCCAGTAGTAGCGCCTGATGTTCGCGGTCACGATTCGTTCCTCCCGTTGTTGTCGATCTGATCGGCCATCGCTCGCAGCTCGGCGGCGATAGCGAGGGCGGTGTCCCCGTGGGGTGTCCCGCTGGATGCGATCTGCCTGAACTCGGCTGTGGCCTGCCGGGCGGCCCCGGCTGGGATCTGCCGGGACTGGCCGGCGATCGTGAACTGGATCCAGTCCGGGCGCCGTGGGGGTGCATCGGGCACCACCGCACCGGCGTGCACGAAGCTCGCGCGCCACGGAAGCGTCATGCGTCTGTCCTCGCGTCGTTCTCAATGCGGTCCGCGAGGTCGTGCAGCCGGTCAGCGATCGCTCGGGCATCAGCCGGTGAGAAGTCCCTGAAGCGATTGCCGAGCTTCACTCGGATCTGCGTGGGGTTCTCGGTGCCGCGGGCCGGCGCGAACCGGACCCTCCATGCGGGGGTGCTCATGATGTAGCTCCTTCTGTGGGGTGTTGTAGGACGACTAGAGCCGGCCCCCTGGTGGTGGCCGGCTCGTCGCATAGCGGGTGTAGGTCGCCGTGGTCTGGATGGGTTGGGTAGGAACAGGCGCGGCACCACGTCCCCGTGATGGGGATGGAGTGGCCGTCCTTGTCGGTCACGCGGGGCAGGTCGCCCCAAGGGAGCTGCGTCATGCCGCACCGATCCGCTCAGCCTGACAACGGATGCATCCGGCCGGATCGAAGCCGTGAGGACAGCCGATCGAAGGTGCCGAAGGTGCCGAAGGTGCCGAAGGTGCCAACACGTGGACACCTGGCTCCTTCGTGGCACCTTCGACCGAAGGTGCCGAAGGTGCCGTCCCTTCTCGTGTGCTGGCACCTTCGGCACCTTGGGCACCTTCGGGGGTTCCCGTGGCACCTTCGACATCCTCCGGGTCGATCTGCCAGATCCAACCCGCCTTGAACTTCGACTTCGCCGTGACGATCTGCGGATCGCGTGATCGTTTGCGCGCGTGCTTGATCTCGTCCTTCGAGAAGCCAGCAGCGATGCCGGCCTTGATCACGTCGCCAGCACTGGCCTCCTGTGCCTGGCACCCGCGCAGGTAGTCGAGGATGAACACCTGGGCGGCGTTGCGGTCCTCGGCGTCATCATCGGAGGCGGCTTCTCGGTTGATGATGTCGTTCACGCTGACTTCGGACAGGCCCAGGAACCGTGCTCGTCCGACTTCGGCGGTCTCGCCGTCGTCGGTCTGCACGGTCACGGATTCAAGGTCGAAGGTGTACGACTTGAGGCCCGTGCCGTAGTTGTTCTTGTCCTGGGAGAGCACCCGCTCCCCGGTCTCGGGGTCCAGCGCGAAGGCGAGATAGGAGCGCGTCAAGTCTCGCCAGGCCTGGGAGCCGGACAGCTTGTTGCGGACGCTGCCTGCGCCCTTGCCGAAGTGGTTGATCAGGATGACCGCGAGGTCCTTCTGCTGGGCCAGGGCCATGAGAGGTTCATAGGAGCGGCGCACGTCCTGGACCTTGTTCATGTCCCCGTCCATCAGCGACGGCGCGGGGTCGATGACGATCATGCGGGCATCGGTCTGCTCCACTGCGTCACGCAGCATTGCCACGTCGAGCGGGAACTTCAGCTCACGCTCCATCGTCGTGAAGTCCGTCCAGGTCTCCACCTGGACTTGGTACACGCGGTCGAGGTCGGCGCCGGCTCCCTTGAGCCGGGGGATGGTGACGGTGGCCCAATCGTCCTCCGGTCCCAGGAACAGGACGCTTCCGACGACGCCGGCGAGATCGCCCTCGAGCTCTCCGCGGGTGAGGTCGGCGGCGAGGCGCTGCGCGAAGGTGGTCTTGCCCTCACCCCCGTTGCCGGCGAACATCGTGCCGACACCGAGCGGGATGATCCCGGACCCGTCCGGTGCCCAGAACCACCGTTGCCGGCGAGACTTGATCTGAGAGGCGGCGGTGATCTTGAGCCGGGTCTCGATGTTCGGTGCGGTGGGATCGCTCATGCGGCCACCTCCGAGACGATCGCGCCGGAGGCGTACAGCTGCCGCCATGCGGCCACCGCGGCGTCACGGACAGCCCTCCCGGCCTCCGGAGAGCCCTGGTCCGGTACGGCGCGCAGGCGGGGCTGCAGGGCCGGCGAGGGGCCGAGGTCGGTCCCGAAGTCCGCAGCGAGAAGCTGAACGCGGGCGCGCTCAGCGGAGACACCGGCGCGGTGGCCGCACCACCAGATGTTCGTCGCCACGGGGTCGTCGGCCTCGAGCAGGTCTGCGGTCATCTGCGAGACAGAGCGCCCTGGTGCCGCTACGCTGGTCGTAGTCATTCAGATTTTCCTCTCAGTCGCCGTGGTGGGCGACGGGATGAAGCAGCCCCGCCGGTTGGTCCCTGGCGGGGCTGCTTGCTGTGGAAGTTGTGTTAGAAGGTGACGAGGGCGTGCGCGCCCAGCGTGTTCAGCCAGAAGATCGCGGCGAACGCGAGCACGGTCAGCGCAGAGTCACGGAGGTCGCTCACTTGCGGGCCTCCTGTCGGGCTGCGAGTTCGTGCTGCCGCTGGGCGCGGCGCAGCACGTCGTGGATCCGGAGCAGGCGGCACGCGTACCGCAGCAGCTGACCGGTGGGGATCATGTTGCCGTCGGCGTCATAGGCGTGCGGGCCGTGGTGAGCATCGGTGGCGGTGTAGATGTCGATGCCGGGTGCCCAGATCGACGGGCCCATGGCGAAGTGCTCGCCGGTCTCCGGGTCGTACTCTGGCGCCCACTCGGGCTCTGCGCGAAGGAAACGGGTAGGATTGGCGGTAACGCTCATGCTGTCCTCCTGGACGGTGTTGGGTGCTGCGGCGGTCTCCACGTTCTTCTGCCAGGAATGCGTGTGGAGGCCGTCGTTCTTCGTCTGCGGGCCGGTGATGTGGTCGCGCCCGGTGTCGAGCGTGTCGAACGGCTCCGGCGGGGTATCACCGCGGCGCCGGATCATCGGGTGAACTCCCGCAGGACGTTTCGGATCGCCTCGGCGGGGGTGGGGTCGGCGTAGGTGAGCGTGGTGCTCTCCCCGCTGCCCAGGTGCCTGCCGGCGTCCAGCAACAGCAGCTTCTTCGCGGCCTTGTCGAGCTTCCGATTGGACAGGTGGACCCCTTCCCGTTCGGCGTGCTCGAGCAGCTTGGTCTTGGCTTCCATGAATGGTGTTGCGGGCATGGTGATTCCTCTCCGGCCTCCCCGTGGTGGAGGGCCTTCTGCCCCTTGCGGGACGAGCCGTAGTGACTACGGGTTTCGGATCAGGCTGCGGAGCCCGTGATGGTCCGGGTCTGCGCCTGGACGTACTTCTCCACGGCCTCGGGCGTGTAAAAGACCTTCTTGCCGACGCGGAAGAACTCGGGGCCGGTGCCGCGGTAGCGCATCTGCGCCCAGGACCCTCGGGTGGTTCCGGGGAACATCTGGATCATGTCCTCGATGGTGTAGGGCTTGGTGCTCATGTCGCCTCCTTGGTCTCAGTCACCGAATCTCGGTAACTGATCTGAGACTACTTCAATCACGCCCGGTAGGCAACAGTTTCCGTAATCGGATGACTGAGGTGTCCCGTACGATGCCCGCATGACCGAGACAATCGCCACCGTCGTGGGAAAGAACGCACGCGCCATCCGGCTATCCGCGGGTCTCACCATCGAAGGTCTCGTGCAGGAAGCGCGTAAGAACGGGCTCCGGTGGTCGGCTGGACGGATCAGCCACATTGAACGCGGCGACCAGACTCTCTCGGTGGACACGTTGCTCATGCTCGCCAACCTGCTCACCGCTGCTACGGATCAGGAGGTTCGACCCGTCGATCTTCTGCGGACAGATGAAGATGTGCAGCTGTCGTGGGAGCCGGCTGTAACCGGGGCCGGCCTCCGAAAGATGTTCACGGGGGAGGACGGCGGCTTCAGCGTGCTCATGACGCCCGGGGGATCCAGCCGGGTTGCTCATATGCTCGAGGCGGTCAGAGCGAGCCCGGCCAGGATGTCGGCCGCTGCGGGTGGGTCGCTGACTTACGGGCAGATGGAGGATCTGTCGACGGCTGCATCTCCGGCTGATCGTCGGCATGCCGAGAAGCTCGGGCTGGATAGCAGCGAGTACCTGGGGTGGTGCTACAGGCTGTGGGGGCACCCGCTCTCCCAGGAGACGGAACGCCGCGCCCCTGCCGGTGCCACGCCGCAGAAGAAGGGGCGCATCACTCGGGAACTGCTGGACGAGCTGCGCCAGCGCATCGCCGAGGATCAGCGGCATGGCAACGATTGAGTCCTACGAGACGAAGGCGGGCCGTCGCTACCGGGTCCGCTACCGCACCCCGGATCGACGGCAGACAGACAAGAGGGGCTTCACCACCAAGCGCGACGCCGAGCGCTTCGCCCGTACCGTCGAAGTGTCGAAGGACAGAGGCGAGTGGATCGACCCCGCGGACACCCGCGTCACGATAGGGGCGCTGGGGGAGCGTTGGATCGCCAGCCGCTCGAGTTTGAAGCCGTCCACGCTGCGGACAGTGGAGTCCGCGTGGCGGAACCATGTGCAGCCGCGTTGGGGCACCACGGCGGTCACGGATGTGCGGTTCTCCGCCGTCGAGGAATGGGTCGCGGAGCTCGCCCGGGAGAAGTCGCCCACGACCGTGAAGCGCGCCCACGGAGTGCTGTCGTCCATCCTGGCCAGCGCAGTCCGGGACCGCCGCATCCTCGCCAACCCCGCCGAGGGTGTCGCGCTGCCCCGGAAAGTGGCGAAGGCTCACGTCTACCTGTCGCATGACCAGCTGCACGCCTTGGCCGCCGCCTCCGACCGGCCGGCACTCGTGCTCGTGCTTGGGTATGCCGGGCTGCGGTGGGGCGAGGCGATCGGGCTGCGCGTGAAGGACGTGGACACCACCCGCCGGCGCATCCGAGTCGAGCGGAACGCCGTGCAGATCACCGGCTCCAAGTTCGAGGTGGGCACCCCCAAGAGCCATAAGCAGCGCAGCGTCCCGTACCCGGCCTTCTTGGCCCCGCTGATCGTCCAGCAGCTCGAGGACAAGGCCGGGGACGATCTGGTGTTCCCAGGCCGTGACGGGGGATTCCAGCCGCGCCCCAACCTGTTCACCGGCGACGGCGGCACCCGCTCGTGGTTCACCGCGGCCTTGCAGCGCGCCGGCCTGCCCAAGATGACAGTGCACGATCTACGGCACACTGCGGCGTCGCTGGCGGTGGCCTCTGGGGCGAACGTGAAGGCCGTGCAGCGGATGCTCGGACACGCCTCAGCCGCAATGACCCTCGACATTTACGCCGACTTGTTCGACGACGACCTTGAGGCCGTGGCGACCTCGCTGGATCACGCGTTCTCGCAGACGAATGTGGGCAAAATGTGGGCAGACGGCCCAGCCTAGGCATGAAGAAGGCCCCTACTCCCGCGTGATTCCGGGGAAGTAGGGGCCGATCTGAGGGTGCCCAAGGTGGGACTCGAACCCACACTCCGAAGAACCGCATTTTGAGTGCGGCGCGTCTGCCGATTCCGCCACTTGGGCGCGCGAGGCGCAGGAAGAACCATACCGCAGGGATCCGGCACGCCGCGGCGCGGATGACTAGGCTGGGAGCATCGCCTGTCGGGGCGCTGCCCTGCGCCTCCGACACGTCCTCGAGGTCTCCGACGCACTGCTCGGAAGGCCTCCGCCCGAGCAGGCCTGCCTGCCGCCCACGCTGAAGGAGCCACCGCCGTGACCGAGAACCCCGAACCGCTGGATCTCCCCGTCTCGGGCAAGTCCGAGGCCCAGGCCGCAGCGCCGGAGGAAGCCGCTCAGCGCCGTCGCGTCGTGGTGGCCGAGGACGACTCCATGATCCGCATGGACGTGGTCGAGATGCTGTCAGCCGAGGGCTATGAGGTCGTCGGGGAGGCCGCGGACGGTCGTCGCGCCGTCGAGCTGGCCCGCGAGCATGAGCCCGACCTGGTGCTCATGGACGTGAAGATGCCGGTGCTCGACGGCATCTCGGCGGCGGAGGAGATCGCCGCCGAGCGCATCGCCCCGGTGGTGCTGCTGACGGCCTTCAGCCAGAAGGAGCTCGTGGAGCGAGCCCGCGAGGCCGGAGCCATGGCCTATGTGGTCAAGCCCTACACCGCCGCGGATCTGATCCCCGCGATCGAGATCGCCGTCTCGCGCTTCGATGAGATCGTGGCGCTCGAGGACGAGGTCACCGAGATGAAGGACCAGTTCGAGACCCGCAAGCTGGTCGAGCGTGCCAAGTCGCTGCTGATCTCGCGCATGGGCCTGTCCGAGCCCGAGGCCTTCCGCTGGATCCAGAAGACGTCCATGGACCGCCGCCTGTCCATGCGAGAGGTCGCCGAGGCGATCCTGAACCAGGTCGGCTGAGCGCTCAGCCGCCGCCCGTGCTCCGATCGAGGGCGCGGCTGCGAGACCTGCAGGGCGTCGTCGTGCTGTCCGGGCCCGCCCCTAGGATGGGCCCGTGAGCACGAAGCCCAGCACCGAGACCGCCGCCCCCGCCTCCGTCACGATCGGGGTCAAGACCGAGAATCCCGTCGAGATCCCGCTGCCGCAGCGGATCGAGCGCCCGGAGCGCCGCCTGCTGCTGATCGACGGCCACTCGCTGGCCTTCCGCGCGTTCTTCGCGCTGTCGCGGGCCGCCGAGTACGGCAGCGGTCCGTCGTTCGTGACCTCGGACGGCACGCACACGGAGGCCGTCTACGGCTTCCTGAACACCATGGCCAAGATGCTGCGCGAGCAGAAGCCCACGCACCTGGTGGTGACCTTCGACCTCGAGGGCCCCACGCACCGGTCCCAGGAGTACGGCGAGTACAAGGGTGGCCGCGATGAGACCCCCGAGGAGTTCCACGGCCAGGTCCCGCGCATCCAGGAGATCCTGCAGGCGCTGAACATCCCCATCGTGACCAAGGAGGGCTACGAGGCGGACGACCTCCTGGCCACCCTCTCAGCGGCCGGATCCGCCCAGGAGTTCGAGGTCCTCGTCTTCTCCGGGGACCGCGACGCCTTCCAGATGGTCGATGAGAACGTCACGATCGTCTACCCGGGCCGCACGCCGTCGGATCTGCGCCTCATGGACGCCGCGGCTGTCATGGACAAGTACAAGGTCGCCCCGCAGAACTACCCGGACCTCGCCGCGCTGACCGGCGAGCAGGCGGACAACCTCCCCGGCGTTCCGGGCGTGGGCCCCGGCTTCGCGGCCAAGTGGATCGAGGCCTACGGGCGCGTCGAGTCGATCATCGACAACGCGGAGAAGATCACCGGCAAGAAGGGCGAGGCCCTGCGCGGGAACCTGGATCTGGTTCGGCGCAACCGCAAGCTCAACCGCTTGGAGACGGACCTGGACCTGGGCTTCGATCTGGCGGATGCCGCCCTGCCCGCCCCGGATGTTGAGAAGGTCGACGAGCTGTTCGACACCCTCGAGTTCGGCTCGGGCCTTCGCGGACGCCTCTTGGACGCCCTGGCCGCAGACGATGACGCCCCCCGCGCCGCCGCGCCCACGATCGAGTCGGTCCAGGAGGCCGAGACCGCAGCCGAGCTCACCTCCTGGCTGGACGGCGTCGACGGCGAGGTCGTCGTGCACCCCATCCGCCACGACGACGACGCCCGCCTGCCCGGTGCCCGCGACATCACCGAGCTGCTGCTCGTGCGCGCCGGCTCCGAGGAGCAGGCCCCGTCCGCACTGCGCCTGGACCTCACGGCTTCGGACGCGGACCTGGACTCGGCCCTGGCCGCCTGGCTGGGCGACACCGAGCGGCCCAAGGTGGTCGTGGGCCTCAAGGAGCTGTGGAAGTCGCTGAGCGTGCGCGGGCTCGAGCTCGCCGGTGCGGTCGATGACGTCCAGCTCTCCGCCTACCTGCTGGAGCCCGCGCGGACCCACTACGACCTCGAGGGGCTGCTGGCCACCCACCTGGACGTCGAGGTCGAAGACGTCCAGGAGGATGCCTCCGCCGCCGCGGGTCAGACCGCGCTCGACGTCGCGGCGGGGGAGCCGGGCACTGCCGCCGGCACCTCTCCGGCGCGGCTGCTGCACGAGGCCTCGCTGGCGCTGTCGGCGCTCGAGCTTTCGCGCGTGCTGCGTCAGAAGCTGGAGGCCGATGACCAGCTCGGGCTGCTCACGGACATGGACCTCCCGCTGGCTCGGATCCTGGGGCAGATGGAGCTCACGGGCGTGGCCGTGGACGGGCAGCGCGTCACGGAGCTGATCGAGGACCTCGACGGCCCCATCCAGCAGGCCTGGGACACGGCGCAGGAGATCGTGCCCCGTGAGGACGGCGCCCCCGAGATCAACCTGGGCTCCACCAAGCAGCTGCAGAGCGTACTGTTCGAGACCCTGGGGCTGCCGCCGACCAAGAAGATCAAGACCGGATACACGACCTCCGCCTCGGCGGTGGCCGACCTGCTCGGGAAGGTCGACCCGGACTCCGAGGGCGCCCGCTTCCTGCTGGCGCTGATGCGCTGGCGCGACTTCACCAAGCTGCGACAGATCGTGCAGGGGCTGCGCCAGGCGGTGGCCGAGGACGGTCGCATCCACACCGACTACCAGCAGACGGTGGCCGCCACCGGCCGGCTCTCCTCGACCGATCCCAACCTGCAGAACATCCCGGTGCGCAGCCAGGAGGGGCGGCGCACCCGTGCGGTGTTCGTGGTGGGACAGGACGACCAGGGCCCGTTCGAGACCCTGGTGACCGCTGACTACTCCCAGATCGAGATGCGTGTGATGGCGCACCTGTCCGGCGACGAGGGCCTGATCCAGGCCTTCCGCCAGGGCGAGGATCTGCACCGCTACGTGGGCTCCAAGGTCTTCGGCGTCCAGCCGGAGGACGTGACGCCTGAGATGCGCTCCAAGGTCAAGGCCATGAGCTACGGCCTGGTCTACGGCCTGAGCTCCTACGGGCTCTCCCAGCAGCTGCAGATCTCCGTGGACGAGGCCCGGACCATGATGTCCGATTACTTCAAGCGCTTCGGCGGCGTGCGCGACTTCCTGCGCGGCGTGGTCGAAGAAGCCCGAGAGGTCGGCTACACCGCCACGATCGACGGCCGCCGCCGCTACCTCCCGGACCTGGCCAGCGACAACCGCCAGGCCCGCCAGGGAGCCGAGCGAGCCGCTCTGAACGCGCCCATCCAGGGCTCGGCCGCGGACATCATCAAGCGCGCCATGATCAATGTGGACGCCGAGCTGGCTCGGGAGGGCCTGCGCTCCAGGGTGCTGCTGCAGGTCCACGACGAGCTCGTGGTCGAGGCCGCCGCCGGGGAGGTGGACCGGGTCACCGAGATCCTGCGCGAGCAGATGGGCGCCGCCGCTGAGCTGACCGTGCCGCTGGAGGTCAATGTGGGCACCGGCCCGGACTGGAACGCGGCAGCGCACTGAGCGCCGCGGTGGGTGCCTGCGACTTGACACGATGGAGCGGATGCGTCCAGACGTGTTGAAGGCCGCAGGCCAGGCGGTTAGACTCCTTCGGGCGCGTAATGCGCACCTGTACGAACTGCAAGCCATCGGCGCATGCGCTCCACAGGCGAGCAGCAGCCCGAACAGACCATCATCAATTCCATCGGAGTCCCTACTACATGACCACCACCACCCCGCAGGTTGCCGTCAACGACATCGGAACCGAGGAGGACTTCCTCGCCGCCGTCGATGCGACCATCAAGTACTTCAACGACGGCGACCTGGTGGAAGGCACCGTCGTCAAGGTCGATCGTGACGAGGTCCTCCTCGACATCGGCTACAAGACCGAGGGTGTCATCCCGTCTCGCGAGCTGTCGATCAAGCACGACATCAACCCCGACTCCGTCGTGGCCGTCGGCGATGAGATCGAGGCCCTGGTCCTCACCAAGGAGGACAAGGAAGGCCGCCTGATCCTCTCCAAGAAGCGCGCGCAGTACGAGCGCGCCTGGGGCGACATCGAGAAGATCAAGGAGGAGGACGGCGTCGTCAACGGCACCGTCATCGAGGTCGTCAAGGGCGGCCTCATCCTCGACATCGGTCTCCGCGGCTTCCTGCCCGCCTCGCTCGTCGAGATGCGCCGCGTGCGCGATCTGGCTCCGTACATCGGTCAGCAGCTCGAGGCCAAGATCATCGAGCTCGACAAGAACCGCAACAACGTCGTGCTCTCGCGTCGTGCGTGGCTCGAGCAGACCCAGTCCGAGGTCCGCTCCGACTTCCTCAACAAGCTCCAGAAGGGCCAGGTCCGCACGGGCCACGTGTCGTCGATCGTCAACTTCGGCGCCTTCGTCGATCTCGGCGGCGTCGACGGCCTCGTGCACGTCTCGGAGCTGTCCTGGAAGCACATCGACCACCCGGGCGAGGTCGTCGAGGTCGGCCAGGAGGTCAAGGTCGAGGTCCTGGACGTCGACATGGACCGCGAGCGCGTCTCCCTGTCGCTGAAGGCCACCCAGGAGGATCCCTGGCAGCTCTTCGCCCGCACCCACGCCCTGGGCCAGGTCGTGCCGGGCAAGGTCACCAAGCTCGTCCCCTTCGGCGCGTTCGTGCGCGTCGAGGACGGCATCGAGGGCCTGGTGCACATCTCCGAGCTGGCTCAGCGCCACGTGGACATGGCCGAGCAGGTCGTCTCCGTCGGCGAGGAGCTGTTCGTCAAGGTCATCGACATCGATCTGGACCGCCGCCGCATCTCGCTGTCGCTCAAGCAGGCCAACGAGGGCGTGGATCCGGAGTCGACCGAGTTCGATCCGGCTCAGTACGGCATGGCCGCCGAGTACGACGAGCAGGGCAACTACAAGTACCCCGAGGGCTTCGATCCCGAGACCAACGAGTGGATCGAGGGCTTCGAGGAGCAGCGCGCGGCCTGGGAGCAGCAGTACGCCGAGGCCCAGTCGCGCTGGGAGGCTCACAAGGAGCAGGTGCGCCGCCACATCAACGAGGATGCCGAGGCTGCTGTCGCCGGCGCCGGTGTGGCCACCTCCTCCTCCTCGTCCAGCTCGCCCGCGTCCGCATCGTCGGCTCCGTCGTCCTACTCGTCGGATGCTCCGGCGGAGGATTCCGGCACGCTGGCTTCGGACGAGGCCCTCGCCGCACTGCGCGAGAAGCTCACCGGCAACTGATCACCCGCTGATCGGCATCGCCACCGGCCCGGGGCAGCGCCCCTGAGCTGAGCGGCACCACAGACGGCCCCCGTCATGATGACGGGGGCCTTCGTGCTGTCCGGGGCAGGCCTCACTGAGACACCTGGCATCATCAGATCACTGGGCATCGTGACGCTGCCCGATAGGGTGTTCTGCGGCCCCGTCCGAGATGCTTGCGCATCCTGCGCCTGCGGCCTCCCCCTGCCCATCCCACCGGGAGATCCCTCCATGCTCACCAGGCTCCACGACCGACTGGGGCTGCGGACCAGCCCGCAGATCTTCTTCGCCACCTCCGGATTCGTGGTGGTCTTCGCGATCATCATGGTGGCCTTCCCCGACGGCGTGGCCGGGGTCTTCGGCACCCTGGCCGCCTGGATCACCGCGAACCTGGGCTGGTTCTACGTCATGGCCATCACGTGCATGCTGATCTTCGCCTTCTACCTGGCGATGAGCCGGTACGGGCGGATCAAGCTGGGCGATGACGACGCCGAGCCCGAGCACTCCGGGCTGGCCTGGTTCGGGATGCTCTTCGCCGCCGGCGTCGGGGCGGTGCTGATGTTCTGGGGCGTGGCCGAGCCCGTGACCCACTACGCGCAGCCGCCCATGTACGGGGTTGAGCCGGAGTCGGTGCAGGCGGCCTCGGATGCCCTGGGCATCGCCAACTTCCACTTCGGGCTGCACATGTGGGGCATCTTCATCGTCCCGGGGCTGGCCTTCGCCTACTTCACGTACAAGCGCAAGCTGCCGCCGCGGGTCTCGTCGTCCTTCCAGCCGCTGCTCGGCGACGGCATCCACGGGCCGATCGGCAAGATCATCGACTCGGTGGCCGTGATCGCCACGATCTTCGGGCTGGCGGTCTCCATCGGCCAGGGCGCCATGCAGATCAACGGCGGCATGGGCGTCATGTACGGGATCCCCATGTCCGGGTGGCTGCAGGCGCTGATCGTCGCGGTGATCACCGCCGTGGCCCTCGTCTCGGTGGTCGCGGGCATGGACAAGGGCGTCAAGCGGCTGTCCTACGCCAACATCTTCCTGGCGATCGCGCTGCTGCTGTTCCTGCTGATGTTCGGCGCCACGACCGAGGTGCTCAAGGGCACGGTCGAGTCGGCCGGACGCTACCTGGCCATGCTGCCCACCCTGTCGTTCTTCAACACGGCCTGGGGCGGCAGCGACTGGACCGGCACCTGGACGGTGTTCTACTTCGCGTGGACGGCCACCTGGGCGCCGTACGTGGGCATGTTCATCGCCAAGATCTCGCGCGGGCGCACGATCCGCGAGTTCGTGATCGCCGTGCTGATCATCCCGTCGCTGTTCGTGCTGAGCTGGATCGGCATCATGGGCGTCAACGCCTTCCGGATCCAGCGCGAGGGCGGCGATCTGGTGGAGACCATCGTCGAGGAGGGGAACGTCCCCGCCTCGCTGTTCGAGTTCCTGGGGCACTTCCCGTTCCTGGAGCTCACGGCCGTCGTGGCGCTCGTGCTGATCACGGTCTTCTTCATCACCTCGCTGGACTCCGGCGCGCTGGTGCTGGATGCCATGGCCTCGGGGCACGAGGACGAGGCCCCGGTGCGCCAGCGCGTGTTCTGGACCCTGGCCGTGGGCGGGATCTGCGTGACCCTGCTGCTCGGCTCGGGCAAGGATGCGCTGGGTGCGCTGCAGGAGGTCATCAAGGTCATCGGCCTGCCGATCACCGCCATGATGTTCGTGCAGGCGCTGATGGTCATCCAGGCGGTGCGCGAGGACTTCGGCGGTGCCCGGCCGATCCGCACCCGGCAGTGGAAGCAGGTGCTCCCGCTGGAGGAGTACCACCGCCGCTCCCAGGAGGACGACGCGGACATGAGCGAGTACACGATGCGCCCGGACTTCGAGCCAGGGACCGAGCCCGAGTATGAGACGCATCAGCCCCGGACCTGGCGCACCGAGCGCGAGGCCACCGGCCGGATGCCCGTCGTGCAGCCCAGCGAGCCTCAGCAGAAGGCTTTCGGTTGGGACTGAGCCCAGGCCCGTCGGCGGGGACCGCGGGGCGCGGGTCCTCAGTCCAGGTCGATCCAGCCGGTCCCGCCGTCCTGGAGCCGGCCCTGACCCGAGGTGACCTCGGCGACCACGGCGCGCAGGTGCTCCACGGCCTCGTCGCGGTCGGGGACGCCCGCGTGCAGGACGGCCACGGAGGCTCCGTAGTCGGTGTCCATCACGACGATGCCCGAGGCCCGCAGCTCGTTGTCCACCTTGCCCGCGAAGGCGGGGGAGACGCTGACGCTGATGTGCCGCCGACGCTCCCGCACCAGGGTCGGCGCCGATTCCAGGGCCTCCGTCACGGCCTGGGAGTAGGCGCGGACCAGGCCGCCGGCTCCCAGCAGCGTGCCGCCGAACCAGCGCACGACGACCGCGCAGACATCCGAGAGATCCGCACCGTCCTGCCCGGGGTCCTCGGCCTCCTCCTGGGAGGACGCTGCGCCGAAGCGGTGCTGGGTCAGGGCCTCGAGCATGGGCGCTCCCGCGGTTCCCGAAGGCTCGCCATCGTCGTTCGAGCGCTGGATCATCCGATCCGGGCCCAGCACGAACGCGCTGCAGTGATGGCGGGCGTCGTGGTGGCGGCGGCGCAGCTCGGTGATCAGCTCGCGGGCCTCCTGCTCGGAGTGCACACGACGCAGCACGCACAGGAACCTGGAGCGCTTGATCTCGATCTCCGCGGAGATCTCGCGGTGATGGGCCAGGACGGTGTAGCGCTGGGGCATGCGACCGATCCTAGAGGCATGTGGAACCGGTGGGGCGGGGCTAGCCTGGAGCCATGACGACGATCGGGCTCACAGGAGGCATCGCCTCCGGCAAATCGACCGCGGCCGAGCGGCTTCAGGAGCACGGGGCAGTGCTGATCGACGCGGATGCGGTGGTGCGTGAGCTGCAGGCTCCCGGCGGTGCCGCGATCGCCCCCATGGTGGAGGCCTTCGGCCCGGGGATCCTTGACGACGACGGCGCCCTGGACCGCACCGCGCTGGGACGTCGGATCTTCGCGGAGTCGCAGGCGCGCGAGCGGCTCAACGCGATCGTGCATCCGCTGGTGCGCGAGCGCTCGGTCGAGCTCGTCGAGCAGGCACGGGCGCAGCACGGCCCCGATGTCGTGATCGTGCGGGATATCCCCCTGCTCGTGGAGACCGGGCAGGCGCGGGAGATGGATCTGGTGCTGGTGATCGAGGCCCCGAGGGAGCACCGGATCCGGCGCATGATCGAGAACCGGGGGATGACCGCTGAGGAAGCGGCAGCGCGCATCGATGCTCAGGCCAGCGATGAGCAGCGCCGTGAGGTCGCTGATGACGTGCTGGTCAACGACGGGTCCGTGGCCGAGCTCGAGGCCGCAGTGGACGCATGGTGGCAGAGGAGGATTGTGTGACGTGGACGAACCCCCAGGTCAGACCGGCGTTTTCCGTGCGGCCTGGGGTCCGCGCCGTCGTCGGCCTACTGTAGAAGTGCGCTCGAGGCGGCTAGAGTCCGTGCTTCATCGATGCTGGTGAGCACACATGGGCGACCTCCGCACTCGTCATCCACCACCCCCGCCGACGCAGCGGCGCATGCGAGTCGGCCCTGGACCCTCTCATGCTCGACAGACTCCACGACGCTCTGCGTCTGCGCACCAATCCGATCATCTTCTTCGCCACCGTCGTCATCGTGCTCGGCTTCGTCCTGTGCTCGCTGCTGTTCACGGAGACGCTGAACGCGGTCTTCGTCGCCGGAGCGGACTGGGTGATGTCCAACCTCGGCTGGTTCTACATCCTCGGCGTCTCCGTGTTCCTCATCTTCCTCATCTACGTGGGGATCAGCAGGTTCGGGGGGCTGCGATTGGGGACGCAGGACTCCCGCCCCGAGCATTCGACTCTTGCCTGGTTCGGCATGCTCTTCGCAGCCGGCATCGGCACGATCCTGATGTTCTGGGCGGTCGCCGAGCCGATCTCCCATTTCGCGGCCCCGCCCTTCCGCGGTGTGGAGCCGGAGTCCAAGGACGCCGCGCGCAGCGCGATGGCCATCACGCTGTATCACTTCGGCCTGCACACCTGGACGATCTTCGCCCTGCCGGCGCTGTGCTTCGGGTACTTCATGTACAAGCGCAACCTGCCCCCGCGCGTGTCCTCGATGTTCCAGCCCCTGCTGGGGGCCAGGATCCACGGTCCGATCGGCAAGACCATCGACATCATCGCTCTCGTGGGGACGCTGACCGGCGTGGCGGTCTCGATCGGCCTGGGCACGCTGCAGATCAATGCGGGTCTGGCCAGTCTATTCGGGCTCTCCGAATCCGCGCTGAGCCAGATCCTGATCATCGCCGCCGTGACGATCGTGGCCTCGGTCTCCGTGGCGCTGGGCCTCGACCGGGGGATCAAGGTGCTGTCGAACACCAACATCCTGCTGGCGATCGGACTGCTGGTCTTCATCCTGGTCTCGGGTCCCACCGTGCTGCTGCTGCGCGGCACCATCGAGTGGGTCGGCGTCTACCTGCAGGAGCTGCCGGGGCTCATGTTCTGGAACGACACCCTCGATGACACCGGCTGGCAGAACGGCTGGACGGTCTTCTACTGGGCCTGGACGATCACGTGGTCGCCCTTCGTGGGCATCTTCATCGCGCAGATCTCCAAGGGGCGCTCCCTGCGGCAGTTCATCGGCGGCGTCCTGGGGCTGCCGGTGCTGTTCTCCGTGATCTGGTTCGGGATCTTCGGCACCGCGGTGTTCGACATCGAGTTCCGTCAGGGCGGCGGCCTGGTGGAGACCGTCGTGGGGGAGGGCGACATCCCCGGGGCCATCTTCGCGTTCCTGGAGCACTTCCCGCTGACCGAGGTGTTCTCGGTGCTGGCCGTCGTCATCGTGACGCTGTTCTTCATCACCTCCATGGACTCGGCCGGACTGGTCATGGACAACATGGCCAGCGGGCACGACGACGTCGCCCCGGCGCACCAGAGGGTGTGGTGGGTCGTGGCCATCGGCCTGGTGGCCGCCACGATCCTCGTGGGCGCGGGCGAGACGGGCCTGAGCGCCCTGCAGAACGTCGCGATCCTGATCGGGCTGCCGTTCTTCGTGCTGGGCTACTTCCAGATGTGGGCGCTGCTGCGGGCCATGCGGGAGGACGCCGGCGAGGTGGCACCGCTGAAGAGCCGCCGCTGGCGCCGCACGCTGCCCCCGGAGGAGTACGAGCGCCGGGCCGAGACCGGGCAGCTGGATCCCGAGTACGTGATCGCTCCCGATCACTACGACGGCACGGAGCCGGAGCACTCGCCCGAGCTCGAGCACCCGGAGCAGCCCGACGTGGTGCAGGACTACCGGCGCCGGACGGGCGAGCTGCCCGTCGTCGACGACGGCGCAGCCGCCGAGGGCACCGAGGCCGAGCAGCACACGCCCTCCGGCCGGTGAGCCGATCCGGACGCCTCAGCGGGGACCCGTCGACACGGATTCCCGCTGAGGCGTCCTCTGCCGTGGCGGGGCCGCCTCAGCGGCACACGACGACACACCTCGACCCACTGTGCTGTCGGTGCCCGGCCGTATTCTGGCGGGCATGAGTCTTGCCCAGGAGATCCACCGCGTCGTCGCCCCGTTCGAGGTCATCTCGCAGTTCCAGCCTGCAGGCGATCAGCCCAAGGCGATCGCCGAGCTGACCCGGCGCGTGGAGGACGGGGAGAAGGACATCGTCCTGCTCGGTGCCACCGGCACGGGCAAGTCGGCCACTGCGGCATGGCTGATCGAGTCCGTGCAGCGCCCCACGCTGCTCATGGTGCAGAACAAGACCCTGGCCGCCCAGCTGGCCAGCGAGCTGCGCGAGCTGCTGCCGAACAACGCCGTCGAGTACTTCGTCTCGTACTACGACTACTACCAGCCGGAGGCCTACGTCCCGCAGACGGACACCTTCATCGAGAAGGACTCCTCGATCAACGAGGAGGTCGAGCGGCTGCGCCACTCCGCCACCAACGCGCTGCTGACCCGTCGGGATGTCGTGGTGGTCTCCACCGTGTCCTGCATCTACGGCCTGGGCACCCCGGAGGAGTACATTCAGCAGATGGTCACCCTGCGGGTGGGCGATGAGCTCGATCGCGACGACCTGCTGCGCCAGTTCGTGAACATGCAGTACGCCCGCAACGACATGGACTTCCACCGCGGTACTTTCCGGGTGCGCGGGGACACGGTGGAGATCATCCCCATGTACGAGGAGCACGCGATCCGCATCGAGTTCTTCGGCGATGAGATCGAGGCCATCTACACCCTGCATCCTGTCACCGGCGAGATCATCCGGGACGAGCAGGAGATGTACGTCTTCCCGGCCTCGCACTACGTCGCCGGTGCGGAGCGAATGGCCCGTGCCATCGGCCAGATCGAGGACGAGCTGCGCGACCGGCTGGAGGAGCTCGAGTCCCAGAACAAGCTCGTGGAGGCCCAGCGGCTGCGCATGCGCACCACCTACGACCTCGAGATGATGGAGCAGATGGGCTACTGCAACGGGATCGAGAACTACTCCCGCCACATCGACGGCCGCGATCCCGGCTCGGCACCGCACTGCCTGCTGGACTACTTCCCGGATGACTTCATGCTCATCGTGGACGAGTCGCACGTGACCATTCCGCAGATCGGCGGCATGTACGAAGGCGACATGTCCCGCAAGCGCACCCTGGTGGATCACGGCTTCCGGCTGCCGTCAGCCCTGGACAACCGGCCGCTGACCTGGGACGAGTTCCTGGAGCGGATCGGGCAGACGGTCTACATGTCCGCCACCCCCGGACCGTACGAGCTCGGTCAGGCGGACGGCTACGTCGAGCAGATCATCCGTCCCACGGGGCTGGTGGACCCGGAGATCGTCCTCAAGCCCACCAAGGGCCAGATCGACGACCTCATGGACGAGATCACCACCCGCACCGAGCGCGACGAGCGCGTGCTGGTGACCACGCTGACCAAGCGCATGGCCGAGGACCTCACCGACTACCTGCTCGAGCACGGGGTGAAGGTCCAGTACCTGCATTCGGACGTGGACACGCTGCGGCGGGTGGAGCTGCTCTCCGAGCTGCGCCAGGGCGTGTTCGACGTCCTCGTGGGCATTAACCTCCTGCGTGAGGGCCTGGACCTGCCGGAGGTCTCGCTGGTGGCCATCCTGGATGCGGACAAGGAGGGGTTCCTGCGCTCCACCACCTCGCTGATCCAGACCATCGGCCGCGCGGCGCGCAACATCGGCGGGCAGGTGCACATGTACGCGGACAAGGTCACGGACTCCATGCGCACCGCGATCGACGAGACCAACCGCCGCCGCGACGTACAGATCGCCTACAACAAGGAGCACGGGATCGACCCCACGCCGCTGCGCAAGCGGATCGGGGACATCACCGAGCAGCTGGCCCGCGAATCTGAGGACACGCACGAGCTGCTGGCGGCCCGCGCCGGGGCCAGCGGGAAGCTGGCGCCCACCAAGGGCCGTCGGGACGAGCGCACCAAGGAGGCCGATGCCGAGGCCGCCAAGCTGCGAGAGACCCGCTCCGAGGTCCCGGCGGACAGCCTGGAGGATCTGGCACAGCAGCTCACGGAGCAGATGAATCAGGCGGCCGCCGACCTCAAGTTCGAACTCGCCGCGCGCATCCGCGATGAGCTGCACGACGTCAAGCGGGAGATCCGCCACGTGCGGGAGGCCGGCGGCTCCTGAGCCGCCGCCACCACGGACGCCGTCGGTGAGGCGCGTGGTCGCATGAGCCGCATGCTGCGGCTCGGCACAGGCCGTATCCGCTGGTGCTTCCTGCCGTCTGACCAGCGGCGGAAGGGGAGCTTCGCAGTCTGCGGTGTACGATGCAGGTCAGCGTAGGGGAGTATCCGATCGCACTGTGCACGTCAGCACGCGGGGCGCCTAAGCCCCGCCGGGTGCAGTGATCGGGCCGCCGTCGACCAGCGTGCTCAGCGCGCAGGCCGGGCCGGACCGATGGAGAGACTTGCGTTTCCGCCCCGATCTGCCATCGAGAGGAACTCCCCATGGACGTCTCACCCCTGGTCTGGGGGCTGACCATCGCCGTGATCATCGGCATGCTCGCCTTCGACTACGTCTTCCACGTGCGCAAGGCGCACGAGCCCCACATCAAGGAAGCCGCCATCTGGTCGGCGATCTACGTGGGCGTCGCACTGCTGTTCGGCCTGTTCGTGCTGATCGAATGGGGCGGGGTCTACGCCACCGAGTACTACGCCGGGTACATCACGGAGAAGGCGCTGTCGGTCGACAACCTCTTCGTCTTCCTGATCATCATGGCCTCCTTCAAGGTGCCGCGTGAGGACCAGCAGAAGGTGCTGCTGTTCGGCATCACCTTCGCCCTGGTGGCTCGCACCGCGTTCATCTTCATCGGGGCGGCCGCGATCAATCAGCTCGCCTGGCTGTTCTACATCTTCGGCGCGTTCCTCATCTTCACGGCGGCAGGGCTCATCAAGGGCGAGCTCTCCGGCGAGGACGATGATGAGGCGGACAACTTCATCGTCCGCACCGCCAAGAAGTACATGCACACCACCGACTACTACGACGGCGACAAGCTGTTCACCTATGAGAACGGCAAGCGGGCCATGACGCCCATGCTGCTCGTGATGGTCTGCATCGGCGGCACGGACATCCTGTTCGCCTTCGACTCCATCCCGGCGATCTTCGGCCTCACGCAGGAGACCTACCTGGTCTTCACCGCTGTGGCCTTCTCGCTCATGGGCCTTCGCCAGCTCTACTTCCTGATCGACGGCATGCTCGACCGCCTCATCTACCTCTCGTGGGGCCTGGCGATCATCCTGGGCTTCATCGGCTACAAGCTGATCGTCCATGCCCTCCATGAGAACGACCTCCCCTTCATCAACGGCGGCGAGGCGGTGCACTTCCCGCCGGAGGTGACCATCGGGCAGTCGCTGGCGGTGATCGTGGGCGTCCTTCTGGTGACCGTCGTGGTCTCGCTGCTCAGTCCCAAGGGCCGGGCGCTGCGCGTGGTCGACGGCCTGCGCCGGGTGTCCAAGGAGTACGTGGCCCTGCCGGAGGACGCCTCGGACGAGCAGCGGCAGAAGCTCGCCGCCAAGGGCGCGGCGCTGGTCGAGAAGATGCCGAACATCCCGCAGAAGCACCGCGAGGAGCTCATCGACGATCACCGCGCCTACGAGGAGCTGGTGGAGCGCGCCCGCGGCGCCCACCAGCAGTACCAGAGCACCGGTCGCGCGCCGCAGCCGGTGTCCGTGCAGAAGGACAGCGACGTCGTCGTCGAGGCTCCTGCCCCGGACAGCGACTCGTCCAAGGCAGAGCGCGGCGCCGAGGACTGATCCCGTGGTGCTGCGGCTCTCGCCGCGGATCTGACAGGGCCCCATCCACCCATCGTGTCGCCCCGGACGGATCCGATGCGTGTCTCAGGCGGGGGCGGACAGCAGCAGGATCGCCCCGGCCGTTCCGGCGGCCCACAGCAGTGAGGCCAGCGTGCCGATGATGAACTGCTCGCGCTGCGCGGCGGTGGACAGCTCCCCGTATCGGGCAAGCCCCTTGATCGCCACGACCACGACGATCCCGGAGGCGTACCCGCTGACCACGGACACTGTCACGGCCAGGCGCTCCAGGACGCCGATCATGAGGCCTCCGCGCAGCGGAGGCGCCTCGTCCTCGTCGCGGATCGGCTGTTCGCGGGAGTTGCGACCGCTGGCTGCTGCTTCACGATCCGCCGTCTGCGGAGCCGTGAGCACGGTGTCCGCTCGGATCTGCTCCAGGTGAGCGTTCCGGGCGTGCTCTGCCGAGGCGGTGTCACGCGCGATGGCCAGCATGAGGCGCACGGCCGGGTCACCCAGCAGTGCTCCGGCAGCGGTGAGTGCGCCGGCGCTCCACCACAGGGGCACGGGCCCGTGTGCTGCGAACCAGACCATGGTGGTCACCAGCAGCAGGACCGGCAGCCAGACCGTCAGGCCGCCGCGCAGCCCGGTCAGGGAGCTGCGCAGCTCGGGGGCCCAGGTGCGGCGTGCCCCGGCGGTCCCGGTTCCGCTCGCAGCGCCACGGCGATGGAGGCTCATGCTGATCGCTTCTGCGGCGCATCCAGGGAGCGGGTATGGGCGAGCTCGAGCAGATCGACCAGCACCTTGCGCGCCTCCGACTCCTCCAGCCACATGGCGGTGCGCAGGCGTCGGGAGACGGAGGACTGATCGATCCCCAGTCGGTGGGAGATCTGCTCCTGGGTCAGGCCCTGATCGGCGAAGGCGGCGGCTTCCCGAGCGGCGTCGGTGCGGCGCTGGCGCATGACGGACAGCAGGGCCAGCAGGGCGTCGGCGTCGCGAGCGGCCCTGGCGGCCCGTCGGCCTCCGCGCACCGCTGTGCGGCAGGACAGCTTCTTGGCGGCCTCCACGGCTTCACGGGCGAGGACCAAGCTGGACCCGGTGGCCTCGGCGACCGTCTCCGGCAGCGGCTCCTCCACAGCTCCCAGGCCGATGCCCACGTGCCACCTTCCGGTCTCTGCCAGGGCCAGGGCAGCTTCAGCGACGGGCTCCGGATCCCGGAACAGGGCCTGGAGCTCGTCTCCGGCGGAGAGATGCCAGGCGAGCACGGCCTCCGGAAACTGCTGATTCAGCCGATCGCGGCTGCCCGCCATGTCCAGGGCGGGACCCTCATGGCGGGAGCGGCGACGATCGACCGTCAGTGCGTACATGCGATTCCCCTATGCGTTTCAGAGTGCATTAATGACGACCATGCACTCTTGAGTACATCATCTGCCGGTCTGGGTGATAGGTCCCACATTGTCCACCCGAACCACCGGGAAGCCGTCGGCATCCGAGGCGGCCAGGTCGATCCGCGCGTTGATGCCGAAGTCATGGTGCCCGGCGGGATCGTCGAAGACCTGCTGCACCGTCCAGAATCCGTCGAGGCCCTGGGGGGACTCGTCGATGCGGATCAGCGCGGGTCCGCGCGACTGTGCGTCAGTGTAGATGTCCTGGTACTCCCCGAAATAGGCGTCCATGGCCTCCGCCCAGCGATCCCGGTCCCAGCCGGTATCGCCGTCAAGGGCCCCGAGGACCTTCTCCTTCTCGTCAGCGAACAGCTCCACGCGCTGGAACATGGCATTGCGGACCATGACTCGGAAGGCTCGGGGGTTGCCGGTGATGGCCGGGGCCTGCTCCTCGAGCAGCTCCTCGACCGAGTCCTGCGGCGTGCCTGCGGGAGAGCCGCCCTCGGTGAGCTTCTCCCACTCGTCGAGCAGGGAGTTGTCCGTCTGGCGGATGGTCTCGCCGAGCCACTCGACGAGGTCGTCGAACGGCTCGGTGCGCATGTCCTGGGGCACGGTCTGGCGCAGCGCGCGGTAGGCGTCCGAGAGGTAGCGCAGCAGGATGCCCTCCGAGCGGGCCAGCCCGTAGTGCTGGACGTAGTCGCCGAAGGTCATGGCGCGCTCGAACATGTCGCGCACGACCGATTTGGGCGTCAGCTCGTGCTGGGCGACCCAGGGTGCGGAGGTGCGGTAGGTCTCGAACGCGTCCTCGAGCATCTCCCGCAGCGGCATGGGCCAGGTGATCTCATCGAGTTCGCGCATGCGCTCGTTGTACTCCAGGCCATCGGCCTTCATGGTGGCCAGGGCCTCGGTCTTGGCCTTCTTCTCCTGCATGATCAGCACCTGGCGCGGGCGATCCAGGGTGGCCTCGATGACCGAGACGATGTCCAGCGTGTACTCGGGCGACTCCGGATCCAGCAGGGTCAGTGCAGCGAGGGCGAAGGGCGACAGCGGGCTGTTGAGCGCGAAGTTCTCCTGGAGGTCGATCGTGAGCCGGTAGCGGCTGCCGTGCTCATCCGGCTCCGACAGCTTCTCGACGACCTCGGTGGCCAGCAGCTCGCGCAGGATCGAGAGGGCATCGCGGACCATCTGGCGCCGCTCGGGAGCGGGTGCGTCCGTGTGGGCGATCAGGTGCGCGGTGGCCTGGACCGGGTTGCCGGGGCGCTGCAGCAGATTCAGCAGCATGGCGTGCGTGATCTGGAACGACGCCCGCAGCGGCTCCGGCTGGGCCTCGATCAGGGTCTCGAAGGTCTTGCGGGACCAGGCCACGAAGCCCTGCGGGGGCTTCTTGCGGGGGATCTGACGCAGCTTCTTCTCGTCGTCGCCGTGCTTGCGCCGCGCCTTCTCGAGGGCGCGCTTGTTCTCGATGTCGTGCTCGGGCGCCTGGACGACGACGGTGCCCTGGGTGTCGAATCCCGCGCGACCGGCGCGGCCTGCGATCTGATGGAACTCGCGTGCGTTGAGTCGCCGCGTGCGGCTGCCGTCGAACTTGGACAGTGCCGTGATGAGCACCGTGCGGATGGGGACGTTGATGCCCACGCCGAGGGTGTCCGTGCCGCAGATGACCTTGAGCAACCCGCGCTGGGCCAGCTGCTCCACCAGGCGCCGGTACTTGGGCAGCATGCCCGCGTGATGCACACCGATGCCGTGGCGCACGAGCCGGTTGAGGGTCTTGCCGAAGCCGGCCGCGAAGCGGAAGCCGGCGATCATCTCGGCGACCTGCTCCTTCTCCTCCTTGGACAGCACGTTCACGCTCATCAGCGCCTGCGCCTGATCCATGGCCTGAAGCTGGGAGAAGTGGACCACGTAGACGGGGGCCTGATGGGTCGAGACGAGCTCGTCGATCTGCTCGTGGACGGGAACTTCCGAGTAGTAGTAGCTCAGGGGAACCGGGCGCTCGGCGTCATCGACGACCGCGGTCTCCCGTCCTGTGAGCTCGCGCATCCGGTCGTCGAAGCGGGTGACGTCGCCCAGGGTGGCGGACATGAGCAGGAACTGGGCCTGCGGCAGCTCGATCAGGGGGACCTGCCAGGCCCAGCCGCGCTGCGGGTCGGCGTAGAAGTGGAACTCATCCATCACCACGGGGCCGAGATCGGCGTCCGGACCCTCGCGCAGGGCGATGTTGGCCAGGATCTCGGCGGTGCAGCACACGATGGGCGCGTCCGCGTTCACGGCGGAATCGCCCGTGACCATGCCGACGTTCTCGGCCCCGAAGGCCTGGCACAGCGCGAAGAACTTCTCTGACACGAGTGCCTTGAGCGGAGCCGTGTAGTACGAGCGCTGCCCGCGCGCCATGGCCGCGAAGTGCGCGCCCATGGCCACGAGCGACTTCCCGGAGCCGGTGGGGGTGGCCAGGATGACATTGGCCCCGCCGGCGAACTCGAGCACCGCCTCGTCCTGATGCGGGTACAGCTCGATCCCGGACTCGGAGGCCCAGCCGTGGAATCCCTCGTAGATCTCATCCGAGGTCAGGGGATTGCGCGCGAAGTCTCCGCGCAGGTAGCGGGAGCCGGCGGCGGCGAGGTCGGGGGAGAGGGCGCTCAGCAGTGTCATCGTGGCCCAGCCTAGCCAGCGGCGGCGACAGCGCAGCGCTGTCGGCGGCCGGGGTCGTGCGGCTGCTCAGCCCTGCTGCGGTCGGTCCATCGCGTGGATCGTGCCGAGCTGGGCCCACTCGTTGCGCCCGAGCCGGCTCATGGGATCGAGCAGGCGCGCCTCGGGCAGCGTGCGCCCCCGGGAGTCGGTGCGCAGCACGGCCTCCGCAGCACTGAGGTGCACCACGCGCCCCAGGACGAGGAAGCTGTCCCCGACCGGGATGACCTGCTCGCAGCGGCACTCCATGACGGCGGGGGAGTCAGCGACTGCCGGGGCGGCGACGACAGCCGAGGACAGGGACTTCACCTGAGCGGCGTCGAACTCGCTGACCTCGGCGGCGTAGGGCGCAGAGGTCTGGTTCGCGGCCTCGCGCTGAGCGGCGCTGACGATCGAGACCGTGAACTCGCCTGTCTGCTCGACGGCCCGCACGGTGTCCTTGCGGCCGGTCGAGGTGAAGACCACGATGGGCGGGTCCTCGGAGGCCATGGTGAAGAACGAGTGCGGTGCGAGATTGTCGATGCCGTCGAGATCCCGCGTGCCGACCCACGCGATGGGGCGGGGGATCAGCATGGACTTGACCAGCAGCGTGGTCTCCCGCGCGCCGAGCTGCTGCGGGTCGAAGGACCTGCGACGGGCGTCCATCTCAGCGGGTCCGGACCGTGGCCTGTCGGCTCACCAGCCGCGCTCGCGCCACTCGTCCAGGGACGGGCGCTCCCGCCCCAGTGTGGTGGACTCGCCGTGGCCGGGATGGATGACGGTGTCGTCGTCGAAGCGCTCGAAGATCCGCTCGACGACCGCCGAGTACGCCTGCTGGAAGGCCTCCGGCGAACTGGTCTTGCCGACGCCGCCGGGGAAGAGGGCGTCTCCGGTGAAGATGCGCACCGGGCCCTGGGGATCGCGGTAGACGACCCCGATCGAGCCGGGGGTGTGCCCGGGCAGGCCGATGATCTCCAGATCGAAGCCCTCGAATTCGGCGACGTCGCCGTCATCGAGGGTCAGGTCCATCTCGACGTCGATGGCGTCCTCGTCATCGGTGCCGCAGGCCGTCACGGCCTCGGAGCGGGACTTGACCTCCTCCAGCGCACCGACGTGATCGTGGTGGGAGTGTGTGGTGATGATCATCTGCAGGCTGCCCGACAGGGAGCAGTCGCTGCAGCCTGCGCCCACGAGCCCGGCGATCGCACGGGCGTCGTCCGCGGCATCGATCAGCACCTGGGAGCCGTGCTCCTTGGAGGTGAGCAGGTACACGTTGTTCTGCATCTCGCCCACCACGATGCGGCGGATGGTGATCTCCGCCAGTTCGATGGTGTCGGTCTCGGTGACGTTCATGGCGCCCACTGTAGAGATTCCTGCGCCCTGCGGCACCCCGGCGTGTCTCGTGACGGCGACGGTGTGAGGCCCCTCTCACCTTCACGGCCTGCGAGTGCCGGGGCATCCGCAGATACGCTGGCCGGGAGCGCCCGACGCCTGCTGCGTCCTGCCGGGCGCATGACCGCCGAGCTCAGGAGCCCACCGTGCGCCAGATCCTCCCGCCCGCCGACGAGGCCTGGGAGGCCCGGCGGCCGCCGCGGCTGATCGTCCTGAGCCTCGCCTCGCTGCTCAGCTTCCTGGCCATGATCTACGTCCAGAGCCACGACGCCGAGATCGTCGAGGCCTCCTCCCTGCCAGAGGTGCAGGGGACCGAGCCGGGCCCCTCGCTGACCACAGCCCTGGGCCTGACGATCCTCTACGTCGTGCCGCTGCTGATCTGGCTGTGGGGCCAGCACTGGATGCTGCACGTCATGGCGGTGCTGTGCTTCCTGGGGCTGGTGGTTTTCGCGCTGTCGGCGGCCACGGGCCTGCTGTGGAGCTTCGGGGTCGCGCTGCCGGCGATCATCGGGATCTTCGTGAACGTGGGCTGGCTGCTGGTGGCCTACCGGCGCGGCCTGCACTGAGTCGCCTCGAGGAGGCTTCGCCGTGGGCTGACGCATGCCTGCGGTGTCGGGGCCGGCCGATAGCATTCGGGGCGTGTCCGAACGAGTCCTCACCCCCAGCCAGCCCGCACCTGTCAGCCCCCGCGGCACCGTGCAGGGAGCCGATCTGAAGGAGATCGTGATCCGCGGCGCACGCGAGCACAATCTCCAGGACGTCGACCTCACCATCCCGCGCAACTCCATGGTCGTGTTCACCGGCCTGTCCGGGTCCGGGAAGTCGTCCCTGGCGTTCGACACCATCTTCGCCGAGGGCCAGCGCCGCTACGTCGAGTCGCTGTCCTCCTACGCCCGCATGTTCCTGGGGCGGGTGGACAAGCCGGATGTCGACTTCATCGAGGGCTTGTCTCCGGCGGTGTCGATCGACCAGAAGTCGACCTCGCGCAATCCCCGCTCCACGGTCGGCACGATCACCGAGATCTACGACTACATGCGTCTGCTCTGGGCGCGCGTGGGCCACCCCCACTGCCCGCAGTGCGGAGAGCCGATCACGCGACAGACCCCGCAGCAGATCGTGGACCGCGTCATGCAGCTGCCGGAGCGCACCCGCTTCCAGGTGCTGGCCCCCGTCGTCCGCCGTCGCAAGGGCGAGTTCGAGGACCTGCTGTCCTCCCTGACCACGTCCGGCTACTCGCGCGCCGTGATCGACGGCGAGCAGATCTCGCTGGACGATCCGCCCAAGCTCAAGAAGCAGATCAAGCACGACATCGAGGTCGTCGTCGACCGCCTGGTCATCAAGGAGGGCGCCGAGCGCCGCCTCACCGACTCCGTCGAGACCGCGCTGGGGCTGGCCGACGGCCGCGTCGTCATCGAGATCGTCACCCGCGAGGGGGAGGAGCTGCCGGAGGGCGTGGAGCGTCGGCACACGTTCTCGGAGCACCTGGCCTGCCCCAACGACCACCCCATCGGGGCCGCGGAGATCGAGCCCCGGTCGTTCTCCTTCAACGCTCCGTTCGGCGCGTGCCCGGAGTGCGACGGCATCGGCTCGCGCCTGGAGGCGGACGAGACCCTGGTCGTGCCGGACGAGGACCTCACGCTGGTCGAGGGCGCCATCCAGCCGTGGTCGCAGGGCAAGGCCCATAGCGACTACTGGAACCGCCTCATGGCGGGACTGGGCGAGGAGATGGGCTTCGATCTCGTCACTCCGTGGAAGGACCTGCCCAAGGCGGCGCGCAAGGCGCTGCTCGAGGGCAAGGACTTCCAGGTCACCGTCTCCTACAAGAACCGCTGGGGCCGCGAGCGCCGCTACACCCAGGGCTTCGAGGGCGTCTACGGCTACATCCGCCGCAAGCGGGAGGAGACCGAGTCGGACTCGGCCAAGGAGCGCTACGAGCAGTACATGCGCGTGGTGCCCTGCCCGGCCTGCGACGGCAAGCGACTGAATCCCACCATGCTCAGCGTGACCGTGGGCGGGCTGTCCATCGCCGATGCCACGCGCCTGCCCATGCGCGAGGCCCTCGAGTTCTTCCAGTCGCTGGATCTCTCCACCCGGGAGGCGCAGATCGGCGACCAGGTGCTCAAGGAGATCCACGCCAGGCTGAACTTCCTGCTGGACGTCGGACTGGACTACCTGGACCTCGAGCGCCCGGCCGCCACGCTCTCCGGCGGCGAAGCGCAGCGCATCCGCCTGGCCACGCAGATCGGCGCCGGCTTGGTGGGAGTGCTCTACGTCCTCGACGAGCCCTCGATCGGGCTGCACCAGCGCGACAACCGCCGGCTGATCCAGACCCTGATCAAGCTGCGGGACATGGGCAACACGCTGATCGTCGTCGAGCACGACGAGGACACCATCCGGGAGGCCGACTGGATCGTCGACGTCGGCCCGGGCGCCGGCGAGCGCGGCGGCAGGATCGTGCACACCGGCGGCTATGACGAGCTGCTCGAGAACCGCGAGTCGATCACCGCCGACTACCTGGCCGGTCGCCGGGAGATCGCGGTGCCCGCTCAGCGCCGTCCCATCGATCGGAAGCGGATGCTCAAGGTTGTCGACGCCAAGGAGAACAACCTGCGCGGCGTGGACGTGGAGTTCCCGCTGGGAGTGCTCACCGCGGTGACCGGGGTGTCCGGATCGGGCAAGTCCTCGCTGGTCAACGACATCCTTTACACCCGCCTGGCCAATGAGCTCAACGGCGCCAAGCAGGTTCCCGGGCGGCACAAGCGCATCGAGGGCATGGACCGGCTCAAGAAGATCGTCCACGTGGATCAGTCGCCTATCGGGCGCACGCCGCGGTCCAACCCGGCCACCTACTCCGGTGTCTTCGACCGGATCCGCAAGCTGTTCGCGGACACGCAGGAGGCCAAGATCCGCGGCTACCAGCCCGGCCGGTTCTCGTTCAACATCAAGGGCGGACGCTGCGAGGCCTGCGCCGGCGACGGCACCCTGAAGATCGAGATGAACTTCCTGCCGGACGTCTACGTCCCATGCGAGGTCTGCAAGGGGGCCCGCTTCAACCGCGAGACCCTCGAGGTCCAGTACAAGGGCAAGAACATCGCCGAGGTCCTGGACATGCCGATCGAGGAGGCGGCCGAGTTCTTCTCCGCCTACACCGCGATCGCCCGGCACCTGAACACGCTCGTGGACGTCGGGCTGGGCTATGTCCGCCTGGGCCAGCCGGCCACCACGCTCTCGGGCGGCGAGGCCCAGCGCGTCAAGCTGGCCGCGGAGCTGCAGCGCCAGTCCAGGGGCCAGTCGATCTACGTGCTCGACGAGCCCACCACCGGCCTGCACTTCGAGGACATCTCCAAGCTGCTGCAGGTCCTGCACGCGCTGGTGGACAAGGGCAACACGGTCATGGTGATCGAGCACAACCTGGACGTCATCAAGACGGCGGACTGGGTGGTCGACATGGGGCCCACCGGCGGCTCCGGCGGCGGCACGGTCGTGGCCCAGGGCACCCCGGAGGACGTCGCCGCGTCGCCGGACAGCTTCACGGGCGAGTTCCTGCGGGAGATCCTGGACGGCGCCGTTATCGAGGGCCAGGCCGAGGCCGTCGGGGCGGGGGCCGCACGATGAGCGCGCTGGACAGGCTGCGTGCGGTCCCCTCGCAGATTGGGCTCTACCGCACTACGCAGCGCGCCGTGGCCGCCGCCTTCATGGTCCTGTGCCGCGCGCAGATCCGCGGCAAGGAGAACTTCCCGGCCGAGGGGCCGGTGATCGTGGCCTCGAACCACCGCGCGCTGATCGACAGCATCATCCTCTCCGCGATCTTCCCGCGACGGGTCTCCTTCATCGCCAAGGCCTCGCCGCTGAACACGCCGGGGATCCGCGGCTGGGCCATGCGCCAGGTCTACGAGCTGCTGGGCATCATCCCGGTGGACCGCTCGTCGCGTCGCGATGCGGCGGCCGCCATGGATCCGGCGATCGAGCTGCTCGAGGCCGGGGGAGTCTTCGGCGTCTTCCCGGAGGGCACCCGCTCCCGCGACGGACGCCTCTACCGCGGCCGCACCGGTGTGGCGCACGCCGCGCTGAGCACGGGGGCTCCTATCCTCCCCGTCGCCCTGGAGGGCACGCAGGACGTCCAGCCGCTGGGGACCACGTGGCCGCGCCCGCGCCGGTTCACCGTGACTCTGGGCGAGCTGATCCAGGTCCCGTGCGCCGAGGGCCGCCAGACCGGCAGGCAGCGCCGTGAGCTGACCGACCGGGTCATGGAGGCGATCGGGCAGCTGTCGGGCCAGGAGCGCGCGGAGACCTTCAACACCTCCACGACCTTGGAGGGGGATGCCCGGCGTGGCTGATCCGGTCTCCTACCGCCCCCAGCGATCCGAGATACCGCAGGACCCCGGCGTCTACCGCTTCCGCGACGAGACCGGGCGCGTCATCTACGTCGGCAAGGCCAAGAACCTGCGCAACCGGCTGTGGTCCTACTTCGCCCCGCCGTCCACGCTGGCCCCCAAGACCCGAGCCATGGTCACCACGGCCGCCGGCGTGGAGTGGGTCGTGGTCGGCTCGGAGATGGAGTCCCTGCAGCTCGAGTACACCTGGATCAAGCAGTTCCGCCCGCGCTTCAACATCGCCTACCGGGACGACAAGTCCTACCCCTACCTGGCCGTCACGCTGGGGGAGGAGGTGCCCCGGGCCATGGTGACCCGAGGCGCCAAGCAGAAGGGCACCCGCTACTTCGGCCCCTACTCCCAGGCCTGGGCCATCCGCGAGACCCTCGACGCCGTGCTGCGCGTCTTCCCGGTGCGCTCGTGCTCCAAGGGCGTCTACCGCCGCGCCGAGTCCTCCGGGCGGCCCTGCCTGCTGGGCTACATCGGCAAGTGCGCAGCACCGTGCGTGGGGCAGATCTCGGTGGAGGACCACCGCGATCTGGTCGATGACCTCTGCCGCTTCATGGCCGGTCACGCCGAGCCCTTCATCCGCGAGCAGGAGCGGCTGATGAAGCAGGCGGCGGCCGAGATGGACTTCGAGACCGCCGCCGCACGCCGCGATGACGTCGAGGCCCTGCGCAAGGCCTTCGAGCGCAACGCGGTCGTGCTCTCCGACGCTGTCGATGCCGACTTCTTCGCCCTGGCCGACGACGAGCTCGAGGCGGCCGTGCAGGTCTTCCACGTGCGCGGCGGGCGCATCCGCGGGCAGCGCGGCTGGGTCACGGAGAAGGTCGAGGAGACCGACGCCGGGCACCTGCTGCAGGTGCTGCTGCAGCAGGTCTACGGCGAGACGGAGTCAGCGGCCGCGGAGCAGCGCGAGGTGCAGCAGGCTCGCGAGGCCGCTGAGGGCAGCCACCATCGCCCCCGCAGCGCCGAGCTCGACTACCGGGAGGACGCGGTGCCGCGCACCGTGCTGGTCTCCCAGGAGCCGGAGGACCGGGAGCAGATGGAGCAGTGGCTCACGCAGCTGCGCGGTTCCCGAGTGAGCGTGTCCACCCCGCAGCGCGGTGAGAAGGCCCAGCTCATGCAGACGGTGCAGGAGAACGCCCGTCAGGCCCTGGCCCTGCACAAGTCCCGCCGGGCTGGGGACATCACCACGCGCTCGGCCTCGCTGCAGCAGCTGCAGGAGGCCCTGGACCTGCCCGATGCCCTCATGCGCATCGAGTGCTACGACATCTCCCACGTGCAGGGAAGCAACGTGGTGGCCTCCATGGTCGTGTTCGAGGACGGGCTGCCGCGCAAGGCCGAGTACCGCAAGTTCTCCATCACGGGGGAGGCCGCCCGCGATGACACCGCCTCCATGTACGACGTCATCCACCGCCGCTTCCGCCGCCACCTGGAGCAGCAGCAGGAGCAGGAGCAGGAGGCCCCGCGCACCGGCGAGCTCGACCAGGACGACCTGGCCGAGGACCCCGCCCAGCGCAAGCGCTTCGCGTACCCGCCGAACCTCGTCATCGTCGACGGCGGCCCGCCCCAGGTCGCCGCGGCTGCACGGGCGCTGGCGGATCTGGGGATCTCGGACATCGCCGTCGTGGGCCTGGCCAAGCGCCTCGAGGAGGTCTGGGTCCCGGACGACGACTTCCCCGTGATTCTCCCGCGCGCCTCAGAGGCCCTCTACCTGGTCCAGCGCGTGCGCGACGAGGCCCACCGGTTCGCGATCACCTTCCACCGCGCCAAGCGCGGCCGAGCCATGACGGCCTCCGTGCTGGACGATCTGCCGGGCGTGGGTCCGGCCAAGCAGAAGGCCCTGCTCAAGCACTTCGGCTCCGTCAAGAAGATCAAGCAGGCCAGGGTCGAGCAGCTCGAGGAGGTCCCGGGCTTCGGCAGCGCCCTGGCGCTGAAGGTCTTCGCCGGGCTGCACGGGCAGCAGGACGAGGCCGAGACATCGCTTCCCGCCGTCGATATGGACACCGGCGAGATCCTCGACTGACAGGCCCGAGCCTCGGGATAGGCTCTGGAGAAAGGAGGCGGATCATGACGGAGAACACTCACTCGATTCCGGGCGCCGATCACGCGCGACCGGAGCGTCCGCGCACGGCCGAGCTGCTCGTCGTCACCGGCCTGTCCGGGGCGGGGCGCTCCACGGCGGCGAACGCCTTGGAGGACCAGGGGTGGTACGTCGTCGACAACCTGCCGCCGCAGATGCTGCAGACGCTGGCGGATGTGGTCTCCCGCTCGCCGGAGGCCATCCCGCGCCTGGCCGTCGTGATCGATGTCCGCGGCAAGGCCCTGTTCGATGACATGCACGACACGCTCTCGGCCCTGGAGGCCAACGGCGTGGAGTTCTCGATCCTGTTCCTCGAGGCCTCGGACGAGGTCCTGGTCGCGCGCTACGAGCATCAGCGCCGCCCGCACCCGCTGCAGGCGGGCGGGCGGATCCTGGACGGCATCGCCGCCGAGCGTCGGCTGCTCGCCGCGCTGCGGGAATCCGCCGACGTCGTGCTGGACACGTCGTCGTTCAACGTCCACGGTCTGTCCAAGGCCGTTGCGGACCTGTACTCCACGAACGGGCCGGTGGTCCTGCGCCTGACCGTCATGAGCTTCGGCTTCAAGTACGGCGTGCCGGCCGATGCCAACTACGTCGCCGACGTCCGCTTCATCCCCAACCCGCACTGGGTGCCGGCGCTGCGTCCGCGCACAGGCCGGGACAAGGAGGTGCGCGACTACGTCTTCCAGGGGGAGGGCGCCCGCACCTTCCTGGAGCGCTTCACCTCCATGCTCGAGCCGGTCTTCGAGGGCTACCGCACGGAGAACAAGCACTACGCGACCATCGCGATCGGCTGCACGGGCGGCAAGCACCGCTCGGTGGCCATGACCGAGGAGGTCGCCAAGCGGCTGTCCAAGCTGCCGCGCGTCGTGGTCAACGTCGAGCACCGGGACGTGAGCCGCGAGTAGCACCTCGCCGAGCCACGATCGCCACGAACACCTGGACCGCACCATGACCGAGAATCCCCTCTCCGCCGTCCCGCCGCTGGGACGCTCGCCGCACAGCCCCCGCATCGCCGGTGCCGCGCCCCGCCCGCGGAGTCAGACCGGCCGCTCCGTCGTCGCGCTGGGCGGCGGCCACGGCCTCTCCGCCTCCCTGTCCGCGCTGCGACTGCTGACCAAGCAGCTCACCGCAGTGGTCACCGTCGCCGACGACGGCGGCTCCTCGGGCCGTCTGCGCCAGGAGCTCGACGTCCTGCCGCCCGGAGACCTCCGGATGGCGCTGTCCGCGCTGTGCGATGACTCCGACTGGGGGATGACCTGGCGCGACGTCATGCAGCACCGCTTCGACTCAGGGCCGGAGCGGCTCAGTTCACTCGACGGCCACGCGCTGGGCAACCTGCTGATCGTGACCCTGTGGGAGCTGCTCGGCGATCCCGTCGAGGGTCTGCGCTGGGCCGGTGCCCTGCTCGAGGCCGAGGGCACGGTGCTGCCCATGTCGCTGACTCCGCTGGTGATCGAGGGCGACGTCCCTGATGAGAACGCCCCCGACGGACTGCGCACCGTGACCGGTCAGGTGGATCTGGCGCGGGAGCCGTACATCCGCGACGTCCGCCTCCTGCCGGTCGATGCCGAGCCGTGCCTGCAGGCCCTGAGCGCGATCGAGGCCGCGGACTGCGTGATCCTGGGGCCGGGCTCGTGGCACACCTCGGTGCTGCCGCACCTGCTCCTGCCGGAGATGCGACAGGCGATCCGTGCGACTGAGGGCATGAAGATCGTGACCATGAACCTCTCCCGCGATTCGGAGACCCAGGGCAAGACGAGCGCCCAGGAGCTCGAGATCCTGCGCCACTACGCATCGGATATCGGCATCGACGCCGTCGTGGCCGATCCCACCTCGGTGGAGGACCGCCAGGCCCTGGAGCGAGCGGCGGCGCGGATGGGCGCGATCGTGCACTTCGCGGATCTGCGCAGGGCCGAGGGCCTGGCGATCCACTCCCCGCTGAAGCTCGCGGCCGCGTACCAGGAGGTCATGGAGCGCTGAGCGGACAGCCTGCTCGCGCGGTCAGCGGGCTCCGTGCGAAATGGGCGGTGTCCAGGGGCTGCGGCTATGGTGTCTCGGTGCCTCCGGCGCCGGTGAGGCGCTTGGGGAGCACCCCGACACCTTCCGCACCGAAAGGAATCTGATGTCCCTCACGGCATCGGTCAAGGACGAGCTCGCCCGCACCGAGGTCACCAAGGCCTCGGAGCGCCGCGCCGAGCTCTCCGCCGTCCTGCGCTTCTGCGGCGGTCTGCACATCGTCTCCGGGCGCATCGTCATCGAGATCGAGCTGGACACGGCGGCGGTCGCCCGGCGCATGAGGGCCATCGTCATCGAGGAGTTCGGCCACGCCTGCGAGCTCGGCGTGATCTCGGGCGGCGGGGGTCTGCGCCGCGGCAGCAACTATGTCCTGCGCGTGGTGCGCGACGGCGAGGCGCTGGCACGTCGCACCGGTCTGCTTGATGCGCATGGACGCCCGGTGCGCGGACTGCCGCCGATCGTGGTCAACGGCTCGGTCGGCGATGCAGCCGCCGTCCTGCGCGGCGCGTTCCTGTCCCACGGCTCGCTCACCGAGCCCGGGCGCTCCGGAGCCATGGAGTTCACCTGCCCCGGCCCCGAGGCTGCGCTCGCCCTCGTGGGCGCGGCGCGTCGGCTGGACGTCATCGCCAAGGCGCGGGAGGTCCGCGGCGGGGACCGCGTGGTGATCCGCGACGGCGACGCGATCGCCGCCGTGCTGACTCGCATGGGCGCCCACGACTGCCTCATGACCTGGGAGGAGCGGCGCATGCGCAAGGAGGTCCGTGCGACCGCCAATCGTCTGGCCAACTTCGACGACGCCAACCTGCGGCGCTCGGCGCAGGCCGCCGTGGCGGCAGGAGCGCGCGTGGAGCGGGCCATGGAGATCCTGGGCGAGGACATCCCCGAGCATCTGCGCATGGCCGGTGAGCTGCGCCTGGCCAACAAGCAGGCTTCCCTGGATGAGCTGGGGCGGCTCTCGGAGCCCGTGCTGACCAAGGACGCGATCGCCGGTCGCATCCGCCGTCTGCTGGCCATGGCAGACCGACGGGCCGAAGAGCTCGGGATCGCCGGCACCGAGGGCGGGGGGCCCGAGGAGCACGCCCGCGGCTGAGGCATGCCGGTAGCGACCAGCCGCCGACGGTGATGTTGCTTCGTGTGGGTTTGTCTGCCGCAGTGGCCTCAGGAACCCGCGCATTTCTCTGCGACCCTCTGGGATTCTGCGTCCTATGCCATTAGACTGAAAGGGACGAGAGGCTGGAGGGCCCGGAGCGGCACGATGGATCCGGGAGCACCGATCGGAACGTGTGATCAGTTGCGTTCCCTCGGAAACCCACTCAGCCTCGAACGATCAGACGAATGCCCCGCTCTCAGCGCCGGGACGGACTGGTCGGGGCCTCGTCGCACGACGTCACCTCAGAAAAGGAGATCGATCGCAGTGACCATCAAGGTTGGCATCAACGGCTTCGGCCGCATCGGACGCAGCTTCTTCCGCGCAGTCCGCGAGCAGGGCGAGAACATCGAGATCGTCGCCGTGAACGACCTCACCGAGGCGCAGACGCTGGTTCACCTGCTGAAGTACGACTCCATCAACGGCCGCTTCCCGGGTGAGGTCTCGCTCGAGAACGACACCCTCACCGTGGACGGACACGAGGTCAAGCTGCTGGCCGAGAAGGATCCGGCGAACCTGCCCTGGGGCGAGCTCGGCGTGGACATCGTCGTGGAGTCCACCGGCTTCTTCACCAACGGCGACGCTGCCAAGGCCCACCTGGAGGCCGGCGCCAAGAAGGTCGTCCTGTCCGCTCCGGGCAAGAACATCGACGGCACCTTCGTGTTCGGCGTCAACGCGGACTCCTACGATCCCGCCACGCAGAACATCGTCTCCGGCGCGTCCTGCACCACGAACTGCCTGGCTCCCATGGCCAAGGTCCTCAACGACGAGTTCGGCATCGAGCGCGGCCTGATGACCACCATCCACGCCTACACCTCGGATCAGCGACTGCAGGACGCCCCCCACAAGGACCTGCGCCGCGCCCGCGCCGCCGCCCTGAACATGGTCCCCACCACCACCGGTGCGGCCGCGGCCGTCGGCCTGGTGCTGCCGGAGCTGCAGGGCAAGCTGGACGGCTTCGCCGTGCGCGTTCCCACCCCCACCGGTTCGCTGGTGGACCTGACCATCGACGTCGAGAAGGACGTCACGGTCGAGTCGGTCAACGCCGCCATGAAGAAGGCGGCCGAGGGCTCCATGAAGGGCATCATCGAGTACAGCGAGGATCCCATCGTGTCCAAGGACATCGAGGGCTACCCGGTCTCGACCGTGTTCGACGCCCCGCTGACCAAGGTCATCGACAACCAGGTCAAGGTCATCGCCTGGTACGACAACGAGTGGGGCTACACCTCCCGCCTGGTCTCCCTGACGAACCTGGTCGCCTCCAAGTTCTGATCCGGCCTCGGCACGACCGCCTGCTCGGCCCCGGCCGGCACCTGGTCGTGAGGCACCTCGCGCGCGGGGCACTGCAGCTGATCGCTGCGGCGCCCCGCGCGCTGTCGTCTGCGTCTTCGCGCGGCGACTTCCGATCCGCTGCGCCATTCGGCCCCGCACACGGGATACTGGAGGCAGTCCGCGTCACGGACCCGCCGAACCCCGTGCGGGGGCCGCACCTGAAGCCACAAGAAGGGAACACCGCCATGGCCAAGTCACTGGATGATCTGCTCGCCGAGGGCGTCTCCGGACGCCGCGTCCTGGTCCGCTCCGATCTCAACGTGCCGCTCGACGGCTCGACCGTCACCGACGACGGCCGCGTCCGGGCCTCGCTGCCCGTGATCACCAAGCTTTCCCAGGCTGGCGCCCGTGTCATCGTCTGCGCCCATCTGGGCCGTCCCAAGGGCCAAGTCGACCCGCAGTACTCGATCGCCCCGGCCGCGAAGAAGCTGGCCGAGCTCTCTGATCTCGACGTCAAGGTCGCCTCCGATGTCGTGGGCGAGGGCGCCCGGGCCAAGGCGGAGGCTCTGACCGACGGTCAGGTCCTGGTCATCGAGAACGTGCGCTTCGACCCGCGCGAGACCTCCAAGGACGAGGCCGAGCGCCAGCAGTTCGCGCAGGAGCTCGCTGCGCTCACCGGGCAGGACGGCGCCTTCGTGGGCGATGCCTTCGGCGCCGTGCACCGCAAGCACGCCTCCGTCTACGACATCGCCAAGATCCTGCCCTCCTACCTGGGCGATCTGGTCAAGACCGAGGTCGATGTCCTGACCAAGGTCGTCTCCAACCCGGACCACCCGTTCGTCGTGGTCATGGGCGGGTCCAAGGTCTCGGACAAGCTCGCCGTGATCGAGAACCTCATCGGCCGAGCCGATCAGCTGCTGATCGGCGGCGGCATGGTCTTCACCTTCCTCAAGGCGCAGGGCTACTCGATCGGCTCCTCGCTCGTGGAGGACGATCAGCTCGACACCGTGAAGGGTTACCTCGATCGCGCGGCGGGGGAGGGCACGGAGATCGTGCTGCCCACCGACATCGTCTACTCGGCCTCGTTCAGCGCCGACGCCGAGCACGAGGTCCGTCCCGTCGAGGACATCGAGGGCGGCTCCATCGGCGACTCCGGCATGGGCCTGGACATCGGACCGGACTCCGCCAAGGCCTTCGCGGAGGCCATCCGCGCCGCCAAGACGATCTTCTGGAACGGGCCCGCGGGCGTGTTCGAGATGGAGGCGTTCTCCGGCGGCACCCGGGCGATCGCCGAGGCGCTGGCCGAGGGCTCGGGCATGTCCGTCATCGGCGGCGGCGACTCCGCAGCCGCCGTGCGCACGCTCGGCTTCTCGGATGACCAGTTCGGACATATCTCCACCGGCGGCGGCGCACCCCCGCACCGACAGGCCCCGTGGGCCGCACACGAAGGAGACTCCCATGACCTCGCAGACCAATGGCGCATTCGATCGCACTCCGCTGATCGCCGGCAACTGGAAGATGAACCTCGACCACCAGCAGGGCGTGGCCCTGCTGCAGAAGCTGGCCTGGACGCTGCAGGACGCCAAGCACGACTTCGACCGCGTGGAGGTCGCCGTGTTCCCGCCCTTCACGCACCTGCGTTCCGTGCAGACCGTCGTGACCGGCGATGACCTGCCCGTGCGCTTCGGCGGCCAGGACCTCTCGGATCAGGACTCCGGCGCCTACACCGGCGACATCTCCGGTGAGATGCTGACCAAGCTCGGCTGCACCTACGTGCTGGTCGGGCACTCCGAGCGCCGCACGATCCACGGCGAGACCGATGAGCAGTGCCTGGCCAAGATCGAGGCCGCCCACCGCCACGGCCTGACCCCGGTACTGTGCGTCGGCGAGGGCCTGGAGGTCCGGGAGGCCGGCCAGCACGTGGAGCACACCCTCGAGCAGGTCCGCGGCTCGATCAAGGGCCTGTCGGCCGAGAAGGTCGCCGAGCTGGTCATCGCCTACGAGCCCGTGTGGGCCATCGGCACCGGCAAGGTCGCCGGCCCGGAGGACGCCCAGGAGATGTCCGCGGCCATCCGCGCCGAGCTCGGGAAGCTCTATGACGAGCAGACGGCCCAGTCGACCCGCATCCTCTACGGCGGCTCCGTGAAGTCCAAGAACGTGGCGGAGATCCTGCGCGGCAAGGATGTCGACGGCGCCCTGGTCGGCGGCGCCAGCCTCGATGCGGACGAGTTTGCTAGCATTGCGAAGTTCGAGCAGCACCTCACGACCGACTGATCCGACTCGGTCGGCTGCACGGATCACGACTTCAGAGGGAGATCCATGGAGATCCTGCAAGACATCCTGCTGGGGATCATCGTCCTCACCAGCGTCCTGGCGGTCGTCCTGGTCCTGCTCAACAAGGGCAAGGGCGGCGGACTGTCGGACATGTTCGGCGGCGGCATGACCCAGTCGCTGAACACCTCGGGCGTCGCGCAGAAGAACCTCGTGCGGCTGACCACCACGGTGATCATCGTCTGGGCCCTGTGCATCGCCGCCTACGGCATCTCGATGCGATTCGTGGACTCCGCCTCCGGCGTCCCCGGTCTCTGAATCAGCGGTCACCGGCAGAAGAAGCCCCGCCTCCCCGTGAAGGGGAGGCGGGGCTTCTGCCATGTCCGGACGCGGCCCGGAAGCTCTCAGCTGTCGGGAAGGGCGTCCGCCGTTCCGTAGAGCCGCGTGCTCACGGTGCCCGTGGCACCACAGGCCGGGGTCTGCTCGCGCGGACCGCCTGCCAGCAGACGACCCACGGCCTCGGCCTTGTCCGCACCGGCCACCACGAACCACACATGCTCCGCGGTGCGGATCAGCGGCAGCGTCATGGACACCCGCAGCGGAGGGGGCTTGGGGGAGTCGTGGACGGCGACGACAGTGGCCTCCTCGATCTCCAGCTCCGGGTGGCCGGGGAAGACCGAAGCCACGTGGCCGTCCGGGCCGACGCCCAGCAGGGCCACGTCGATCGGCGGCAGCTCGGCGGTGCCCTGATCGGCGGCCGCGGCGCGCAGCTCCTCGAGATAGTCCAGGGCCGAGGCCTCCGGGGTGGCGAACTCACTGGAGCTGCCGATCACGTGGACGTTCTCCGGCGGCAGCTGCAGCTCGGGGGCTGCGGAGGTCACGGCATCCATGGCCTGCTGGACATTGCGCTCGGAGTCGCCGCGCGGCACGAAGCGCTCGTCCGACCACCAGAAGTCGATCCGGGACCAGTCGAGCTGCTCCTGCGTGATCCGCGACGCGGCGGCCAGGGCGGCGATCGTCTTGGTGCCCATGGTTCCGCCGGTGAGCGCGATCGAGGCGCGCCCGCGCTGGGCCTGGGCCTGCGCCAGGACGCCGATTACCTCACGGGTCACCAGCTCGGCGAGCTCGTCCTTGGATGCGCAGACGCGGATCTCGGGTGCGCTCATGACTGCTCCTCCTCGCTGTGCTCCTGCTCGGAGTCCTCCGCGCCGTCGGTCTCGGTGTCCGAGTCCTGTGCGCCGTGCTGCTCGGCGCGCGTCAGAGCCTCGAAGTCGACCACGGAGCACAGGACATCGCCGTAGACCTCATCCGGGTCCAAGCGGCGCAGCTCCTCGGCCAGGCAGGCGCTGAGGGTGCGGTGCGGCAGTGCGACCTTCTGGTCCCGCTGCCCCGGCTGGCTCAGCGTGGCCAGGGTGTCGCCGGGGCGGTCCAGGACGATCTCGCCGTCCTCGCGGACCAGGCGGACCGTGTCCAGGCCGTGCTCGGAGTGCTCCGTGTGCTCCAGGCGCACCGGGCAGTCCAGCCGAGAACCCAGCCAGGACCCCAGCAGCCGGACGCGGGAGGAGTCCTCGGCGCCGGTGATGACGACCTCGACCATGGGGCTGGCCGGGGCCTGCTCGTAGGCCGCCGAGAGCTGGACGCGCCACATGGTCAGCCGCGTCCAGGAGATGTCGGTGTCGCCGGGACGGTAGTTGGCCGCCAGGTCCGCCAGCGTCTGCACGACGTCCTCCGCGGTGGTGGAGTCGGTGATGCGGCGGTGGGCGATCCGGCCGATCGATGACTCGGCCGGGCAGACCGGCACGCGGTGCGGCCACCAGACCACGATGGGGGCGTCCGGCAGCAGCAGCGCCGAGACCAGGGTCTCGGTGGGCTCGGCGAGCTCGCCGTAGCCGTGCAGCACGACGACCTCCGAGGCGCCGGCGTCGCCGCCGGCGCGGACCTGGGCGTCCAGGCGCGTGGAGTCGTTCACGGAGTGCGCCACGTGCATGATGATGCGGCACGGGTGCTCGTGGGAGGCCTCGATCGCAGCATCCAGGGCCTTCTCGGAGTGCCCGGCTTCGGCCACGATCACGAGCGTGAGGACGCGGCCCAGGGTGACGACCCCGCTCTCCTCGCGCAGGCGCTGCAGGGTCTTGTCGACGTCTGTGGTGGTGGTGTTCTCGAGGGTGATGATCACGGTCGCCTCCAGGTCCTTCCTTCTCGCTGCATCAGCCGGTCCGCCGATGCGGGTCCCCAGGAGCCGGGGGCGTAGGTCTCGGGGCGGACGTCGTGGTCGGCCCAGTACTGCTCGAACGGGTCGAGGATCTTCCAGGACAGCTCGACCTCCTCGTGATCCGGGAACAGCGGCGGCTCGCCGAGCAGCACGTCCAGGATCAGACGCTCATAGGCCTCGGGGGAGGACTCGGTGAAGGCGTGGCCGTAGCCGAAGTCCATGGTGACGTCGCGGATCTCCGACTGCGTGCCCGGGACCTTCGAGCCGAAGCGGATCGTGACGCCCTCGTCCGGCTGGATGCGGATCACGACAGCGTTCTGGCCGAACTGCTCGGTGTCGTGCGGGGTGAACAGGCGATTGGGGGTGCGCTTGAAGATCACCGCGATCTCCGTGACGCGCCGGCCCAGGCGCTTGCCGGCGCGCAGGTAGAACGGCACCCCCTGCCAGCGGCGGTTGTCGACCTCCAGACGCAGCGCAGCGAAGGTCTCCGTGCGCGAGTCGGCCGGGATGTCCTGCTCCTCGAGGAAGCCCTTGACCTCCCCGCCGCCCTGCAGTCCTTCGCCGTACTGGCCGATGGCCGAGGACTCGCCGAGGTCGTCTCCCAGCACGACCGCCGAGAGCACCTTGGCCTTCTCGTAGCGCAGCGCGCGCGCGGTGAAGCTGCCGGGCTCCTCCATGGCGGTCAGCGCCAGCAGCTGCAGCAGGTGGTTCTGGATGACGTCGCGGGCGGCGCCCACGCCGTCGTAGTACCCGGCTCGGGTCCCGATGCCGATCGACTCCGCCATGGTGATCTGCACATGATCGATGTGATCGGCGTTCCACAGGGGCTCGTACATGGCGTTGGCGAAGCGCATGGCCAGGATGTTCTGGACCGTCTCCTTGCCGAGGTAGTGGTCGATCCGGAAGATCGCGTCGTGGGAGAACACGGACTCCACGATCGAGTTGAGCTCCTTGGCGGATTCGAGATCGTGGCCGAAGGGCTTCTCGATGACCACGCGGCGCCAGCCCTCGGCCTCGGGGTTCTCCGCCAGGCCGTGCTCGGCCAGCTGCTGGCACACGAGCTCGAAGGCTTTGGGCGGGATCGAGAGGTAGAAGGCGTGGTTGCCCCGGGTGCCGCGGTCCTCGTCGAGCTCGGCGAGGACCTCGGCCAAGCGGTCGTAGGCGGCGGAGTCGTCGAACTCGCCCTGCACGAAGCGCAGGCCAGCGGCGAACTGCTGCCACACGGTCTCCTGGAACTCGGTGCGGGCGTTGGCCTCCACCGACTTGCGGGCGTAGGCGGCGAAGTCCTCATGGCTCCACTCGCGGCGTCCGAAGCCGACCAGCGAGAACGACGGCGGCAGCAGGCCCCGGTTCACGAGGTCGTACATGGCGGGCAGCAGCTTCTTGCGGGCGAGATCGCCCGTCACGCCGAAGAGCACGAGGGCCGACGGTGCGGCAACGCGGGCCAGGCGGCGATCGCGGGGATCGCGCAGCGGATTGGTCGAAGGAGGTGCGGAATGCGGCACGGGGCTCCTCTGGAGAGCAGGCGGTGGAGTGCGGGCACGTCGCTGGGTGCGCGCGGCACCCGGGCGTCGGGCAATGACGAGACTACTCCTGCCCGACGACGGCCGAGACGCGACGGCGGGAGAGGAGTCTCGGGGCGAGAGCCGGGCCTGGAATCAGGCAGGCACGATGGCCGGACTCCCGATAGAGACGTCCCGCTGCGCCATCGGCGACAGGGCCTGCCGGCGCAGCGGGACGAGTGTGATTCAGCCCGGCCGATCAGCGGCCGAGGATCGCGTGCAGGACGTCGAGGATCTGGCTCACACCGGTCTCGCGATCGGTGAGTCGCAGCTGCAGAACCGGCCGATCGTGCTCGCGCAGGACCTGGGCGTCGCCGTCTGCCTGCGCGGAGATCAGCTCGCCGAAGGTGAAGTCGCCTCCCGGGATGTCCAGGTCGGTGTCCGAGGCCGCGGTGATCTGCAGGAACGATCCGACCGGGGTGCCGCCCTTGTGGAACTGACCGGTCGAGTGCAGGAAGCGCGGGCCCCAGCCGAACGTGGTGGGACGGTGGGTGATGCTGGCCAGCAGCGGACGCGCGTCCTCGAGCTCGGTCCAGGTCAGGCGGTCGAAGTACGCCTGCACGGCCAGATAGCCGGACTCCGGCAGGGTCTTCAGCAGCGCCTGGATGGCACCGCGCAGATCCTGAGCCCCGCCCAGCAGATCGGCTGCCCCGCGGATCTCCACGGAGCCGTCGACCAGATCGGCCTGCGTGGGCTCGGGCTTGTCGGCCAGCAGGGCGCGGGTGGCGATCTTGGCGGACTCCACGTCCGGCTGATCGAACGGGTTGATGCCCAGCAGGGCACCGGCGACCGAGGTGGCGGCCTCCCACAGCAGCATCTGGGCGCCGAGCGACCCGGCGACGGCAACTGCGTCGACGTCCCCGGTGAGCACGGACTCGTCATCGGAGCCGACCAGCAGCGCGGGCAGGACGTCGGCGGCCACGGGAGCCTCGAGCTCGGGGGCATCCTGGCCCACGACGACCGGAAGGATCCCGGTGCCCAGCTTGCCCGTGGACTCGGCGATCAGCTGCTCGGCCCAGTCGGCGAATCCGACGATGCCCGAGCCGCGGTCCTGCAGCACGATCTTGTCGCGCAGCGGAGAGGTGCCGCCCAGCGCTGAACCCAGGCGCAGGGCCAGGTTGTCGTCGGCGTCCTCGCGCAGCATCTCGGCGGCGGCCTCGGCGTCATCCAGCAGACCGGCGATGTCCGCACCGGCCAGACCCGAGGGGACCAGGCCGAAGGCCGTCAGCGCCGAGAAGCGCCCGCCCACGGTGGGATCGGCGTTGAACACGGCGCGGTAGCCGGCCTCGCGAGCGGTGCTGTCGAAGGGGGAGCCCGGGTCGGTCACGACCACCAGTCGGCGTGCGGGGTCGATCCCGGCGTCCGAGAACGCCTTCTCGAAGGCCCGGCGGGCAGAGTCGGTCTCCACCGTGGAGCCGGACTTGGAGGAGATGATCGCGGCGGTGCGCCCGATGCGATCGGACAGCGCCGCCTGGACCATCACAGGATCAGTGGAGTCGAGCACGAACAGCTCGACGCCTGCCGTGCGTGTGATGACCTCCGGTGCCAGGGAGGACCCGCCCATGCCAGCGAGCACGAAGCGGTCGACGCCCTCGGCCTCGAAGGAGGAGCGCAGGGAGAGGATCTCCTCCACGAGCGGGCGGGAGACGTCGTGGGCATCGACCCAGCCGAGGCGCTTCGAGGCCTCGTCCTCGGCCTCAGCACCCCACAGCGTGTGGTCCTTGGCGAAGAGCCGGGACGCGAAGCGGTCCTCGACGAGCTGCGGGATGTGACGGTCGATGGCCTCGCGGGCAGCGCCCGCGGCGGTGACGGAAAGAGTGCTCATGATGTCCTCTCGCTGAGCGGGGCTTCCGGGGCGGCCACCGGGGCCGTCCTGCCTCGCGGTCCAGTGCTTGAAGTCCTGC
>NZ_JALXVH010000002.1 GCF_025149945.1 Kocuria sp. p3-SID1428 | reverse complement strand
GGTCGCCTGCACACAGGTATCAGCCGAAGGAGCCGACCACGTCCAGGATCGTGTCCCAGACCTGGTAGATGCCCAGGACCGTGAACAGCACGGCGCACACGATCAGCACGCCGTTGGCCATCCAGCCGTTGCGCCAGCGCTTCGGAGTGCGCGCGGTGTTGAGCAGCCCCAGCAGCGTGATCGCCAGGAAGGGCATGAACAGCGCTCCCAGCACGCCATAGAGCAGGATCAGGAAGATCGGGCGTCCCATCAGCAGCAGGAGCATGGGCGGGAAGGTGATCCACAGCAGGTAGAACTTCACGTACCTGCCGCCCGGGCGAGTCGCCGGATCACCCGACGGCAGGCCGCGGTGGTGGCCCCAGAAGTCCGCGAACATCAGCGAGACGCCGGACCACACACCCACCACCGAGGAGAACGAGGCCGCGAAGAAGCCCACCAGGAACGCCGTGCCGATGACGTCCCCGTAGCGGTCGTCGAGGACCTCGGCCAGATCCAGAAGCCCGGCGTCGCTGGCGGAGATGGACATGCCCGCCGCATAGAGCACCTCGGCGCCCACGATCAGCATGGAGAGCACGAAGATGCCGGTGACCACGTAGGCCACCGTGTTGTCGAGCTGCATGACGCGCATCCACTTGGGGCTGGCCCATCCCTTCTCGCGTAGCCAGTATCCGTAGGCCGCCAGGGTGATCGTGCCGCCGATGCCGCCGGAGAGCGCCAGCGTGTAGACCAGCCCGCCCTCGGGGATCATGGGCACCAGGCCGCGGATCATGTCCGGGATGTTCGGAGCGGCGATCGCCGCCAGGCCCACGACCACCACGAACATGATGCCCACCATCACCGCGGTCAGCTTCTCGACCAGCGCGTACTTGCCGAACCAGACCATGAGGAAGCCGGCCAGGCCCATCAGCACGGCCCAGGCCGGCAGAGGCATGCTGTTGGGGAACAGCGCCACGATCGGCAGAGCTGCCGAGGACATCGCCGTGGCCCCGTACACGAAGCCCCAGATCATGATGTAGGGCGCGAAGTAGACGGCGGTCCACTTCCCCAGCGAGCGCCACCCCTCGAAGATCGTGCGGCCGGTGGCCAGCGAGTATCGCCCCGCACCCTCGACCAGCGCGATCTTCACGATGGTGCCCACGATGACCGCCCACAGCAGGGCGTAGCCGTAGCGCGAGCCCGCCGTCAGGGTTGCGACCAGGTCGGCTGCGCCCACGCCCGTTCCGGCCACGACCAGGCCCGGGCCGATGATCTTCCAGCGACGGATCGCGGTGAGCTGCTCATCCGGATCGATGTGGGGCATGGGCCCCAGGTACTCCTTCGGTGCGGACATGACTCACCCTTCTGATGACGTGATCTGCGCCATGAGTATCTCAGGTGATGCCCAGATCCTGAACATCAGCTGGCACCGCAGCTCATGCAGGTCTCAGCGACGCCCTCCTCAGGCGAACGGCCACTGCGAGGACAGCTCCTGCTCCAGGCCCGGCTCCCGGTAGGACTCGACCCCGAAGAACGCCCGGAAGTGCTCGGCCGGCATGGCCAGCATCCCCTGCACATCCGCCTGGGACGAGTGGCACTGCATGGTGCGCCGCTTCAGCTCCAGCAGCTCGTCATCCAGCTCCAGCTGCCAGTGCAGCTCGGAGGCCGGGATCCCGAAGCCGTTGCCGTCATCGGCAGGGCCGTCCGGGTCCATGACCTCGTCCGGGGAGGCCCCAGCCGCCAGAGCCTGATCGCGCAGCTGTCGGAGCCGGTCCCGGTTCATGGACTGCTCGAGCAGCCGCGGCCGCTCGGCCGCCAGCTCGGCCGCGCGGTGGGCGACCTGATGGACCTTCACGTGATCGGGGTGCCCGTAGCCGCCGTGCCAGTCGTAGCCCACCAGCACGTCAGCGCCCTCCTCGTCCAGGATCGCGGCGACGGCCTGGGCGGCCTCATCGACGTCTGCGCGGTGGAAGCAGGCCTCGCCGTCGTTCTGCGCCCAGCCGGTCATCCCGGAGTCGTGGAAGCCGAGCCACTCCACGCGCGAGATGCCGAGCACCCGCGCGGCCGCGGCAGCCTCAGTGCGGCGGTGATCGGCCACCGAGAGCACCTCCTGGGCGTCGTCGGCGGCCTCCAGCGGCGTCCCGAAGTCCCCGTTGGTCGCGAAGACCTCGACCACGCGGTGACCCTCCGCCGCCGCGCGGGCCATCGTGCCGGCGGTCTGCGAGGACTCGTCGTCCGGGTGGGCGTGGAGGAAGACGATCACGGCCATGACGGGGCAGCTCCTGGAGATCTGAGGTCGACGCACGACGACGGCCCCGCCATCAGGCGGGGCCGTCGTCGATATGGAATCCGGTGGAGGCAAGGGGACTCGAACCCCTAACCCTCTGCTTGCAAAGCAGATGCGCTACCAATTGCGCCATGCCCCCGGAGCATCCTGTCGAGCTGAACTCAGTCGACGGGATCTGCGGCTTCGCGCCAAGCGGCGCGATCGGCATCTGCGGAGCGCAGCCGCCAGGCGGCGACTCCTGCTCCGGCGGCACCGGCCACCAGCACGATCGCCGTGAGAGCGTTCTTCATGCCGGTCTCCGATGCACTGGGATGCCGTTGAACCGTGGGCGTACCAGGAATTGAACCTGGGACCTCTTCGTTATCAGCGAAGCGCTCTAACCGTCTGAGCTATACGCCCGTGACCGGCGGACCGATCACGTCCGCTCGGGAGACCACAGGGTCTGTCCGTCGCGGAACGAATAGGGACTCTACACGATCGCCGCGACCGGGACCAATCGAGGATCCCCGTCAGCGGCGCCGCGCAGGTCAGTCGTCGGTCAGCGTGACTCCGATGCCGCCGATCAGGCCGGCGGCCAGGTTGTAGAGCATGGCGGCGATGACCGACAGCAGCGTCAGCAGGATGACGTTGATGACCGAGAGGATGGTCGCGAAGATCGCCACCTGCCCCAGGGAGACGATCTCCTGGACCTCTGTGCTGCCTCCCGGGCCCGCCAGCATGGCGGCGAGCTCGTTGATGCCGTTGAACAGACCCGTGATGTCCATCAGGATCCAGATCAGCACGGCCGCGACGACCACCACGATGCCCAGCGCAACCGAGAGCAGGAACGCGAGCTTGAGCACCGACCAGGTGTCCACGCGCGAGACGACCAGGCGCGCGCGGCGCACCTTGGCCCGCGGTGCGGGACGCACCAGCCCCTTGGTCGAGGACCGCTGGGGGGTGCGGCTGCTGGATGACGCCGTCTTCTTGGCGCCGCCCGCCTTCTTGGCCTGGCTGGGAGAGGATCCCCGACCAGCACCACCGGACTTCGAGCGTCCGGCCGGGCCAGAGCGTGCCTCGGGGCTCATTCGTTACCTCCGTTGTCGACTTCGTCCAACGTTACGACATCCTCATCCGCAGCATCGGCTGACGGATCCGGGTTCTCAGCCGCGCCGTTCTCGACGGCCTCCTCGACGGCATCTTCGATGTGGCGCTCCGCGTTCCAGGCCACACCGACGATCGAGTCCTGGGTGGCCGGCTTGGCGAAGATGACTCCCATGGTGTCGCGGCCCTTGGCCGGGACCTCGGAGACCGCGGAGCGCACGACCTTTCCGGAGGCCATGACCACCATGACCTCGTCGGATTCTCCCACGATCAGGGCGCCGGCGAGCTTGCCGCGCTCATCTCCGACCTTGGCGACCTTGATGCCGAGTCCGCCGCGGCCCTGGCGCCGGTACTGCTCCACAGCCGTGCGCTTGGCGTAGCCGCCCTCGGTCACCACGAACACGTAGCTCTCGGTGCCCTCCTCCACGACGTCGGCGGCCAGCAGCTCGTCGTCATCGCGGAACTTCATGCCGGTCACGCCCGAGGTCGCACGCCCCATGGGTCGCAGCGCCTCGTCGTCTGCCTGGAAGCGCAGCGACTGGCCGTTGCGCGAGACCAGGAAGATGTCGTCGTCGGAATCCACGAGCTTGGCCGAGACCAGCTCGTCGTCGTCGCGCAGGTTGATCGCGATGACGCCTGCGGTGCGGTTGGTGTCGTAGTCCTCGAGCCGCGACTTCTTGACCAGGCCGCTGCGCGTGGCCAGCACCAGGTACGGGGCGTCCTGGTAGGTCGACAGCTCCATGACCTGGGCGATCTGCTCACCGGGTTGGAAGGCCATGACGTTGGCGACGTGCTGCCCCTTGGCGTCGCGGCCGGCCTCGAGCAGCTCGTAGGCCTTGGTCCGGTACACGCGCCCGTGGGTGGTGAAGAACAGGATCCAGTGGTGCGTGGTGGTCGTGAAGAAGTGCTCGACGACGTCGTCGCCGCGCAGGTTCGCCCCGCGGATGCCCTTGCCGCCGCGGCGCTGGGCCCGGTACTGATCGATCCGCGTGCGCTTGACGTAGCCGCCGCGGGTGATCGTGACGACCACGTCCTCCTGGGGGATCAGGTCCTCCATGGACATGTCGCCGTCGTAGCCGAACAGGATCTCGGTGCGGCGGTCGTCGCCGTACTTCTCGACGGTCTCCTCCAGCTCCTCGGAGACGATCTGGCGCTGCAGGTCCTCCGAGGCGATGATCGCCTCGAAGCGCGCGATCATCTGCTCGAGCTCGGCGAAGCGGTCCTGGATCTTCTGCCGCTCCAGCGCGGCCAGGCGCCGCAGCTGCATGTTGAGGATGGCCTGGGCCTGCTCCTCGTCGATCCCCAGCAGCTCCATCAGCCCGGTGCGGGCCTCATCCGGGGTGGGCGAGCGGCGGATCAGCGAGATGACCTCGTCCAGGGCGTCCAGGGCCTTGAGCAGCCCCACCAGGATGTGCGCCTCCTCCTGCGCCTGGCGCAGGCGGAACTGCGTGCGCCGGACGATGACCTCGATCTGGTGGCGCACCCAGTGGTAGATGAAGGCATCCAGCGACAGGGTGCGCGGCACCCCGTCCACCAGGGCCAGCATGTTGGCGGAGAAGTTCTCCTGCAGCGGCGTGTGCTTGTAGAGGTTGTTGAGCACGACCTTCGGCACGGCATCGCGCTTGAGCACGATCACCAGGCGCTGGCCGGTGCGGCCCGAGGTCTCGTCGCGCATGTCGGCGATGCCGCCGATCTTGCCCTCCTTGACCAGGTCCGCGATCTTGATGGCCAGGTTGTCCGGGTTGACCATGTACGGCAGCTCGGTGACCACCAGGCAGGTGCGCCCGTGGATCTCCTCCACGGAGACGACCGCGCGCATCTTGATCGAGCCGCGCCCGGTCCGGTAGGCGTCCTCGATGCCCTTGTGGCCCAGGATCTGCGCGCCGCCCGGGAAGTCGGGGCCCTTCACGCGCTTGAGCAGGGCCTCGAGCAGCTCCTCGCGGCTGGCTTCCGGGTTCTTCAGGTACCACTGCACGCCGTCGGCCAGCTCGCGCAGGTTGTGCGGCGGGATGTTGGTGGCCATGCCCACGGCGATGCCGGCGGAGCCGTTGGCCAGCAGGTTCGGGAACCGCGCCGGCAGCACGGTGGGCTCGCGCGACTTGCCGTCGTAGTTGTCCTGGAAGTCGACGGTCTCCTCGTGGATGTCCCGGACCATCTCCATGGCCAGCGGAGCCATCTTGGTCTCGGTGTATCGAGGGGCTGCGGCGCCGTCGTTGCCGGCGGAGCCGAAGTTCCCCTGGCCCAGGGCCAGCGGGTACCGCTGCACCCAGTCCTGGATCAGTCGGACCAGGGCGTCGTAGATCGCCGAGTCGCCGTGCGGGTGGTAGTGGCCCATGACATCGCCGACTACGCGGGCCGACTTGTTGAAGGACCGATCCGGACGGTAGCCGCCGTCGTACATCGTGTAGATGACGCGGCGGTGCACCGGCTTGAGGCCGTCGCGGACATCCGGCAGCGCGCGCCCGACGATGACCGCCATCGCGTAGTCCAGGTAGGAGCGCTGCATCTCCGTCTGCAGGTCGACCTGCTCCACGCGATCGCCGATGATCGTGGCGGCCTCGACCTCGGCGCCCGGCTGGTTCTCGGGCTCCTCGGGCGTGCCCTGGGTTTCGTCGCTCATGCGTGCGCTTTCCGTCCTTCTCCTGACGCCCGAGGGCGTCTGTGCGTCTGCTCGGCTGCTGGGCCTTGGTGCTCGAGCCTGATCCGCCGCTCATCGCCCGCGGCGACGACGACAGCACATGCCTTATCCGGCATATGCCCCTCTCCGACTAGATGTCGAGGAAGCGGACGTCGTTGGCGTTCTGCTGGATGAACTCCTTGCGGGACTCGACGTCCTCGCCCATGAGCATGGTGAAGACCTGCTCGGCCGCGGCGGCGTCCTCCATGGTCACCTGCAGCAGGGTGCGGTGCTCGGGATCCATGGTGGTGTCCCACAGCTCGGTGTAGGACATCTCGCCCAGGCCCTTGTAGCGCTGGATGCCGTTGTCCTTGGGGATCCGCTTGCCCGCCGCCTGGCCCTCGGCCATCGCGCGATCGCGCTCGGCATCCGAGTAGACGTAGTCGTGCGGCGCGTTCGACCACTTGATCCGGTACAGCGGCGGCTGCGCCAGGTACACGAAGCCGTGGTCGATCAGCGGGCGCATGAACCGGAACAGCAGCGTCAGCAGCAGCGTGGTGATGTGCTGACCGTCCACATCGGCATCGGCCATGAGCACGATCTTGTGGTACCGCGCCTTCTCGATGTCGAAGTCGTCGCCGATCCCCGAGCCGAAGGCCGTGATCATGGACTGGACCTCGGCATTGGACAGCGCACGGTCCAGGCGGGCGCGCTCGACGTTCAGGATCTTGCCGCGCAGCGGCAGGATGGCCTGATGCGCCGGATCGCGGCCCTGCACGGCGGAGCCGCCTGCCGAGTCGCCCTCCACGATGTAGATCTCGGACTTCGACGGGTCCTTGGACGAGCAGTCCTTGAGCTTGCCCGGCATGCCGCCGGACTCGAGCAGGCCCTTGCGCCGCGTGGTCTCGCGAGCCTTGCGCGCCGCCAGACGAGCCTGCGAGGCGCCGATGGCCTTGCGGATGATGTCCTTGGCGTAGTTCGGATTGCGCTCGATCCAGTCGCCGAACTCGTCGGCGACCACGCGCTGCACGAACGGCTTGGCCTCGGAGTTGCCGAGCTTGGTCTTGGTCTGGCCCTCGAACTGGGGGTCGCCGAGCTTGATCGAGATGACGGCCGTGAGGCCCTCGCGGACGTCCTCGCCGGTGAGGTTGTCGTCCTTGTCGCGCAGCAGCTTGAACTCACGGGCCTTGCGGTTGATCACCGTGGTCAGCGCCGTGCGGAAGCCCTCCTCGTGGGTGCCGCCCTCGTGCGTGTTGATCGTGTTCGCGTAGGTGTGCACCGACTCGCTGTAGGCGGTGGTCCACTGCATGGAGATCTCCACCGAGATGGAGCGCTCCACGTCCTCGGTCTCGAAGTCGATGATCTCGTCGTGGACCAGCTCGGCCTTCTTGCCGCTGTTGATGAAGCGGACGTAGTCCAGCAGGCCGTGCTCGTAGCAGTAGACGACCCGGCGGTGGCCGTCGGCGGTCACGCCCACGGTGTTCAGGGCCGGCGCCTTGGCGGTCTCCGCCGGGGCAGCCTCGGTCTGGGCATCCGGGGCCTGAGCGGTGGGGACCTCGGAGGCGTCCTGGCCCTCGACCTCGGTGATGATCTCGGTGCGCGCGGACTCGCCGGCGACCTCGTCGCCGGCGTCGTCCAGGCGCCGCTGATCGGTCAGGGTGATGCGCAGCCCCTTGTTCAGGAACGCCATCTGCTGGAACCGGGCCCGCAGGGTCTCGAAGTCGTACTCGACCGACTCGAAGATCTCCGCATCCGCCCAGAAGGTCTGGGTGGTGCCGGTCTCCTCGGTCTGCTCGCCGCGCTCGAGCTCGCCCTGGGGGCGGCCGCCGTCGGCGAACTTCATCCGCCAGACGTATCCCTGGCGGCGGATCTCCGTCTCCACGCGGGAGGACAGCGCGTTGACGACCGAGATGCCCACGCCGTGCAGACCGCCGGAGACGGCGTAGCCGCCCCCGCCGAACTTGCCGCCGGCGTGCAGGATGGTCATGACCACCTCGACCGTGGGCCGGCCCTGCGTGGGGTGCATGTCCACGGGGATGCCGCGGCCGTTGTCCGTGACGCCCACGCCGCCGTCGGCGCGCAGCACGACCTCGATGTGATCCGCGTGCCCTGCCAGGGCCTCGTCCACGGAGTTGTCGATGACCTCGTAGACCAGGTGGTGCAGGCCGCGGGGTCCGGTGGATCCGATGTACATGCCTGGGCGCTTGCGGACCGCTTCGAGGCCCTCCAGGACGGTGATGTCGCTGGCGCCGTAGCCGCCGTCGGTGCTCTTGTCCTCTGACACGGGCTGCTGGTTCCTCCTGATGGTCATGGCGGAGGCCGCGAGGGTCCTGGAGCACGGGGTCCGGGGGCGCATGCGGCACTCCCGACGACAGCGAGCGAGCGGGACGCACCGGAGCATTCGGGGGGCCGCGGGGTCTGCGCGCTCGAGCGCTGCGTCGATAATCCGGCCCCATCATACCGGATCAGCGCGATAGCCGGGTGCGATACGGCCTGAACACGCTGTCAGCGGGACGAGAACCCGCCTAGGAGTGCCTCCGGGGGTGCTTGCTGACCCGGAAGTCGTCTCAGGACGTGCTGAGCACTCTGCAGGCCATCCACGGGCTCGCCGCGGATTAGCCTCGGCAGGTGCCGGATCAGCCGTAGGTATCGCGGGGGCCTCGTCCGCGGATCGAGCGCCGGCCCTTGCGCCAGCTGGGCGCCGCCGGGCCCACGATGTCCAGGCGCGTGACGATCCCGGGGCCCAGGCGCTTCTCGATGGTCGTCAGCACCTGCGACTGCAGCATCCGCATGTTCGCCGCCTGCGCGGTCGAGGAGCAGCGCACGCGCAGCACGGTGTCCTCGAAGGACTCCGGGACGCAGTGCTCGGCCACGTAGGCCCCCACGAGCTCCGGCCACAGGGTCATGACCGACCCGACGGCCACCGGGGTGCGCCAGCCGCGCCCGGAGACCAGCCGGTCCATGACGCCGCCGATGCCCTGCGGATCTCGCGGCGAGGCTCCCGCACCCGAGTAGCCGCCCAGCTGGCGGGGGTCGCGCTCGGCATCGCGGCGACGGACCGGGCTGGCGGTGACGGCCTCCATGGCCGCGCCGAAGCTGCGCAGGTTGGCCTTGGCAGCCGCACCGTGCAGGCGCCCCTCGCCACGGGCCTCAGCGCCGCGGCGCACGCGCATCAGAGCGGCGGCGGCCGGATCGACGATGTCACGGTCGCGCTCGGAGCGCGGCTGCTGAGCGGGGATCATGGACGCTCGATCTGCCTGGGGCCCTCGGCATCGTCGCCGAGTCCGGAGGCAGAGCCCTGCGCCCCCGGCTCGACGACGGCCCTGCCGGGTGAGACCCGCACGAGCGTGAGTCCCGAGGCGGCCTCGAGCAGCTCCTGCGGGACATCCTCCTCCACAGCGGCGGTCACAAGGACCTGCTCAGCATCCGAGACCATCTCGGCCAGGCGACTGCGGCGCTGGGCATCCAGCTCGGCAAAGACGTCATCGAGGATCAGCACGGGGGATGAGCCCTCGGAGCGGTCGTCGTCCAGGTGCACGTACCAGGAGCCCAGCCGCAGGGACAGGGCGCAGGACCACATCTCCCCGTGCGAGGCGTAGCCGCGGGCGGGCAGGTCGCCGAGCTGGATCTCGAGCTCGTCGCGGTGCGGTCCCACCAGGGACACTGCGCGCTCGATCTCCTGGTCCTGGGTCTCGGCGCAGGCCTCGAGCATCAGCTCGCGCAGATCGGCGGTGCTGAAATGCGCCAGCTGATCGGCCCTGCCCTCGGCGGCCTCCGGGAGGATCGAGGAGCGATAGCGCAGCTGCGGCATCCGAGGGCCATCCGACAGACGGCCATAGGCCCGGCGGACTTCGGGCTCCAGCGCCAGGACGAGCTGCAGCCGCGCCTGCAGGACGGCTGCGCCGTAGGTCGCCAGCTGGTCGTTCCAGGCACTGAGAGTGGCCTCGTGGGCCTGGGTGAAGCGACCAGCCTTCCGCGCCGACCTCAGCAGGGCGTTGCGCTGTCGGACGGTCTTCTCGTAGTCCGAGATCACTCCTGCCAGGGCCGGTCGCATGGAGGAGCCCAGCACATCCAGGAACGTCCGCCGCCCGGAGGGCTCGCCCTTGATCAGAGCAAGGTCCTCCGGCGAGAACAGCACGGTGCGCAGAATGCCCAGGGCCTCCCGTGCGCGCACCGAGCCTCCGCGGTTGATGCGCACCGTAGGGGCTCGGCCCTCGGCCAGGGTGAACTCGAGGTTCGTGCGGTGCCCTGCCCGGCGGATCCCGGTGCGGATCATGGCGCGTTCGGTGCCGGCCCTGTGCAGCGGGGCATTGCCGCTGACGCGGTGCGACGTCAGGGTGGCGGCGTAGTCGATCGCCTCCACCACGTTGGTCTTGCCCACTCCGTTGGGCCCCAGCAGGACGGTGATCCCGGGGATCAGCTCGAGCTGGAGCTGCTCATAGCTGCGGAAGTCCGCCAGAGACAGCGAGTCGACGTGCACGCAGGCTCGGGACTCAGGAGCTCGGGAGACGGACCGGCATCAGCAGGTACCGGTAGGTGACGTCGTCCTCCCCGTCCTGCTCCTTCTGCGCCGAGAGCACCGCGGGCTTGGGCGGAGCGGTGAAGGAGAACCGCACGTACTCGGAGTGGAAGGCGTGCAGGCCCTCCGAGAGGTACGTGGGATTGAAGGCGACAGTGATGTCCTCGCCCTGCAGGTTCGCCTCGATGACCTCGGAGGCCTGGGCGTCCTCGCCGGTGCCTGCATCCAGAGCCACCTGGCCATCGTTGAAGGCCAGCCGCACCGGGGTGTTGCGCTCGGCCACCAGGGACACGCGGCGGACGGCCTCCACCAGCTCGGAGGTGCGCACCGAGGCGGTGATCGGCGTGGATTCAGGGAACAGCGAGCGGATCTTGGGGTACTCGCCGTCGATCAGCAGCGACGTGGTGCGACGGCCGCCGGATTCGAAGCCCACGAGCTCAGTGCTGTCCGACAGGGCGAGATTGATCTCGCCTGCGGGACCGAGGGTCTTGGCGACGTCGTTGAGCGTCTTGGCCTTGATCAGTGCAGCGGTCTGCAGCGAGCTGCTGTTCGGCCGCCAGGTGAGTTCGCGCATGGCCAGGCGGTAGCGGTCGGTGGCCAGCAGGGTCATCCGCTCGCCGTCGATCTCGATCCGCACGCCGGTGAGGATCGGGAGGGTGTCGTCCTTGGAGGCGGCGATGTTCACCTGGGCGACGGCCTGGGCGAACTCCGCGCCGTCGATGACTCCGGAGACCTCGGGCAGCCCGGGCAGCTCCGGGTAGTCCTGCACGGGCATGGCGGCCAGGTTGAAGCGCGAGGAGCGGCAGATCAGCGTCAGCTTCCCGTCATCGGTGATGACATCCACCGGAGCCGAGGGCAGCGAGCGGCAGATGTCGGCCAGCAGGCGGCCGGAGACCAGGGCCGTGCCCTCTTCCTCGATCTGGGCGTCGATGGAGACCCTCGAAGATATCTCGTAGTCGAATCCGGCCAGGGAGACCTGTCCATTCTCCGCCTTGAGCAGCAGGCCGGAGAGCACCGGGACGGGCGGACGAGGAGACAGCGACCGGGCGGTCCAGGTCACGGCCTCGGCCAGAACGTCGCGTTCGACGGAGAACTTCACGGTGGGGGCGCCTTTCGTTCGCAGATGCCGTCCGCGCGGCGTCCGGTGCGCAAGCCCGGACAGACGACGAGTGCATGCTATCGGCGCGCTGTGCCGTGTGCCATCCAGGTACCTGTTCCGGGGAGGCGGAAGTGCGCTCCGGGGCATGAGGTTCCTGTAATTCCAAGAATCTTCGAGGTGTGGAGCCTCGAGCCCGGGTCGAGGCTGCGGAAGAGAGGCCTTGCCACCGCGGCGGAACGTGTAATTACACGAGGGCGCCGGGCTCGGATCGGGCGTCGGGGCGTTCGTTGTCCGGCGAGGGGTATTCATGGACAGTAGTGTTCATAACCTCTGTGGATCTTGTGGAAAAGAGCTCGATCGGCTGATCTGACGCGGATCAGGGTTGTGGGCCGGCTGTGCACGGCCATCCACGGATCGCTTCCGGCCTGTGTAATCACATCCTTGTGATTCCGAGTGCGTGCACAGGCCGATCCCCTGATCTGCCGCGGCTGTCCACCGGCACCGCCGATCTCTCCACAGCGCTGTCCACAAGCGGTGGAATCGTGTCGTGCACAGCCCGTCCACAGGCCTTCCCACAGCTGTGGAGAACAGAGCTCCCGTCCCGCATCCAGGCCTCGCGGCCCTGTGGATGGAGTATCGAAGCACTCAGGCCCCGAGTCCGCTGGCGCGGGCCCGGGGCCTGAGGCTGGAGGTGGAGCGCAGCGCGTCCGCGCCGCGGGGTGATCAGCTGTGGCGCTGCTGCTTGATCCTGTTGGTCAGCTCGGTGACCTGGTTGAAGATCTGCCGACGCTCGGCCATCAGCGTGCGGATCTTGCGATCGGCGTGCATCACCGTGGTGTGATCGCGGCCGCCGAGCTCCTGGCCGATCTTGGGCAGTGACATGTCCGTGAGCTCACGCAGCAGGTACATGGCGATCTGCCGCGCCGTGACCAGTGTGCGGGTGCGCGACTTGGACTTCAGCTCATCCAGCGAGATATCGAAGTAGGCGGCCGTCTGGCCCAGGATCGTGGCCGCGGTGATCTCGCCGTCGTCATCGGTGATCAGGTCCTTGAGCACCAGCTCCGCCAGGGGCAGGTCCACGTCCTGCCTGTTGAGCGAGGCGAAGGCCGTCACGCGGATCAGGGCGCCTTCGAGCTCGCGGATGTTCGTGGAGATGTGCGAGGCGATGTACTCCAGGACCTCCGGCGGAGCCTGGGTGCCGTCGGCATCGGCCTTCTTGCGCAGGATCGCGATGCGGGTCTCGAGCTCGGGCGGCTGGACATCGGTGATCAGGCCCCACTCGAAGCGCGAGCGCATGCGATCGGCGAATCCGGTGAGCTGCTTGGGCGGCAGATCGGAGGTGATCACGATCTGCTTCTCGTGGTTGTGCAGCGCGTTGAAGGTGTGGAAGAACTCCTCCTGCGTGTGCTCCTTGCCCGCCAGGAACTGGATGTCGTCGATCAGCAGCATGTCGACGTTGCGGTAGATCTCCTTGAAGGAGGAGCCCTCGTCATCGCGGATCGAGTTGATGAAGTCGTTGGTGAACTCCTCGGAGTTCACATAGCGCACCGCGATGCCCGGGTAGAGCCGCTTGGCGTAGTGCCCGATCGCGTGCAGCAGGTGGGTCTTGCCCAATCCCGAGTCGCCGTATATGAACAACGGGTTATATGCCTTGGCCGGCGTCTCGGAGACGGCAAAGGCGGCGGCATGGGCGAAGCGGTTGGACTGGCCGATGACGAACGACTCGAAGACGTACTTGGGGTTCAGCCGTGCGCTCGAATCCCACTCGGCCGAGGCCGCGCCGGCGGTGCCGTGGTCCTCAGCGGCCGAACGGCCCTCCGGGGCCGCGGGGACGAAGGTGTCCTGATGGCCGGTCTCCTCGACCGAAGGCTCGGCGGCGGGCTGCGCGGAGGGATCCTCCTGAGGGCCGGTCTGCTCGGGGAGCGGACGACGAGCCGGCTCCGGCGACGCGGGCCTCGGTGCCGCCGGTCGCGACGACGGGGAGCGGAAGGAGTTCACCGCCCCGGAGTACTCGGAGCTCGTGGTGGACAGGGAATCCGCTGCGGCCTCCTCCGCAACGGCAGGCGGCGGTGCGGAATGTCCGCGCTCGGCCTCGAGCTCGCTCAGCGGCGGCAGCGAGGCGCGGGAGGCGGACTCGATCTCCTGCTCGGAGACCTCCTCCAGATCGGTGTCCACGACCAGTGCCACCAGGGTGTCCTTGCCGAACGAGTTCGTGACGGCCTGGTTGAACGCAGGCGCGATCTTGGACTGCAGGACCTCGCGGGTCAGCTCGTTCGGCACGGCGATCAGCAGTGTGGTGCCCATGAGGCCCCTGGGCTTCGCCAGTCGCAGGAACCCGCGGTGGCGCGGTGAGATCTGCGGATCCTCGGTCATGGCGCGGACGCATTCGGCCCAACGGGCGTCGAGCTCCGGGTTCTGCTGAGGACTCACGGTGGCGGGGACTCCGGGATTCGGGGGCGATGTCTGCTGCCGGGCCTGGCCCGGATGCGCTCGCGATCGGTCATCCACAGAGTTGTTCACAGCGGTGGACAGCCGCTCGGGGGTCGAGTGCGAGGGTCAGCCTAGAGCACGTCCGAAGCCGTGACCTAGCCTCGATCCGGGCTCATAGGAACTACAATCGTGTAGTTACACGAGCGAGAGTGCACCGTTGCTGGCAAGGGCGGGGATCCGGTTATCCACAGGAATTTCCGGAGGGCGTGCACAGCATGTGGGCAGGAGGCGATCGCCGAGGGTTCGGTTGACCGCCTCACTCGTCGCGCCTACAATCGATCAGTCCTGTGTCTGACCTGCGCCCGGTGCCATGCGCCTCGCGGCGGCACAGCCATCGACCACCACAGCGGTGGACCCCTTCCTCAGGCGGACGGCCTGCAGCGCGCTCGTGCACTTGCAACGGACAGCGTGCGCCGGACCCGCATCGGGCAGGGGCACGCCCGTCCTGCATCCGGAGAAGATCAATGAGCAAGCGCACGTTCCAGCCGAACAACCGTCGTCGCGCCAAGAAGCACGGCTTCCGCGCCCGCATGCGCACCCGTGCCGGCCGCGGCATCCTCGCAGCGCGTCGTGCCAAGGGCCGCGCCTCCCTCTCCGCCTGAGTCCTCTCGCCGCACTCGCGGCTCGGGTGAGTCCTGACTACTGCAGAGCCTCCCGGTCCGCAGACGCCGCCGAGATCGAAGGGGTGAGCGCGTGCTTCCCGCACAGCACAGGATGCGCACCTCCACGCACTTCGCAGCGACCACACGTTCCGGTGCCCGACAGGGGCGCCGGAACGTCGTCGTCTATGTGCGTGCCACGTCCGGGGACCAGCCGTCCCGGGCGGGCTTCGTCGTATCCAAGCGCGTCGGCAATGCGGTCTGCCGCAATCTCGTGAAGCGGCGGCTGCGTGAGCTCGTCGGGGCCACGCTGCAGAGCCGCCCGGTCGGCTTCGATGTCGTCGTGCGGGCCCTGCCGGCCGCCGCGGAGGCCGATTTCGCAGATCTGCGCCGGGACTGGGAATCAGCCTGGCGCAAGGCGGCCGGCAAGGCCGAGGTGCCGGCGTGAGCACCGCTGAGCGCACCGGCCACGAGACTGCCGTCCTGAGCGATGAGCAGCTCTGGGAGCAGGCGCCGTCGGACTTCGTGCGTCCCCAGGGCGCCGTCCAGGCCGTGTGGCTGCTGCCGCAGAACCTGATCATCGCGGGGCTGAAGCTCTACCGGATGCTCATCTCCCCGCTCTACGGGGACGTCTGCAGGCACTTCCCCAGCTGCTCGGCCTACGGCCTGGAATCGGTGGTTCGCCACGGAGCGGTCCGGGGCCTAGGTCTGACCGTGCGACGACTGCTCAGGTGCCATCCCTGGGCGGCAGGCGGGATCGACAGGGTGCCGCGGGGCGGCCGCCGGTTCTCCTCCGAGACTGAGCTGCCGCGGATCATCCTGCTCAACCACCCCACCCCGGCCGATCGCGAAGCCATGCTGACACCCCGCGATCCGGCACACGAGACCACGTCGGCGCACCAGCACGGCGCAGACCAGGCTGCCGCGCAGACGGCTCAAGGAGCTTCCTCACGATGAACATCTTCGACATCATCCTCTGGCCCTTCAAATGGGTTGTCTCGGCGGTCCTGTGGCTGTTCCACGAGCTGTTCACCCTGATCGGGCTGGACGCCGCGAGCGGCTGGACCTGGGTCCTGGCCATCGTCGGGCTGACTCTGGTCATGCGGACCCTGACCATCCCGCTGTTCCTGCGCCAGATCCGCTCCATGCGCGGCATGCAGGAGATCCAGCCGCAGATGGCCAAGCTGCAGGCCAAGTACAAGGGCAAGAAGGATCAGGTCTCGCGCCAGGCCATGGCCCAGGAGCAGATGGCCATGTACAAGGAGCACGGGGTCAACCCCCTGGCCTCCTGCCTGCCGATCATCGCGCAGATGCCGATCTTCTTCGGCCTGTTCCAGGTGCTCAACGGAGTGCCCCGGGCGGCGGCCGAGGACGACAGCATCCTGGTGCTGTCCTCGGACAAGATCCACCAGTTCTACGACGGCACCCTGTTCGGCGCCCCGCTGTTCTCCACGCTGCGCTCGCCCGGCGACGGCAACCACACCGCCACGATCATCATCGCGGCGCTGCTGGTCGTGGCCATGACGGTGACCATGTTCATCTCGCAGAAGCAGCTGGCGTCCAAGAACGTCTCGGAGGCCACCAAGAGCTCTCCGATGTACCGCCAGCAGCAGATGATCATCTACATCTTCCCGATCATCTTCCTGATCACGGGCATCAACTTCCCGATCGGCGTGCTCATCTACTGGACCGTGTCCAACCTCTGGTCCATGGGCCAGCAGTACTGGGTGATCCGCAACAACCCCACCCCCGGCTCGCAGGCCGAGCGCGAGCTCAACGACCGCCGCGCCGCCAAGGGCCTCCCCCCGGTCGGCAAGACCAAGGAGGAGCATGAGGCGGAGGTCGAGGAGGCTCGCGCCAAGGCGGCCGCCGGCCAGCGCCAGCAGCCCATGAGCAAGAAGCGCCAGAAGGCCAAGGGCGTCAAGGACCAGGGCCCGCTCGAGGCCTCGCGGGACGACACCCAGGCTGCGGAGGAGGCCCAGGGTCCGGTGATCAGCGGGGAGCCGACCAGCGGTTCGTCGTCGCCGATCTCCAAGGGCGCTTCAGGCGCGAAGAAGTCCGGCAAGGGCAAGAAGAAGTCCGGCTCCTGAGACCGGCCCTCTCAGCGCCGCTCGGGTCATACTGTCGAGACGGCTTCTGCACCACTTCCGTCAGGAGAGACGAATGAGCGAGAACCAGCACAGCGAGCAGGCTCAGGACACTGCGCCCGAGGGCGTGGAGGTCCAGGACCTCGAGCCCGGGCAGAAGGTCGATGCCTCGGCGGTCGTCGCCGGTGTGGACGTCCCTCAGGACCACGAAGCCGCCGAGACCCCCGCGGACCGCAGCGCCCTGGACGATGACGATCTCGATCCCCTCGTGGAGGAGGGCGAGGTCGCCGCGGACTACCTCGAAGAGCTGCTGGATCTCGCCGACCTCGACGGCGATATCGACATCGAGGTCCGGAACGGTCGCACCTACCTCTCCGTCGTGACGGAGGAGGAGGGCGACGACGGCCTCGACCTGCTCGTGGGCAAGGACGGCGAGGTGCTCGAGGCTCTCCAGGAGCTCGTGCGTCTGGCGGTGCTGGCCGGGACCGAGCAGCGCAGCCGTCTGGTGCTCGACATCGCCGGGCACAGGCTGGCCCGCGCTGAGCAGCTTCGGGAGCTGGCCCGTCGTGCCGTGCAGAGCGTGCGGGAGACAGGCGAGCCGGTGCACCTGGATCCCCTGAGCCCCTATGAGCGCAAGATCGTGCACGACGTCGTGGCGGAGGAGGGCATGCACTCCGAGTCGGAGGGCGAGGGCCCCGGACGCCATATCGTCGTCTCCGCGAACGGCTGAGCGATGACGCAGCAGCATTCGGGCGACTCCGGTGATCGCAGGGTGGGCGACGAGTCCGATGGGGCTGTCGCTCAGCCGGCGCCTGAGCTGCAGGGAAGGGAGGCCGCGGCGGCTGAGGAGCTGTTCGGCGACCGACTTGCCCTGGCTCAGCGCTATGTGGAGCACCTGGCCTCGTCGGGCATCGTGCGCGGACTGATCGGCCCGCGGGAGGCCCCGCGACTGTGGGGGCGGCACGTGCTGAACTGCGCTGTGGTGGAGTCACTGATCCCGCAGGCCGTCCGTGTGGCAGACGTGGGCTCCGGAGCGGGGCTGCCCGGTCTGTGCCTGGCGATCGCCCGGCCTGATCTGGAGCTGACGCTGATCGAACCGCTCGAGCGCCGGGTGACCTGGCTGAACGAGATCGGCCAGGATCTGCAGCTCGAGAACGTGCAGGTCCTGCGGGCTCGGGGCGAGCAGGTCGAGGAGCTTCCGGGCGGATCCACGCCGGATGTGGTCACAGCACGCGCTGTCTCCGCGCTCGGAGGGCTGCTCGATTTCACGCTGCCGCTGCTGCAGGGCTCAGGAGAGCTGCTGGCGCTCAAGGGGCGCACGGCGCAGCAGGAGATCGACAAGGCACGCAAGCAGCTCAAGCGGTACCGGGCGGCGCAGACCGAGGTGCTCACCGTGGGCGCCGAGCTGCTCGAGGAGCCGACCACGGTGGTGCGCGTGGTCCTGTGAGCCCTCGTCAGGGCGCTGTGCTGGGTCGACGGAGCCGGGAAGCGTCTTGGGTAGTGTGGGCTCCGTCAGCCGACCGCTGCGACACTGAATGTGATCTAAGTCACAAAGAACCGAGGAAGGCGACGTGATGACCCAGAACGACAGGCCTCACGGCTATGACTTCGGTCTTCCTCCGGATCCGATCTCCCAGGAATCGGCCGTGCAGCCGGACCGCGGATCTCGGATGAGAGCAGGACATGACCCCGGCGGGACTGCCGGGGCACAAGGCGCGGGAGACACCCCCCTCGGAAGGAAGCTCGTGGAAGAGAATCAGCGACGTCGCCGACTCGAGCACGTGCAGCTCCAGCGCCCCGAGCGCACGCGCGTGGTCACGGTCAGCAATCAGAAGGGCGGCGTGGGCAAGACCAGCACCGCGGTGAACTTGGCGGTCGGGCTGGCCAAGCAGGGTCTGAACGTTCTGGTGGTCGACAACGATCCGCAGGGCAACGCCTCCACCGCGCTGGGTGTCCCGCACAGCTCCGAGGTCGACGGTGTCTACGACGTTCTCGTCGATGAGATGGAACTGACCCAGGTGGTCGCACCTTCCCCCGAGTCGGAGCGCATCGTGGTGGCACCCGCCACGATCGATCTGGCCGGCGCGGAGATCGAGCTGGTCTCCATGGTCGCGCGCGAGCAGCGACTGTCCCGAGCTCTCGATCAGTACGCCAAGGACCGCGAGGAGCAGGGTCTCGAGCGGCTCGACTACGTGTTCATCGACTGCCCGCCGAGCCTCGGCCTGCTGACCATCAACGCCTTCGTCGCCGCGAGCGAGGTCCTCATCCCCATCCAGTGCGAGTACTACGCACTCGAGGGTCTGAGCCAGCTGCTGCGGAACATCGAGATGATCCAGAAGCACCTGAACCCCGATCTGGTCGTCTCCAGCATCCTCATGACCATGTACGACGGCCGCACAAACCTGTCGTCTCAGGTGGCCGATGAGGTGCGTGAGCACTTCCCGGAGCAGGTGCTGGAGACCATGATCCCCCGCTCCGTGCGGATCTCGGAGGCACCGAGCTACCAGCAATCGGTGCTGAACTACGACCCGCAGTCCACGGGGGCGCTGTCCTATCTTGAGGCCGCGGCCGAGATCGCGGCACGCGGAGTGCCGAAGGGCAAGTGACTGCCTTCTGATATCGGCATGATCCTGAGAGTCGAAACGGGCTCCGTTCCACGTGGAACGGAGCCCGTAGTACGTCCCAGACTGGCGCACAGTGCGGGTGCTGGACGCATCCAGTCTCGGGGCCATGACGTTGTTTCACGTGGAACATCGTGGTGGCAGTCGCGCGCCATGATGAATGACCACGGGTGACGAACAGCCAGGTGCAGGAGCAGGCCAGCCATGTGTCGGGGCGCAGCTGCCGATTGAGATCCTTCAGTGGCTGACTGGTGCTCGAGCCTCTGAATCGGTGCACCTCGATGCGGGACTGGCAGATGTCCGGCCGAGACAATGTCGGTGTTGGATGTCTCGCGTGGGCTGCTGAACTCAGGTGCGGTGCTCGGGTGTCGGGCTTGGTGCGATCGTCACTCAAGCACTACTGGCAGCGCTGTACTCGAGATTCGTCACCGAGAGTATGGGCTGAGTGACGGTATGAGGTATTCGCTTCGGTCCGGGACCAGTCCGCGCCAATTCACCTCCGTTTCACGTGGAACGCGTCATGGTGCCCGTAGTCGGTCATGTGGGGCGACAGCGGTTGGCCTGTCCAGGCTGGGTAGCTGGGTAGCTGGGTAGGTAGCTAGGTGTGAGGTGGCGAGATTCCTGGCACCCGAACTGAAGTGCCAGGCCTCATGACCACGAGACGCAGGCGGGTAGAGGGCACGGGCGTGTACCCGCTGAGCCGGTGGCATCGGCTCGGACGTTGGACTCGACGGGAGGGTGTCCTAAAGCAGGGCCCTACCGGGTGATGCGCTTCTGATTCCGATGGAACAGGGACGTCCGGCGCCATGCTGTGATGCCTCGTCTGCCTCGATGGTCAAGGCTCGTGAAATCTCGCACTCCCAGGCAGGGACCGAGGCAGCAGCTCGCTCTCTGGAGGTGCTTCGGGCGTGCTCACGGGCGCGCCGTCCACCGTGTTTCACGTAAAACATGCCCAGAGTCCCTTGTGCAGACCAGCCCCATGCCTCTCCGGGGGGACGCAGACTCCAGATATTTGGGCAGTGAACCGAGCCGGGGATGGATGTCGCCTCACAGCTGGCATCCGCTCCTGCATGTGAAACCGGGTAATGCCGGATATTTCGTGGAATCGTCAAGCTGGCGGCATGCGGTCTGCTGGGATCCTTGTGCGCACGACCAATCGCGATCCGTTGGCTAGTGGCTGGATGCAGTCAGCATGACTGCCCCGCTGCGGCATTCGGCGCCCGTCCGCCGGTCTGCGCGCACCGATTGTGGGTCATCGAACCGACTACTTGGCGGCATGACATGTGTGCACTAGAGCCGGTGAGATCTAGGTACTGACACGAGTCACATCGGACTGTCGAACCCGCGCCTCCAGGTGATGTTTCACGTGGAACAAGCCGGGGAACACTGCTATTCAGCCTGGCAGGGCGAGTGATCAGCCGGAGCCCCACGCGAATCACCCGCGAAACAGCATGATGTTCCACGTGAAACGCGCCAAACTGTGCCGCAGCTCCGTAGACTGTCGGGGTCGTCCAGTAGAGGAGTTGTTGTCCATGGCGGAGCGCAAGCGGGGTCTCGGGAGGGGTCTCGGGGCCCTGATTCCCAGTGCACCAGTCGAGCAGTCAGCGTCGGAGCCGACGGATCCCAGCACCATATCAGGCAGTGCGTCTTCCGCGTCTGCGCAGGGCGGTGCCTCGGCGGCGACGTCATCGCGGGCGGAACATGGCGGAGCGGCGGTGACGTCGCCGGCATCAGCGCCGGACCATACCGGAACTGAGAAGCCTCAGCGATCGAGCTCCAAGACACCCGTCTCCGCCTCTTCCCGCCCCAAAGCCAAGAGCCAGTCGGCAGATGCGGTCACTGCAGAAAAGGCAACCGCTGAGGGAGATGCTCCCGCGACTCAGCAGAAGTCGAACGGGTCCGGCAAGTCCTCGAAGAAGAAGGAAAAGACTGCCAAAGCCTCCGCAGAGGCCGCCGCAGTCACGCAAGAGGAGACCAAGCCGGCTGAAGACGCGGTGCGCGATGCCCCAGAAGGGCCCTCAACGTCGGAGACGGCCTCCGTTTCACGTGGAACGGCCGGACGTCGTCGAGCGATCTCAGCGAGTGCTCGCCAGAGTGCAATGAAGTCCCGTCTGGACATGGGTGCGGCGCTGCAGAATCGCGGTGGCAACAACCGCCCGTCGGACATGTTCTTCACGCCCACGCCGGCCTCAGCGGACACGGCTGATTCCCCTGATGAGGCGGCGGATCATCTGGAGTCAGCCGAGGAGCCCTCTTCTGTGGAACAGCAGGCGCCGCTCGAGACGGCTCCTGCTACGGCCGAGGCCTCGGCACCTGCATCGGCCAATGACTCGAATTCGGACGTTTCACGTGGAACGTCCCCGCTGGACGCAGCCGGGAGTGGGACCTCTTTTGTGGAAGCTTCGGGAACCGCTGAAGTGGCCCCTTCGAATACGGCTGAGACAGGCTCAGATCACGAGCCAGACAACGGTGATCTGGACCTCTCCGATCTGGCTTCGGTGCCTGGCGCCGCCTTCGCCGAAGTTCCCGTGGACAGCATCCACCCGAACCGGAAGCAGCCTCGCCAGGTCTTCGACGAGGACGAGCTCGCGGAGCTCGCCTACTCCATCGGTGAGCTCGGCGTGCTGCAGCCGATCGTTGTGCGGCCTTCTCGTGAGGCCGACGGCCCGCCTTATGAGCTGGTCATGGGCGAGCGTCGCTGGCGAGCAACTCAGCGCGCTGGCCTGGACACTGTGCCGGCGATCGTCCGCGACACCGCGGATGACGACCTGCTGCGCGACGCCCTTCTGGAGAACCTGCACCGCAGCCAGCTCAACCCGCTAGAGGAGGCTGCCGCGTACCAGCAGCTGCTCGAGGAGTTCGGTGCCACGCAGGAGGAGCTGTCACGGCGCATCGGACGGTCTCGGCCGCAGATCAGCAACACCCTGCGCCTGATGCGCCTGCCACCGCTGGTTCAGCGACGGGTGGCTGCGGGCGTGCTGTCGGCAGGACATGCCCGGGCCCTTCTGGCCCTGGAGGACCCGGCCGAGATGGAGCGGCTCGCCCAGCGCATCGTGGCTGAGGGGATGTCTGTGCGTGCTGCGGAGGAGGCGGCCTCGCTGTCCAAGCGCGGCAAGCCCGGACGCCGCCCCGCTGCCAGGGCTCAGGAGCGACACAGGGAGCGCCTGGACTACATCGCCGATGCCTTCTCGGACAAGCTGGACACCAGCGTGAAGATCAACCTGGGGGCTCGCAAGGGGCGGATGACGATCGAATTCGCCTCGGTGGAGGATCTCAACCGGATCATCTCCGTGCTGGATCCGCAGGCTCAGCAGTCCGACGAGAGCAACTGAGCATCAGGCGACGACAGGCTCTGCATGTGACCTAGATCACATGCAGAGCCTGTCTCGGTCTGCGGTCGCTCAGGCCTGTGGGCGCCGCGCGAGCTCACGGGCGATATCGGCGGTGCTGAGCGTCCCGGTGGGGTGATCCTGGGACGACTGGGCGAACATGCGCTGCAGCCCCACAGCGATGGCCTGAGCGATATGCGCTCGATACTCCCCGCGCTCCAGATCCTCGGACTCGTTCGGATTGGAGAGGTAGCCCATGTCCAGGAAGATCGTGGGGGCCGGCGTGGTGCGCAGGATGATCCACTGACGGCCGTGGCATCCGAGATCCAGGGCACCGGTCCGTGCCACCATCTCGCGCTGGATCAGCGAGGCCCCGCGCTGCCCGATCGGGGACAGCGCCTCCTGCTGGGGGTAGGAGTCCCCCCAGAAGTAGGAGGCCACACCGGCGGCGCTGGGCGAGCGGTTCCAGTCGCAGCCGAGCACGACCACCACGGGCTGCTGGAGGCCCTCCAGGGCCTTGTGGAGGCTCTCAGCAGTCTCCACCGCGGTGCCGTCGGGGGCTCGCAGCGGCTGATCGGTCACGACGACCGGATGGGCGCCGATGTCTGTGAGCAGCTCATGGGCTCGTGCGGCGACATCCAGGGAGAGCCCGCGGCTGCGCTGCCGGTCTGAGGCGGGAGCCTCCGCGGGGCTAGGGTGCTCGCCGATCATGGAGCTGGGCACCAGGACGATGCTGCGCGAGCGGACGGCGCCGTTGGCGGACTCCAGGTTGTGGAAGTCGCGCAGGGAGAAGGCCTTGGAGTTCGTGATGTTCTTGTTGATCCGCGCCAGCGCCTCGATGGTGCGGTGATCCACCCGTCCGGTGCGCTCCAGGCCCAGGCTCTGCTGCAGCTCAAGGACCGCGAGATGGGTCTTCTCCTCGAAGGAGCCGTTGAGGTGCCCGTAGTAGAGGCCCAGCAGGGACAGATTGTGCTGGAGCCGCTCGACGTCGTCGCCGCGCATGGGCTCCTGGCGGTCCCACTGCAGCGGGCGGTCCCCCAGGGTGTACTGCGCCTCGCTGAGGCTGCGCTCGGTCTCCGGGCCCACTGTGCCGTCGACGATGAGCCCTCGGCTCTGCTGGAAGGCCTTGACCGCTGTCTCCAGCGCAGCGTCGAACTCGGTGGCCTGAGGACCGTTCAGCTCGGTGTCCTGGGGCAGCTGGCCGGCGCGCATGAGGCGCTCGCGCAGGACGCGCACGCGGCGGTCGCTGTGGCCGCGGCTCAGGGAGGCGGCGGAGGAGTCGGACATGGAGACCTTACGGAGTCGTCGACGGAGGAAATGCCTTGAATACTAGAGGTACGCGGTGCGTGAGTGCACCTCATCGGAGGCAGGCAGCACGCCGACGGCCCCCGGTGAGGCCGCAGCTGCGAACTGACCGGGGGCCGTGGGGTGAGTGAGCGGATCAGGCGCCGAGGAACTCGGCGAACTCCTTCTCCAGCGCCGACTTGGGCTTGGCGCCGATGGACTGCTTGGCCACCTCGCCGTTGTGGAAGACGTACACGGCCGGGATCGACGTGATGCCGTACTTGGCCGCGATGGCCTGGTTGTCGTCGACGTTGACCTTCACGACCTTCACGGAGTCGTGCTCCTCGGCGATCGAGTCGAGGACCGGGCCGACCATGCGGCAGGGACCGCACCATTCGGCCCAGAAATCGACGATGACGGGCTTGTCGGACTGGAGGACCTCGGCCTCGAAGTCGGACTCGTTGACGGCTGCTGCGTTGCTCATGGTGTGCTCCTTCTGGGGTGGTGAGGGTCTGTGGGAGGGCCTGGGATCAGCCGGCGCGGGCGTCCAGGTAGTGCCCGGCGTCGATCGCCGCGGCGCAGCCGGAGCCGGCGGCCGTGATGGCCTGCTTGTAGGTGGGATCCAGGACGTCGCCGGCGGCGAAGACGCCCGGCAGCGAGGTCCGGGACGAGCGGCCGTCGACCTGGACGGTGCCGTCGGGATCGATCGCGAGCTGGTCTGCGAACAGGCCGGTGCGGGGATCGGCGCCGATCGCCACGAACAGGCCGGTCACCGGAAGCGCGGAGGCCTCCTGCGTGACGGTGTCTCGCAGGGTCAGCTCCTCGACCTTGGACTCGCCCGAGATGCCGAGGACCTCCTTGTTCCAGAGGATCTCGATCTTGGGGTCCTCGAAGGCGCGCTGCTGCATGATCTCGGAGGCGCGGAACTCGTCGCGGCGGTGGATGATCGTGACCTTGGAGGCGAACTTGGTCAGGAACGTGGCCTCCTCGATCGCGGAGTCCCCTCCGCCCACCACGGCGATGTTCTGCTCGCGGAAGAAGAAGCCGTCGCAGGTGGCGCACCAGGAGACGCCGTGGCCGGACAGCCGCTTCTCGTCCTCCAGGCCGAGCTCGCGGTAGGCGGAGCCGGTGGCGAGGATGACGGCCTTGGCCCGCAGGACCTCGCCGCCCTCCACCGTGATCTCCTTGATGTCGGCGTCGAGCTTCAGGGACAGTGCGTCCTCGTAGCGGACGTCGGCGCCGAAGCGCTCAGCCTGGGCCTGCATGGTGCCCATGAGCTCGGGGCCCATGATGCCGTCCTGGAAGCCGGGGAAGTTCTCGACCTCGGTGGTGTTCATGAGCTCGCCGCCGGCGGTCACGGACCCGGCCAGGACGATCGGCTTGAGGTTCGCACGAGCCGCGTAGATGGCAGCGGTGTAGCCGGCCGGGCCCGAGCCCACGATGACGATCTCGTGCACCGTGGCGCTCGGGTCACCCGCCTCGGCCTCCGCGGCCTGCGGGGCGCTCGAGGAGAGGTCGAGGCTGATCGCGGGGCTGAAGTCTGGGCTCACGTTCGCAGTCCTTCTTCCTTCGTGTGCGGTGCTTGCGGCCCGACGGCTGCCGGGCGGAACAGGTGCGGACCGTGCGCGCCGGTCGGCGCTGTGATCCATCGTCTGTCCCGCATAACCGGGAGGGCCGCGGGACTATTCCGGCAACCGTGGCAACCTGACTTGACGGCCCGTCAGCGCATCATGGGCGGCGCAGGGTTCAGGAGACCTCGATCTCGGCGATGCGCAGACCGTAGGAGTAGTCGGCGATCGGCTCCTCGACGTTCGGCAGCTCGGTCCACTCGATGATCAGATAGGAATGATCGTCCTCTGCGGCCTCGTCGGAGAGCTCCACGGTGGTCTCGGGGCTGTCGAACGAGCCTTGGCCGATCTCCACGGCACCATCGAGCGACGGGCTGTCCGAGGCGTAGACGGTGAACGCGCCGCCCGTGCCGCTGTCCTGCCGGATCGTGAGCTCGTGCATGGGGGTGGGCTCCTCGAAGCGCACCGCCAGGGCCACGGAGGACACGAGCTGGCCAAAATCGGCCCCGGTGAAGCCGTAGCTGACCCAGGTGGTCTCGGGATCGCCGTCGATGGTCTGGTTCAGGGCGGAGTCCTGATCGGCCATGAGGGTGGGGTTGTCCGGCACCAGGCGCGTGACGGTGGTGGGGGCTGCGACCTGCTGCTGAGTGGGCGAGGCGGAGGCAGAGGCGGACGCGGAGGCCTTGTCCCGCTCCGGGCCGAAGACCTGTCCGGAATCGAAGATCCTGCCCAGACCGCCGAACACGATGCCCGCGCCCACGAGGATCAGCAGCAGGAGCAGCACGAAGATCAGCGCGAGCCGGCCCTTGCCGCCGGACCGGCGGGACTGAGAGCTGCCTCCGGCGGACGAGCTGCCTCGGGAGGTGGAGGCGGCCGCTGCGCCGGAGCCTCGGGAGGACGGCGACTGCTCGGCCTTGGGCCGCGATGAGCCACCGGGGGCGCCCTGATAGTCGTATTCGTAGGAGTCGAAGCGGTTGTCGCCGTCGTAGCTGGGGTCGATCGACCCGCTGGCTGACTGCGTGCGCTGCTGCGGCTCCGTGCCGCGGCCCGCGGCGGCGCGGTCGAACAGCGTGGCGCGGGTCGAGGCCTCGGAGGCCCGCCGCGGGCGGCCCAGGCGCTTCTCGACCTTGGGCGCGGCCGGGGCCGTCTCGATGTCGTCCTGATCGTCCCAGCGCCCGAAGTCCTGCTCGGCGGTGTCCTCGTACTCGGGGGCATCCGGCTCGCCGTCGTCGAGGATGTAGGCGCCGGCCGAGCTCGAGGAGCGGGGGCGGCCGAAGATGTCGTCGGAGAGGGTGTCGTCGTCCACGGTGCCCGGCTCGGCCAGCAGCTCCTCGAGCAGCACCGCGGGAGCGGCGAACGAGGTCACCAGGTACGGCGTGGCTCCGGACTGGCCGAGGTCCAGGATGTGCAGATCGGCATCCACGGCGCCGATGGCCATGGTGCGCGCGTTCTCGACCACGCGGGCCGTGTGCGCCTCCGACGGCACGAGGATGGTGACCTCGCGGCCGAGGATCTGGTCCTTGCCGCCGAGCACGTGATCGCCGTCGGAAGTGGTCTGCACCTCGTCGAGGACGATGTAGCGACCACCCAGGACGGTGCCGAGGCTGATGGGCTGGGCCACGAGGTCTCCTGTGGATCTGCGGGTCCGCCGCAGTCAGCGGCAGAACGGGGTAGGGAGCGGCGGGTCAGTCGCAGTGTACTCGGGGGTCCATGCGAGCCGATGAGGACCTCAGCGGCGCAGGCGCGCCGTGAGGGGGGCCATCAGCTCGGGCAGCTCCTTGAGCTTGAACACCTTGAGCATGAACAGGTAGATCACGGCGCTGACGAGACCGCCGATGGCGAGGGTGCCGATGGCGCTGAGCTGCGAGGACCACGGCCAGCCCTCGGGGTCCCAGCCGCCCATGGCGTACAGGACGACGGTCGCCGCGACGGCGGTGACGAGAGCAGCGGCGATCGCGCGGATGTGGGTGTCGATGACCTCGGCGGTGCGGTAGTCGCCGATCGTGCGCACCGCGATCACGTGGTACAGCAGCGTCATCAGGATGTTCTGCCCGGCGTAGCAGGCGGCCACGGCGAAGACGACCAGGTGCGGAGGCATGGTCTGGCTGATGATCACCGCGGCCGCGACCGTGAGGATCGAGACAGCCAGCTGGACCATGAACGGGGTGCGCGCGTCCTCGCGGGAGTAGAAGAGGCGGCCGAGCATGAACGCCGTGGTCATGAACGGGGCGCCGATCGCGATCACCGCGAAGACCTGCCCGATCACCGCACCGGACTCGGGGACGCCGCCGGAGAAGAGCATGCCCAGCGGGCCGGCGAACACGATCATGGCCATCGTGCAGAAGATCGTGGCGATGCCCGAGTAGCGCAGGGCCTGGGACAGCGAGGCCTTGAGGGTCTCGTCGTCGCCCTGGGCGGAGGCCGCTGCCATGGAGTTGAACAGGACCGTGGCGATCGACAGGCCGATGACGCCGTGGGGCAGCGAGTAGAGCATGGCCGCCTGGTCCAGCGACGCGCTGCCGGCGATGTGCTGCGGCGGGTCCATCTGAAGGTACTGCTCGCGGAAGCCCGTGGGGATCGAAGCGGTGCGGGTCAGGGCGAGGAACGCGAGGTTGGCGACGACGCCCGTGGCCAGCGTCCACACCGAGAGCTTGGCCGCCTGGGAGAGCCCGATGCCGCGCCAGCCGAACTTGGGGCGCAGGCCCAGGCCGAGGCGCTGCAGCGGCCAGAACAGGGCGACGGCCTGCAGCGCCACGCCCAGGGTCGTGACACCGGCCAGCAGCAGGGTCTGGGAGCTGGTCCAGGATTCGAGCGAGTGCTCCGCCTGGGCGAAGCTGCCGAACTGCCGGATGAAGATCAGCAGGCCGGCGATCGCCACGATGTTGTTCACGACGGGCGCCCACATGTACCAGCCGAAGGCGCCCTTGGCGTTGAGCACCTGGCCCACGACCGTGTAGAGGCCGTAGAAGAAGATCTGCGGGAAGGTGAACAGCGCGAACGTGGTGCCCAGGGCGAGCTGCTGATCCGACCAGTCCTGGGTCATGACCCGGATGATCGGCACCGTGCAGGCCACCACGACCAGCGTGATGCCTGCCAGGGCGATCACTGCCAGGGTCAGCAGCCGGGAGATGTAGTCGGCGCCGTCGTCGGAGGAGGCCTTGGAGGCCTTGATCACCTGGGGGACCAGCACCGCGTTGAACACACCGCCGGCCACCAGCACGTAGATGTAGTTCGGCAGGTTGTTCGCGATCTGGAAGATGTCGGCGACCGAGGTCAGCGAGCCGATCGCGACCGTGATGAGGATGGTCTTGACGAAGCCCAGGATCCGCGAGACGAGCGTGCCGGAGGCCATGATGGCGCTGGACATGGCACCGGATCGAGCCACGTGGTCTCCTTCGAGGACGTCGGGCGCCGAGGGCCGCCCGTGCTGGGGCCGGGCAGCCTGTGGGAAGGCGCCCGAGGGGAGGTCAGAGCTGGTGGATGATGAACTCGCGGGCGATATCCGCGATGCGCCGTTCATTGGGGAAGGACAGGCGGCGCCCGAGGTCGTCGATCTTGACCCACGCGACATCCACGGCCTCGTGATCGGGGTCGTTCTCGGTGGTCAGCTCGCCGCCCACCGCCTCCAGGAGGAAATGGTGCACGGTCTTGTGGATGCGGTGCCCGGAGACGGAGAACCAGTAGTCGATGCTGCCCAGCGGAGAGATCACCCTCCCGGCGATCCCGGTCTCCTCCTCGATCTCGCGGACCGCGGCGACGCCGTCGGTCTCCTGGTTCTCCGGGTGCCCCTTGGGCAGGCACCACTCGAGGCGGCCACCGCGGTTGATCCGGGCGATGATCGCCACCGGCAGATCCGGTGAGTCGAAGTCGACGACGATGCCGCCGGCCGAGACCTCTTCCACCGTGGGCAGCGCAGCGACGGGCCCGGAGGGCCGTCTCTTGGGTGCGCTGGGTACGGGGAAAGCCATGCGCTCAACACTAACGGCTCAGTCTGGGAAGAGGTGGAGCCTCCGACGTCCTCGGGCGCACAGCGACGCGCCCCGACGGGCGGGGCCGGGGGTCTGGAATGATGGGGTCGATGACCCAGCAGCTCGACACCTCCGCCGTCCCCTCCGTCGTCCTGGAGGCTGGACGCCGCTTCGCCTCAGCCGGCCACGACCTCTCGCTCGTGGGCGGTCCCGTGCGCGATCTCTTCCTGGGCCGGGTCGCCACGGACCTCGACTTCACCACGGACGCGACTCCCGATCAGACCCTGGCCGCGGTGCGCGGATGGGCGGATGCCACCTGGGAGATCGGCCGGGACTTCGGCACGATCGGGATGCGCCGGGGTGATCAGCAGCTCGAGATCACCACGTACCGGGCCGAGGCCTACGATCCCTCCTCCCGCAAGCCCGTCGTGGCCTTCGGCGACAGCCTCGAGGACGATCTGGTGCGCCGGGACTTCACGATCAACGCGATGGCGCTGCGGCTGCCCTCGATGGAGCTGGTGGACCCGCACGGCGGCGTGCGGGATCTGGCGGCAGGCGTGCTGCGTACCCCGGGCTCCCCGCATTCGTCGTTCGACGACGACCCCCTGCGGATGATGCGCGCAGCCCGCTTCGCCTCCCAGCTCGACCTGCAGGTCGCCCCGGAGGTGCTGGCGGCCATGACGGAGATGCACGAGCGCCTGGAGATCGTCTCGGCCGAGCGGGTGCGCGAGGAGCTGATCAAGCTGATCTGCGGCAGGGCCCCGCGCCGCGGGGTGGAGATCATGGTCGACACCGGCCTGGCCGACGTCGTGCTGCCGGAGGTGCCCGCGCTGAAGCTCGAGACCGACGAGGCCCACCATCACAAGGACGTCTACCAGCACTCGCTGACCGTGATGGAGCAGGCCGCGGAGCTGGAGACCGGCCCCGACGGCCCCGTGCCGAGCCCGGACCTGGTCCTGCGGCTGGCGGCGCTGCTGCACGACGTCGGCAAGCCAGCGACCCGGCGCTTCGGCCCGGACGGCGCGGTCACCTTCCGCCACCACGAGACGGTGGGGGCCAAGATCGTGAAGAAGCGCATGAAGGCGCTGCGCTTCGACAACGACACGATCGCCGCCGTCACTCGCCTGGTCGAGCTGCACATGCGCTTCTACGGCTACGGCGACGCCGAGTGGACCGATTCCGCGGTGCGCCGCTACGTGCGCGACGCCGGCCCCCAGCTCGAGCGCCTGCACCGCCTCACCCGTTCTGACGTCACGACCCGCAACCGCCGCAAGGCCGCGCGCCTGGCGCGGACGTACGACGAGCTCGAGCAGCGGATCGCGCAGCTGGCCGATCAGGAGGAGCTGGAGTCCATGCGCCCCGACCTCGACGGCGAGCAGATCATGGCGATCCTGGGCATCCCCCCGGGGCCGCAGGTGGGGAAGGCCTATAAGCACCTGCTCGAGCTGCGCCTGGACGAGGGCTCTCTGGGCGAGGAGGAGGCCGAGAAGCGGCTGAGGGCTTGGTGGGAGAGCCAGTGAGCGCACCCGCGCAGTCCGAGACGGGCCGGAGGGGCTGGCGGTCGCCGCGCGGCATGCGCTCCGGGCAGTGGCTGTGGCTGCTGCTCGGGCTCGGCACCTGGACCATGATCGTGGCCTGGCTGCTGCGCTTCTCGTGCCATCAGCTGGGGTGGAACGGGGCGCACACCCAGCAGCTCGTCTGCTACTCCGACATCGGCTACCTGTTCACGACCCGGGGGATGTCCGACGGGAGCTTCGCCTACCTGTCGCAGGATCCCTCCGCGCTGCTGGAGTACCCGCTTCTGCAGAGCCTGATCGCCACGGCGACGGGTCGTGCCGCCTACGGCCTGGGCGAGGGGCTGCCCGTGCCGACGGTGCAGAACATCTACTTCGATCTCAATGCCGGGCTGCTGCTGCTCGTGTGGCTCGCCGTCGTGGTGATGGTCGCGGCCATGGGCACTTCCACGGTCCACACCGCGGCGCTGGCCGTCTCCCCGGCGGTGGCCGCCACGGCCCTGATCAACTGGGATCTGTGGCCGGTGCTGACCTCGGTAGCCGCGCTTCTGGCCTTCCAGCGCAGCCGCTGGGCCGTCGGCGGCGTGCTGCTGGGACTGGGCACGGCTCTGAAGCTGTGGCCGTTCGTGATGCTCGGGGCGGTGATCGTGCTGGCGCTGCGCCGGCGCGAGCTGCGCCCGGCGGTCAAGGCGGTCGTCTCGGCCGTCGTCGCATGGGTGGTCGTCAACGTGCCCTTCGCCCTGTGGGACCGCCAGCAGTGGAGCTGGTTCTGGAGCTTCTCGGGTGAGCGCGGTGCCGGGTTCTCGTCGATCTACCACGTGTGGAACGTCGTGTGGGCGCCGGAGCTGGGCGCGCAGCCGCTGGCGGCGGAGTCGCTCAACGTGATCGCCTACGGGGCGTTCGCCCTGTGCTGCGCCGGGATCCTGGTGCTCGGACTGAAGGCCGAGCGCGAGCCCTCGCTCGCGGAGCTGTCCCTGCTGATCGTGGCCGCCTTCGTGCTGACCAACAAGGTCTACTCCCCGCAGTTCGTGCTCTGGCTCGTGCCGCTGGTGATCCTGGCGGCCCCCCGTCTGCGGGAGTACGCCGTCTGGCAGGTCATCGAGGTCGTGCACTGGATCGCGATCTTCAGCTGGCTGCACTCGATGATCACGGACCAGCCCGACGAGGAGGCGATGAGCCGCTTCTACGCAGCGGCCGTGGTGCTGCACATGCTGGCGGTGCTCTGGCTGTGCGCTCGTGTCGTCGTGCGTCTGCTGCGGGGCCGGCCGGTCCACGATCCGGAAGGCATCAGCGCGGACGTCGACGAGACCGAGGCCGCCCCGGCTATCCTGAGCGCGGATCGCAGTGCCGGATCCTCCCCCGTGCGGCTCCCGAGCGCTGCCGGGGTCCCAGACACCGGAGCAGAAGGGGCAGGACGCCATGGCTGATCGGCGCCCCACCAAGGGCACGACCAACGGGCTCGTGGTCTTCGTGCTCGGCATCCTGGCCGTGCTGGTCTCGTTCCTGCTGCGGGTCCCGTGCCGCGTGCCCGAGTGGAATGTGGACTCCCGCTTCCCGGGCCTGTGCGCGGCCGAGCTGCAGCCCGGCGATCTCTCCGTGACGCCCGGGGGCATGCTCTCCGGCTTCTTCACGGGAGGCCCCACGGGCGATCAGCCGATCGTCGTGGGCATGTTCACCTCGATCCTGGGCTGGATGACCACTGGTCTGGCCGAGGCCTTCAGCTTCGAGATCACCCCGAACACGGTCCTGGACCTCACCGTCTTCCTCACGGCCCTCGTGTGGGTCGTGACCATCACGGCGGTGGCCTCGCTGTCCGGCAAGCAGCCCTCGGACCCCGTGGTCCTGGCCTTCGCCCCCACCGTCCTGCTGGTCGGCTTCACGTCCTGGGACCTGTGGGCCGTGATGTTCATGATGCTGGCGGTCGCCTCCTACATCCGGGGCTCGCCGGGGGTGGCAGGCGTGTGGATCGGGCTCGGCGCCACTGTCAGCTTCCTGCCGCTGCTCGTGCTGATCGCCATCCTGTTTCTGGCCGCCCGCTACCGCTACATCGGCGATTTCGTCAGCGCGATCGTGGTCTCGCTGATCGTCTTCGCCATGGTCAACGGGCCGTTCATGGTCCAGGAGTTCGACCGCTGGCGCGAGCGCGTGGGCCAGACCATGAGCGCGCCGGTCTCGAACGACTCCGGCTGGAGCGTGTGGAACGCCCTGGGTGCGCCGAGCACCGGGCTGTCGATCGATCCGGCGAACCTGGATCAGGTCTCCATGATCGCGATCCTGCTCGGGGCCGTGGCGGTGCTGCTGGTGACCGTGCTGGCCGGCAAGGAGCCGAGCATCGTCCAGGTGCTGCTGATGATGCTGGCCGTCTTCCTGCTGTTCAACCGGGACTGGTCGCTGCTGCAGTCGGTCTGGCTCGTGCCGCTGGTGATCCTGGCCCGGCGCAGCTGGATCGAGTTCTTCCTGTGGCAGGCCGTGGAGGTCGGCTACTGGGCCACCATGAATGCCCCGGGCGGCACATGGGAGACCCAGCCGCTGTTCGGGGACTGGGGCTGGTCGCCGCAGGCGCTGCTGTCTGCGGCCCGCTACCTGTTCCTCATCTGGTTCATCGTCATCGTCGCCGTGGACATGCAGCGAGGCCGCCGTGCGACCCAGATCGGCGTGGCCGCGAGGAACGCATGAACCTTCCGGCCGGCGCCTCTGCGGAGACGCGGCCCGAGCTCGCCTCCCCGAAGCTCAATCCCGACGAGCGGCGGCGCAGACGGCGGCTGCGCCGGTCCCTGTGGACGTGGCTGATCGTCGTGGTCCTGCTCATCAGCGCCGGCGGCACAGCCCTGAACTGGTTCATCGTGGACCGGGACCCGGAGGAGCCGGTCGAGGACTGGCTCGACGCCATGGTCGACGGACGCTCCCGCCAGGCCCTCGCCCTGTTCGGCGACTTTCGCGGAGGCACCGGCGCGGAGAGCATGCCGAACGCGGCATACAGGCAGGCCGAGGGCCGGATCGACGCATGGAAGATCGTGGAGGTCCAGCGCGACGGCGACCGGGCCCAGGTCACTGCATCGGTGCACTGGCCGGACGGGCAGGTGCCGGAGGGCGCCGAGCAGGGCGAGGAGTTCACCTGGTCCGTGCATCGGCTCCGGCGCACCGGGCCCCTCAACGACAGCTGGGAGCTGGACTCCGTGGATGCCAGCACGCTGACGGTGGCCGCGCCCGGCGTCCGGGAGATCGCCATCAACGGCGAGCGGATCGGACTGGACCCCCAGGACCGCACCGTGGCCGATGGCGCCGGGGGCCAGTGGCAGTGGGAAGCCCTGCCGGGCCGGTTCGTCGTGGACCTGCCCCAGGGCGATCACTACGTCCTGGCCGAGTCGATCCCCCCGGTGGAGGTGCTGCTCGGGGATCCGCAGCCGCAGGAGGTCGTCGTGGAGCTGGAGCCCTCCCCGCAGCTGTGGGCCGAGGCGGACCAGGAGATCGCTCACAGCCTCGAGGACTGCATGCGCTCCAGCTCCGTGAGCCCCCAGGGCTGCCCCGTCTCGAGGCGTTGGGCCGAGGGCGGTGTGCCGCGCGCCGGCGCCTCGGACGATGCCGAGATCGAGACCCCCGAGGCCGGCCTCCAGGCCCCGGAGCCGGGCACCGAGATCACCGAGGTCGAGTGGGAGCTGGTCTCACGTCCGCCGCTGTGGCTCATCCCCGATGAGACCACCGACTCTGCGCTCGACTGGGTCGCCGACGAGCAGGCGGAGGCCGAGGCGCGACTGTCCTATCGGGAGGACGGTCGGCAGGTCGAGGAGATCGTCCGCTTCCCCGTGCACGTCGACGTCACCTCCGACGGCCGGGACGCCCGGATCGAGATCGCGCTGCGCTGAGCGCGGCCGGTGCTGACGGCAGGTCGCATGCCGCAGCCGCCATGGACCGCAGATCGGCGGTGGTGTACAGTCGATCAGTCTGTGCGGACAGGGCCCCGTCGGGGCTGACTGCCACGGACACGCATTGAACCTCCTGCTGCGGAGAGACCGCAGCCGTTCCAGCCCGAAGGAGGTGGGTTCTTTCCATGCGCGAATACGAGCTGATGGTCATCATCAACCCGGAGGTCGACGACCGCGCGGTCGAGCCGACCCTGAAGAAGTTCCTCGAGGTCGTCACCCGTGAGAACGGCACCGTCGACAACATCGACATCTGGGGTCGCCGCCGTCTCGCCTACGAGATCCAGAAGAAGTCCGAGGGCATCTACGCCGTCGTGCGCTTCCACGCCGAGCCCGCTACCTCTCAGGAGCTCGACCGTGTGCTGAACCTCAACGAGGCGATCATGCGCACCAAGATCATCCGTCCCGAGGAGCAGCGGATCCACCCGCACCACGACGTCAACGGCGAGCCCGTCGCCGAGACCGCCGAGGCCTGAGCACCCCCGCGCCGGTGACGGCGCGAGCTGCATCGAGTGCGATCCCACCGACCCCGTCCTGAGCGGCGGAGGAGGATGGGGGAGCACCAGCCCCATCACCGCGAGTTCTCCGGAAGGAGAGTCCCATGGCCGGCGACACCATCATCACCATCATCGGCAATCTGACCGCTGAGCCCGAGCTGCGCTTCACGCCGTCGGGAGCGGCCGTCGCGAACTTCACGATCGCGTCGACCCCGCGCCAGTTCGACCGTCAGTCCAACGAGTGGAAGGACGGCGAGACGCTGTTCATGCGCTGCTCGGTGTGGCGGGAGGCGGCGGAGAACGTCGCCGAGACGCTGCAGAAGGGCATGCGCGTCATCGCCCAGGGACGGCTCAAGTCCCGCTCCTTCGACACGAAGGAAGGCGATCGCCGCACGGTGATGGAGCTCGACGTCGATGAGATCGGCCCGTCGCTGCGCTTCGCTTCGGCGAAGGTCAACCGCCAGTCCCGCGGAGGCGGGTCGGGCGGCGGCTTCAGCGGCGGCGGCCAGCCCTCCGGCGGCGGTGGCGGCTGGGACAACGGCGGCGGCTTCGGCGGCAACCGAGGCGGCGGCCAGCCTTCCGGCGGCTACAACCAGGGCGGTCAGGGCGGTGGGCGCCAGCAGGCGGCCCCGCAGAACGATCCCTGGGGCCAGTCCGCCGGCGGCAGCTACGACTGGGGCACCGGACAGGACGACGAGCCGCCGTTCTGATCGGCGGCCCGAGCGCCTGAGTCCTCGCACCGACCCGGCGGTGAACCGGGAGACAGAACACATTTCCATCCCGCAGAGCACTGCGGGCTCCACGCTTCAGAAGGAGCACCACGATGGCGAAGCATGAGATTCGCAAGCCCAAGCCGAAGGCGAACCCGCTCAAGGCCGCAGGCGTCACCGAGATCGACTACAAGGACGTTGCGCTGCTGCGCAAGTTCATCTCCGACCGCGGCAAGATCCGCGCCCGTCGCGTGACCGGCGTCTCCGTCCAGGAGCAGCGCAAGATCGCCCAGGCCGTCAAGAACGCCCGTGAGGTCGCCCTGCTCCCCTACGCCGGCTCCGGCCGCTGATCGGAAAGGAACACACTCATGGCAAAGATCATCCTGACGCACGAGGTGTCCAACCTCGGTTCCGCCGGTGACGTGGTCGAGGTCAAGGACGGGTACGCCCGCAACTACCTCTTCCCGCGCGGCTTCGCGACCCAGTGGTCCAAGGGCGCCGAGCGCCAGATCGAGTCCATCAAGGCCGCTCGCGCGGCCCGTGAGCTCGCCTCGCTCGAGGACGCGCAGGCGCTGGCCGCCTCGCTGACCTCGGCCACCGTCACGGTCCCGGCCAAGGCCGGAGCCGAGGGCCGTCTGTTCGGCTCGATCAAGGCCGAGCAGGTCGCCGAGGCCGTCAAGGCCGCCGGCCTGGGCGAGATCGACAAGCGCAAGGTCGAGATCCGCGAGCAGGTCCGCACCGTCGGCACCTACCAGGCCACCGTGCGCCTGCACGAGGACGTCAACGCGAACATCGAGTTCGAGGTCGTCCCCGCCTGATCCTTCAGGTGAGCCGCTGAGGCGGTCCCCTTCACGATGAGCCGCTGCCCCGCACGGGGCCGCGGCTCATCGTCATGCACGGCTGACCTCGGCGCTGACGGGGCAGGGGCACGGATGCTCACAGCACTGATGGCCTGTCATCCCTTGCGCGGTCATCATCCAGGCGGCCTGGGAGCTCGGAGCCGCACTGCAGGGCAGACGAGATCCACCTGCATGGACCCGTCCTCCCGGACGGCCCACCGCGCTCCGAGCGGGCATGACGCTGCCTCTCACGCCCGTGCTACGTTCCCGGCGGTGCGCCATGCTGACACGTCTCGCCTGGAACCGCACCGTCCCCACGCTGATCGCGAGCCTGCCGCTCGCCGTGTTCGCGGTCCTCGGCTTCCGAGTGTTCTCGGTGCTGATCGGCGGAGGCTACGCCGATCCCGCCTCCGAATCCGCCCGCGCCCAGCAGATCGTGCACGAGGAGGTCGGCGGGGAAGCCAACCTGGTCGTCCTGGTGCGCGCCCCCGAAGGGGAGCAGGCCGCCGAGTCCGCCGTCGTGGCGGCGATGATCGGCGCGCTGGTCGTGCTGCCCGCGCTGCTGGCCCTGATCGGCACGCGGATCGACGCTCTCACGATCCGACGCAAGGGGCGTCCGGTCAGGGCGCTGTCGGGGCCGTCGCGGTTCTGGGGCCGGGTGGGCGACCTCGTCTATCGCAGGCCGATCCTCACGGGCGCGTCGGTGCTGGCCGCACTCGTGCTCATGGCTGCGCCCATGCTCTCGGCGCAGTTCTCCTCCCCGGATGATCGCGTGCTGCGCGAGGGGCACGACGCCCGCGCGGCCGGCGACATCCTGCGCGAGGACTTCACCTGCTCGAGCTCCGCGGCCACCGTCGGCATCGTGAGCTCGGACGTGCAGATCGAAGATCTGGAGTCCTACTCCGTGGAGGCCTCGCAGATCGACGGCGTGGACAACGTCATGGCCATCACCGGCACCTACGTGGACGGCGGGCTCGTCTCGCCCGCCCCGCCGGGCATGGACAACCAGCTGGAGTCCGAGGACTGGTACTCGCTGCGCGTGCCCGGGCCCTCGGACGGGCTCAGCGATCAGGCGCTGGTGATGAACGTTCTGGCGCTGTCGACGGTGCTCGGCGTGGTGACGCCATCGCCTTCGGGCCGTCGATGGACTACGAGCTGTTCCTGATCGGGCGCATTCACAGGTGAGCTTCATGCAGTTGTTCGGGCTGGGCACCGCGTTCGCGATCCTGCTCGACGCCACCCTGGTGCGCGGTGTCCCGGTGCCGGCGTTCATGCGGATCGACAGGACGGGCCAACGGGTGGGCGCCGGCCCCGCCGCGGTGGATCCACGACTGGATCTGGCTGGCCGAGGCCCCGGAGGACCCGCACACGGGCCCCCTGACGCAGTGGCAGCCGGAGGAGTACGGGACCACATCACGCCGCCGTCGGCCCGACGACGCCGCGGCCGCCACGTGACCGAATCCGCGCCGCGGCACCGGAGGGTCCGTGGTGAGGCGCTCGGACCGCGCCGGCGTTCAGCGGCGGTCGGTCATCGGCTCGTCCTGGGTCAGCGCCTGGTCGAAGAACGCCAGCTCGTGGCGGCAGCCCGCCAGGTAGGCCCGCTGCGCCGCCGCGCGGCCTGAGTCCGAGCTCTGGGCGAGCTCCCGCTCGACGCGCTCCAGGGCCGCAGCCGTGGCCGCCACGAACTCGGGATCGCGGTAGGTCTCCAGCCACGCGGCATACGGGTGATCGGGTTCCACGTCCGGCAGGGTGGCCCCCACCTGGGCGTAGAGCCAGAAGCAGGGGAGCACCGCGGCGGCGCCCACGGCGCGGTCCTGACCCATGGTCGCCGCCAGCAGGAAGTCCGTGTACGCGGCGGTGACGGTGCTGGCGGGCTCGTGAGCGGCTCCCGGCCGGGAGGCCATCCAGGTGCGGTGCAGCTGCGCCTCCTCCGTCAGACAGCCGACCGAGGCCTGCGCCCAGGCGAGCTGGTCGGGGGTGTGGTCGCAGCGCGCCGACAGGGCGGCCAGCGCACGGGCGTAGCCGGCCAGGTAGAGCGCATCCTGAGCCAGGTAGAACGTGAACCGGGTGTCGCTGAGGGTGCCTTCCAGCAGGGCGCGCACGAACGGCGAGTCCTGGATCGCGGCTGCTGTCTGCCCGCCGGCCGCCCACAGCGCTTGGGTCCACGGGCCGGCAGGTTCGACAGCGGGCTGGGGCTGGTTGTTCATGGTGGAGCTCATCAGGGACATCCCTTCGCCAGTGCGATCTGGAGCAGGTTCCACGGGTCTGATCTCAGCGCCGGCGGCGCACCCCGTGTCCGTCGTCCACTGTAGGCGGCAGGGCCGGATGCCGACAGGGCGGCGGTCCGCTCCGTCCCTCGAGACAAGACCTGCCCATATGTCACAGTCGACATATGGGCAGTTCAGAGGGCCTCTAGGTGCGCGGTGAGTCCGTCAGGAGCCGTCGTGGCCCTTGAGGAGGCTCGCGAAGTCCGTGACCGGACCCAGGTCCACACCGCTGCGACGCGGAGCCTGGGCGGGTTCGGTGGGCAGGAAGCCCGCCACCCCCGCGGGGTCGGCCACCAGTGCCGTCGCCATCTCGGCGGCCGCTCGGGCGATCCGCGACTCCAGGCCGGCGGTGTCGCCGGCGCCGAAGTCATCGGTCGCGGCGAACACGCCCGTGGGCAGCACGACCGCCCTCGAGTAGGAGAACAGCGGGCGCAGCGCATGGTCCAGGACCAGGCTGTGGCGCGGGGTGCCTGCCGTGGCGGCGATGAGCACCGGCAGATCGATCAGGGCCTCGTCGTCCAGGACGTCGAAGAACATCTTGAAAAGCCCCGAATAGGAGGCCCGGAAGATCGGCGTGACGGCCACCAGGCCGTCCGCCCCGGCGACCAGCCGCTTGACCTCATCGAGCTGCGGAGCGGGCAGCCCTCCGGTGGTCATGGTCTGGGCCAGGGGCAGGGCGAGGTCCCGCAGCTCCACGTGGTGGACTTCCAGAGCCTCTCCACGGGCGCCCACCTGGGACTCGATGGCCTGGGCGATCCGATCTGCGAGAAGGCGCGTGGACGACGGCGAGGACAGTCCCGCCGAGACGACGATGAGCTGGCGCGGCATCAGTCCGACTCCTCCTCATCCTGTGGCTGCGCGTTGATCACCTGACGGTGCTTGGACTCCGGTCCCTGAGCACGCAGGGCCTCGTGGGTGGGCGGATCCGACGGCACGTGTGCCGGACGGCGGGCCTCGAAGCCCTCACGCAGGCGGGGGACGATCTCACGACCCAGGATCTCGATCTGCTCCAGCACGATCTCCTCGGGCAGGCCGGCGTGGTCCAACAGGAACATCTGGCGCTGGTAGTCGCCCACCTGATCGGCGTAGCCCAGGTAGCGCTCCACGATCTGATCCGGAGTGCCGACCCTCAGCGGGGTCATGCGGGAGAAGTCCTCCAGCGACGGGCCGTGGCCGTAGACGGGGGCATTGTCGAAGTACGGGCGGAAGACCCGCTTGGCCTCCGCCTCGGTCTCGGCGGCGAAGATCTGCCCGCCCAGGCCCACGATCGCCTGGTCGGGGGCGCCGTGGCCGTAGTGCTCGAAGCGCTGGCGGTAGAGATTCACCATCGAGGCGGTGTGCTCGATGTTCCAGAAGATGTGGTTGTGGAAGAACCCGTCACCGTAATAGGCGGCCTGCTCGGCGATCTCGGGGGAGCGGATCGAGCCGTGCCACACGAACGGCGGGGTGTCATCCAGCGGCCACGGGGTGGAGGTGTAGCTGCTGAGCGGGGTACGGAACTTGCCCTGCCAGTTCACGACCTCCTCGCGCCACAGCTTGCGCAGCAGGTGGTAGTTCTCGATGGCCAGCGGGATGCCCTGGCGGATGTCCTTGCCGAACCACGGGTAGACCGGGCCGGTGTTGCCGCGGCCCATGGTCAGGTCGATGCGGCCGCCGGAGAGGTGCTGGAGAAAGGCGTAGTCCTCCGCGATCTTCAGGGGGTCGTTCGTGGTGATCAGCGTGGTGGCCGTGGAGAAGCGCAGGCGCTCGGTCTGGGCGGCGATATAGGCCAGGTGCGTGGTGGGTGAGGAGGGCACGAACGGCGGGTTGTGGTGCTCGCCGGTCGCGAAGACGTCCAGTCCCACCTCTTCCGCCTTGAGGGCGTACTTGGTCATCGACCGGATGCGCTGGGCCTCGGACGGCGCCTTGCCGGTGGTGGGATCCGGGGTGACGTCGCCGATGGTGAAGATGCCGAACTGCATGGTGCTCGCTCTTTGGGTGCGCATCGCGATTACCGGCAGATGTCTGGTGATCGCGTGACGTTTCACGGAACAGTATGCGTCTATATAGGTGACATGTCAACCATTAGGTCCGCTGTGCTTGAGGGACGGCGGGAACGACGAACGCGCTGTCGTCGTGACGCGCCAGGCCGTGTCCGCGCAGGGCGGCAGCCGGCCTGCGCGGGTCAGTCGATCGGTGCGCAGTCCGGGCGGCGGATGTCGAGCTTGCGGGCGATCCGGGAGGTGATGCGGTCCAGGTCATCGATGTCCTGCGCGTCGAGGGCGTCGAAGAACGACCTGCGCACTGCGCCCAGGTGGCCCGGGGCGGCGTTGGCGAGGGCCTGGCGGCCGGTCTCGGTGAGCTGGGCGAGCTGCGCCCGGCCGTCGTCCGGAGCCGCGCAGCGGGCGATCAGACCGCGCTTCTCCATCCGCGTGAGGTGGTGGGACATGCGCGAGCGCTCCCAGTCCAGCAGTCCGGCGAGCTCGGTGATGCGGCAGGAGGAGCTGTCGCTGTCGTTGAGCATGACCAGGACGTCGTAGTCCTGCAGGGAGAGCCCGGAGTCTGACTGCAGCTGCGAGGACAGGGTGGCGGGGATGCGGCTGCTCACGGCGAGCCAGCGGCGCCAGACGGTCTCCTCATGCTCGGAGAGCCAGTCGACGTCCTTGCCCGTTCCGGCCGCACCCGCGCTCGAGGGGGAGCCTCCGGAGTGGTCAGGATCTGCGGGGAGGCTGCGGGGGTCGGTGTCGGAGGGCGTCGTCATGTCTCCAGGATAGCGACAAAGGTGACGCGTCATCAGTGGTTGCCTGCGGGTTGTCGCTCACGTTCCCGGGCGCGGGCGTCCAGCACGGGATGGCACCATGTCCGCCATGGCCCCCAGCTCCCGCAGTGCACGATCGCAGACCGCAGCCGCTCGCGCCTTTACGGCTCCTGTCTCTCAAACGCGCCGCAAGGGGCGGGCCGAGCCGCGGCTGCTGCCGATCGCCGTCATCCTGTGGATCGTGGGGCTCGCGGCCTTCCTGGCCGGCTTCGGCCTGGGCAACACCGGTTCCGGTGCGGCCATGACCCTCACGTTCTTCGGGGGGCTGATCGTGGCCACGATCGCGGAGGTGGGGGCGTTCCTGACCGCACTGGCCAGCGTGATCTCGTATCGGCGGCATCGGCCGTGGAACGTGATCGTGATGATCCTCTCCGTGCTGATCAGCCCGGCCACCCTGATCCTGCTGCTGCAGCTGGCCATGGGGTCCTGAGCACCACTGCTGCTCCACATGGCGCCCGACGTCACAGCTCTGTGGGAATGTCCACGTCCGGTGTGGACAGGACCTGTGGAGAGTTGTGCACACGCCGTGGAGAACCCGGTAAATATCCCTCTGACCTGGGGATTCACCGTTCGTTCATGAAGCCTCAGCTTGTGGATATCCACAGGTGGAGGGGCAGATCTGCACGGGTTGCGCACAGTCGTGCACGGCGCGCCCCACAGGGTGTCCACAAGTTGTCCACAGTCAGTGGATAAAGCCCACTCATGTAACTTCAGATGTTCTCGGACGGCGGCCTGTGACGTCTGCGCCGTGGGCCAGAATGGGCGGGCCGGGCGGCCGTCGTCGTCCTGGCCGCAGTCCACGCTGGAAAGGCCCTGCCGTGTCCGAAGAGATCCGCACTCCCCCCTACGACAACGTCGCCGAGCAGTCCGTGCTCGGCGGCATGATGCTGTCCAAGGACGCCATCGCGGACGTCGTGGAGGTGCTGCGCGGCAACGACTTCTACAAGCCGGCGCACGAGTCCATCTACGAGGCCATCATGAGCCTCTACGGCAAGGGCGAACCCGCCGATGCCATCACCGTGGCCGACGAACTGACCAAGCGCGGCGAGCTCGAGCGCACCGGCGGGCCGGCCTACCTGCACTCGCTGATCTCCTCGGTGCCCACCGCGGCCAACGCCGGGTTCTACGCCGAGATCGTGCAGGAGCGCGCCGTGCTGCGCCGCCTGGTCACGGCCGGCACCAAGATCGTGCAGCTCGGCTACTCGCAGGATGGCGAGGTCGAGGTCCTGGTCAACGAGGCCCAGTCCGAGATCATGACCGTGGCGGAGCGGCGCAACTCGGAGGACTACGTGGTCCTCAAGGACGTCGTGGAGTCCACCGTCCAGGAGATCGAGGACGCCGGCGGGCGCTCCGGCATGCACGGCGTGCCCACCGGGTTCGTGGAGTTCGACGAGCTGACCCACGGGCTGCAGGGCGGGCAGATGATCGTGATCGCGGCCAGGCCTGCTATGGGCAAGGCGCTGGCCCTCGACACCCCCATCCCCACGCCCACCGGGTGGACGACCATGGGAGAGGTCTCCGTGGGCGACCAGGTGCTCGCCGCAGATGGCGCACCCACCACGGTCACGGCCGCCACCGACGTGATGCTCGATCGGCCCTGCTACCGGGTCCGTTTCGACGACGGCAGCGAGATCATTGCCGACGAGGAGCATCAGTGGCTGACGCACACGCGTGCTGCCGTGCTTGTCGGGGCCGATGCGGCTGACGCGGAGTCGGCCGGAGTGGTGACCACGGGGCAGATCGCAGCCTCGGCGCAGCGCCATGCCGTGCGCGTCCCGGCTGATGCTCGACTGCCGCTGTGCCATGACGGCGGCATAGAGCCGGGAGTCGATCGGGCGATCGTCGCTGTGGAGCCAGTGGCCTCGGTGCCGGTCCGGTGCCTGCAGGTGGATCACCCCGAGCACTTGTTCCTCGCGGGACGCGGCTTCATCCCCACGCACAATTCGACCTTCGCCATCGATATCGCGCGCTCGGCGGCGATCAAGAACAACATGACCACCGCGATCTTCTCGCTCGAGATGGCGCGCAATGAGATCGCGCTGAAGATCCTCTCGGCCGAGGCCACCCTCAGCCTGCAGGATCTGCGCAAGGGCACTCTCCAGGACGAGCAGTGGGGCAAGATCGCCTCCACCATGGGCAAACTCGACTCTGCTCCGCTGTTCATCGACGACTCCCCGAACATGTCGCTGATGGAGATCCGCGCCAAGTGCCGTCGCCTGAAGCAGAAGCACGACCTCAAGCTCGTGGTGCTCGACTACTTGCAGCTGATGAGCTCGGGCAAGAAGGTCGAGTCGCGCCAGCAGGAGGTCTCGGAGTTCTCGCGTGCGCTGAAGCTGCTGGCCAAGGAGCTCGACGTCCCCGTGATTGCCCTGTCGCAGCTGAACCGTGGTTCCGAGCAGCGCACCGACAAGCGGCCGATGGTCTCGGATCTTCGCGAATCGGGCTCGATCGAGCAGGATGCCGACATGGTCATCCTTCTGCATCGCGATGACGTCTACGACAAGGAGTCGCCGCGCGCTGGCGAGGCGGATGTGATCGTGGCCAAGCACCGTAACGGCCCCACCAAGACCATCGTGGTGGCGTTCCAGGGGCACTACTCCCGCTTCGCCAACATGGCGAACGAGGGGTTCTGACACGGACGGCGCCTCCTGGCAGCCCCTGATGTCATCCGTGGTCAGGGGCTGCCCTGTGCTCAGCCCAGACCCTCAGTTTCCGCGATCGACACCCTGGTGCGGCGGCTCTGCGGATCCCTCGAAGGCCTGGGCCATGTCCTCCAGGAAGTCGAGCACCGCCTGCCTGGACTCCTGCGGGACCCGTCGTGCCGCCTCGAGCATCCGATCGTGGGGCTCTGTCATGACGGCCCGGACTCGTTCGTGAGCCAGCGGCTGGGCGACCACGGTCACGGATCGCCCATCGCGAGGGTGGCGCTCGCGCCGGAGGTGCCCCGTGCTGGTGAGGCGGTTGAGCAGCTTGGCGGTGGAGGCGGTGGAGATCCCCAGTTCGGTCGCCAGGGCGGAGGCGGTGAGCGGGTCGTCAGCGCGCTCGCCGGCGATGATCAGCTGCAGGGCCTTCACGTCCGTGGGATTGAGCTCCATCTCGCAGGTGACTCGGTGGTGCATATGGCGACGGGCGCGCTGAAGGCGGCGCATGGCGCGCAGGAGCTCGCGCTCGGGGGCAGAGTCGTCGTACCAGTAGGAGTCGCTCGATGATCCCTGCTCTGGGGGCCGGGTCATGAGCAGAAGGGTATCCCAGTATTTACCTAGGCAAGCTAGGTATTTCATGCGATGCTGACGTCCGTGATGAGTCATCAGAAGTCGGCGCCTGTGCGGCGCGAACTGCAGGAGGCTTGGAGCCGCGGCGAGGAGCGCTCCGCACGGCTAGGACCCGAGCACCGTCTGCTGTGGGCACAGCTCCGTGACGCAGCCTGGGGCGGGAAGGGCCTGCGTCCGGACCTCGTCCTGTCTGTCCACGCGGCCCTGGGAGGATCCCAGAGCGAGTCGGCGGCCCGGGCTGCGGCGGCGGTCGAGCTGCTGCACACCGCGTTCGTGGTCCATGACGACGTCATCGACGGCGACGACACCCGCCGCGGGCGCCCCAACGTCTCCGGAGCCTTCGCAGTCCATGCCCGCAGGGCGGGTGCGAGCGCGGCCGCGGTGCAGCGGCAGGGCTCTGCAGCAGGGATCCTGGCCGGCGATCTGGCGCTGGTCTCGGCCATGCGCCTGATGACCCGCAGCGGTGTCTCGGTCGCCCAGACCGAGCACCTGCTCGAGCTGCTGGAGGAGGCGGTCCACGCCACGGCCTCCGGCGAGCTCGCCGACGTGTGCTTGAGCCGCGTCGGCGAGGGGCACGCGCTGCAGCTCCAGGACGCCCTGCGCGTGAGTGAGCTCAAGACCAGCGCCTACTCCTTCCAGCTGCCCATGCAGGTCGGGGCCGTGCTGGCCGACGCCCCGTCGGAGCTGCTGGAGCAGCTGAGCGCGATCGGCCGACTGGTCGGCATCGGCTTCCAACTGCTGGACGACCTGCTGGGGGTCTTCGGCCGCCAGGAGCTCACCGGCAAGACCGTCGTCTCGGACCTGCGCGAGGCCAAGCCCACTGCGCTGCTGGCCCTGGCTCGAGGCACGTCGTGCTGGGCGGAGCTCAGCGCGCTGATCGGGGACCCGGACCTGGGCGAGCATCAGGCAGCGCGAGCCCGTGACCTGCTGACCGAGTGCGGGGCGAGGTCTGCCGTCCAGAATCTGGCCGAGCAGCAGTTCGACGAGGCCCTCGAACTGGCCGCCCGGGCCTCCGCGCCGGCAGAGCTGGAGGCAGTCGTGGCGCAGCTGATCGAGCGGGTCAGGGCATCGGCTGCCTCGGCCATGACGACGCACAGCGCTGAAGGTCAGTTCGGTGCGGCTCCGCTCCGGGAGCAGGCGTCATGACGGCGGTGAGGCCGGTGTCGCGCTACGACCGGGTGGCCGCGGCGAGTGCCGCAGAGGTGATCGGCCGCTATTCGACGTCCTTCGGGTGGGCTGTCCGGTTGCTCGCCGAGCCGACTCGCTCCGAGATCCGCAGCCTCTACGCACTGGTGCGCGTGGCCGATGAGATCGTCGATGACCCGGATCCGCATCTGAGTCCGCAGCTGCGCTCCGAGCTGCTGGAGGAGCTCGAGGCCGACACCCTCCGTGCCCTGCGGCACGGGCGCAGCGCCAATCTGGTGGTCCAGGCCTTCGCCTCCGTGGCACGACGGCGGGGCATCGGTCCGGAGCTGACCGGCCCGTTCTTCGCCTCCATGCGTGCCGATCTGGGACTGCGGACCCACGACGACGAGAGCCTGGGCGACTACGTCCACGGCTCCGCCGAGGTGATCGGGCTGATGTGCCTGCACTGCTTCCTGGGCGAGGACGGCGGTGCCTACGAGCGGCTGGCCCCCGGGGCGCAGCGACTGGGCGCTGCCTTCCAGAAGATCAACTTCCTGCGGGATCTGGCCGATGATCACGACCTGCTGGGGCGGACGTACTTCCCCGGCCTGGATCCGGAGGCATTCACCGACAGCCGGCGCGACGAGCTGCTGGATGACATCGATGCCGACCTGGCGGTGGCAGCAGAGGCGATCGACCAGCTGCCGCCCGACAGCCGTCGAGCGGTCCGTGCCGCCCACGGGCTGTTCGCCGAGCTCTCACGGCGCCTGCGCCGCACCCCTGCCGCGCAGATCCGGCGCACCAGGATCCGGGTGCCCGATGCGCGCAAGGCGGTCATCATCCTGCGTGCGCTGGGAGGCCGCCCATGAGCCGGGAACGTCGGGCTGTGGTCGTCGGCGGGGGCATCTCGGGGCTGGCCACGGCCGCGCTGCTGGCCCGGCGCGGCTGGTCCGTGGATCTGCTGGAGGCAGGGGAGAGCCTCGGCGGCCGAGCCGGAACGTGGGAGGCTGACGGCTTCCGCTTCGACACCGGGCCCTCGTGGTACCTGATGCCGGAGGTCTTCGAGCGGTTCTTCGAGCTGATGGGCACGAGCGTCGACGAGCAGCTGGATCTGCAGCAGCTCGATCCCGGGTACCGAGTGTTCTTCGAGGGCCACGACGAGCCTCTGGACATCGCGGCCGATGTCCGGACCAACATCGAGCGGTTCGAGGAGATCGAGCCCGGTGCCGGCCGGGTCCTGGAGCGCTACTTGGACTCCGCCCGGTCCACCTACGAGCTGGCGCTGGCCCGCTTCCTCTACACATCCTTCGACTCGCTGCGGCCCTTCATGGACCGCCGCGTCCTGGGATCGGCGCACCGGCTCGGCCCGCTGCTGCTGCAGTCGCTCGAGCGCTTCACGGCACGACGATTCCGGGACCCGAGGCTGCGTCAGGTCCTGGGCTATCCCGCCGTCTTCCTGGGCTCATCGCCGGACAGGACGCCTGCGCTGTACCACCTGATGAGCGCCATGGACCTCACGGGCGGGGTGCTCTACCCGCAGGGCGGCTTCGGCGAGCTCATGGCCGTCCTGCAGCGACTGGCTCGGGCTGCCGGAGCCCGGTTGCACACCGGGGCGGAGGTCACGGAGATCCGCACGGGCGCAGGGGGCCGTCGCGGGACACGTGCACAGGCGACGGGGGTGCGCTTCCGCGATGCCGAGGGTCTCGAGCGGGTTCTGGAGGCGGACGTCGTCGTGTCCACGGCGGATCTGCACCGCACGGAGACCACGATGCTGCCCCGGCACCTGCAGACCTACCCCGAGTCCTGGTGGGCCCGGCGCACCAGCGGTCCGGGCGCGGTGCTCGTGATGCTGGGTGTGGACGGTGCGCTGGAGCGGATGCCGCACCACAGCCTGTTCTTCACCCGGGACTGGCGGAGCAACTTCGCCGCCATCGCGGACGGTCGCGTGCCGGAACCTGCCTCGGTCTACGTGTGCAGGCCCTCGGCCACCGACCCGTCGGCTGCGCCGGCGGGTCAGGAGAACCTGTTCGTGCTCGTGCCCATGCCCGCCGACCCGCAGCTGGGACGCGGAGGCGTCGACGGCGGCGGTGATCCGCGGATCGAGGCCATCGCCGATGCCGCGATCGACCAGGTGGCTCGCTGGTCCGGCCACGAGGACCTGGCCCAGCGCATCGTGGTGCGGCGCACCGTGGGCCCCGCGGACTTCTCCGAGGACCTGGGGGCCTGGCGAGGCAGCATGCTCGGTCCGGCGCACACCCTCGGCCAGAGCGCCATGTTCCGCGCCGGCAACCGCTCCCGGAAGGTGGACGGGCTCTACTACGCCGGGTCGAGCACGATCCCGGGGATCGGGCTGCCCATGTGCCTGATCAGCGCCGAGATCGTCGCAGACCGGATCGCGCGGGAGCTGCCTTGACGGGTCTGATCTACCTGGGCGCCCTGCTGATCTCGACCGGCTGCATGGCACTGCTCGACCGCCGTTTCCATCTGGTGCTGTGGCGGGCGCCGCGAGCCGGCGCGCTCACCGTCATCGCAGGGATCGCGGTCTTCCTGCTTTGGGATCTCGCGGCCATCGCCTCGGGGCACTACGGCAAGGGGCAGGGGCCGATGACCGGGGTCATGCTGGCGCCCGAGCTGCCTCTGGAGGAGATCGTCTTCATCACCTTCCTCTGCTACCTCACGCTCGTGCTGCGGGGGCTGGTGGCGCTGGCCCTCGAGAGGGCCGCGACGACGCGCGGAGGTGCTTCATGACCTATGCCGCCCTCGCCGCGCTGTTCGTGGCCGCGACGGCCGTCGTGGCGGGTCTGGTCTCCTGGCGGCGACGCCTCGGGGCTGCCTGGTGGGCGACGACGGCCCTGACGATCCTCGGCCTGCTGCTGCTGACCGTCGTGTTCGACAGCCTCATGATCGCGGTGGATCTCTTCCGATACGACGAGGCGCAGCTGCTCGGCTGGTCCGTGGGGCTGGCCCCGATCGAGGACCTGGCCTGGCCGGTCGCCGCGGGTCTGCTGCTGCCCTCCCTGTGGGAGCTTCTCGCTCGGCCGGCGGATGACGGCGAACGGGAGAGGAGCAGCCGATGACGCGCACCGATGGAACGGCGGCAGCCGCCCGGCAGCTCGTGGGCGCCTCCCGCCCGCTGAGCTGGGTCAACACCGCGTATCCGTTCGCGGCCGCCTACTTGATGGCCGGTGGGGGATTCACTGCTGAGCTGGTGGTGGGCACGGTCTTCTTCCTGATCCCCTACAACCTGCTGATGTACGGCATCAACGACGTCTTCGACTACGAATCGGACCTGCGCAATCCCCGCAAGGGCGGGGTCGAGGGCATCGTGCTCGCCTCCCGCTGGCACCGGCTGACGCTGTGGTGGGCCTGCCTGCTGCCGATCCCGTTCGTGCTCGCGCTGCTCTGGTGGGGGTCCTGGGTCTCCGCAGCCGTGCTCGCGGTGACTCTGGCGGCCGTCGTCGCATATTCCGCTCCAGGCATGCGGTTCAAGGAGCGTCCGGTGCTGGACTCCATGACGTCGTCCGCCCATTTCGTGGGCCCGGCGGCGTTCGGTCTGGCACTCACGGGCGCGCCCCTGACGACGACGGCCGCCGTCTGCCTGCTCGCGTTCTTCCTGTGGGGCATGGCCTCCCAGGCCTTCGGGGCCGTGCAAGATGTTGCCGCCGACCGGGAGGCGGGGATTGGCTCGATCGCCAGCGCTCTCGGCGCTCGCAGAACCGTCCGGGTGGCGATCGGGCTCTATGCCGCAGCCGGGCTCGTGATGGCCGCGGCGGACTGGCCCGCGGCGCTGGCTGGGCTGCTGGCCGTGCCGTATCTGGTGAGCATCCTCCCGTTCCATGACGTGCCCGATGAGCGCTGCGAGCTGACTCGCCGCGGATGGCGGCGCTTCCTGTGGCTGAACATGGTCACGGGGTTCCTGCTGACGCTCCTGCTGCTGTGGATCGCATGGGGTCGGTGAGGGGGGGGCGGCTGCCCGGAGTCACCCGCGAGGCGGCACGTCCTGCAGGCGGAACCACAGGCGGGCCTCACGGCGCCGGGCTGCCGTGAGCACCGACCAGCCGCGGGCGTCGGCACCCGACTCGGCGACCGCCTGGTCGAGCGCATCGCGGACCAGCCAGGTCGTCACGGGGTGGGCGTGGCCGTCCATCTGCAGGACGTGCTCGAGCTCGGACGGTGACAGGTCGAGCCACTCGCACAGCTGCTGACGCGTCAGGTCCGAGACCTCGAGATGGCGGCGCAGGTCCTGACTTGTGCGCGCGGTCTGGGCGTCGGTGAGGGACATGGAGACTCCTAGGCTCAAGGCGGCTGCGGCTCCCGATGGAGGCCGACGTCGTGCCGTGCCTGTGTGAGCTGAAGCTTAGACCCGGCTCGACGGTGAGACCCGTGTCGGAAGTGCGTGAACGGTGCTCAGTAGGCTGGTGAGCATGACAAGCAGCAAGCAGCCGCTTCCGCGCGGCATCCAGCACATCGGCGTCACGGTCCCGGATCTGGACGCTGCCACCGACTTCCTGGTCCAGGGGCTCGGGGCGAAGGTCGCCTATGACGGCCTCACCCCGGACGACGAACCCCGTCAGGGAGCGGAGGTCGAGCGTCAGCTCGGTCTGCCGTCGGGGGCTGCGATCCGGCGTCAGCGCTTCATCGTCATCGGCGAGGGCCCCGGCCTGGAGATGTTCGAGATCTCCGGGGAGCAGCGCGAGGCTGCGGGTCTGGCCGACTTCGGGCTGAACCACATCTCCCTGTACTGCGACGACCTCGAGGGCTCCCGCGACCGCCTGGTCGCAGCCGGCGGTGAAGCGCTCTCGGAGATCCACGGCAACAGCCGTCACGAGGACACCCCGGGCAACGGCAGCGTCTACGTGAAGGCTCCGTGGGGGATGCTCATCGAGCTGCAGACCATCCCGGGCGGCCACTACTACCCCGAGGACTCGCAGTCCGAGGTGTGGATGCCGTCCGAGCCCGAGCAGCAGGGCTGACAGCCGGATCAGCCGGTGACCGTGCGCTGCACCTGCAGCTTCAGCAGCTCATCGGGGTCATCGGTCAGGGGGTTGTGATCCAGCACGCAGAAGTCGGCCGCCAGTCCCCGGGCGATCCGGCCGGTGCCGTCGCGCCCGGAGGCCCGGGCGCCGGCTGAGGTCAGCGCCTCCAGGGCGTCGGCCGGGGCGAAGACCCTCTCCGGCTGATACGGATCCCGGCCGGCGTCGAACGCGGAGCGGGCTGTCAGGGCGATGAACAGATTGCGCGCGGCCTGATGCGGAGCGGTGGGGGCGTCGGTGCCCAGGGCGATCGGCACGCCGGCCTCGCGGAAGCGGTGCCAGGGGAAGCCCTGCACGGCGCGGTCGTCGCCGAGCATGGCCCTCCAGTTGTCCAGGACGGCGGGGTCGCAGTGCACCGGCTGCATGGAGGCGGTGACCCCGAGTTCCGCCATCCGCTCGATGGTGTCCTGAGCCACCGACTCCAGGTGCTCCACGCGGGGGCGTCGTCCCTCCCGGGGCCCAATGACGCGCACGCACTCCTCGACCAGATCGAGCGCCAGGGTGCTGGCCTGGTCGCCGATCGCGTGCAGCGCCAGCTGCAGGCCGCGGGCGTCGGCGGCGGTGGCCACCAGCAGGGCCGCCTCTCGCTCCCAGAGGGGGTCGGGGAGTTCGCCGCCCACGTACGGGGCGCGCATGGCTGCGGTGCAGGCGTCGATCACTCCGTCCAGGATGAGTTTGACGCCCACGATCCGCAGCCACTGGGTGCCGAACTCGGCGGCCATCTCGTCGCGGATCGCGGCCACCCGCTCGACCTCCGCGAGATCCGCCTCCGGGTCGCCGGTGGGGCGCAGCATCCAGTGGGCGTCGACGGGGAAGGGCAGGCGGCCGTCGCGCTCCAGCCGACGACGGAAGACCGCCAGGTCCGAGTCGCTGAGGCCCATGTCCGTGGCGCCCGTGGTGCCGCTGGCCAGGTAGGAGCGGAAGGCGTTGTCCAGGAAGCGGTCCTGATCCGCCTCGGTGGAGTGCGCGGCCTGGTACCCCCAGGCGTACTCGATCGCGGCGTTCTCCAGCAGCAGGCCGGTGGGCTCGCCGGCGGCATCGCGCACGATCTGACCGCCCAGCGGATCCGGGGTGTCCCGGGTGATGCCCAGCGCGGCCAGGCCGGCGGTGTTCACCCATGCGGCGTGGAGGCTGTTGGCGTCCAGGATCACGGGGATGTCGGCGACGACCGCGTCCAGCATGGCGGCCGTGGGCTGCTGACCCGGCGCAAAGGCATGCGGGTACCAGCTGGCGCCGAGGATCTGCGTGGCCTGCGGGTCGACGGCTCGCGCCTCGGCGATGCGCTGCTGGATCTCGTCCAGGGTGGCGCACTCGCGCAGGGAGACCTTGTCCAGGGCCTCGCCCAGCATGGTCATGTGCACGTGGGACTCCCAGAACCCCGGCAGCACGAAGGCCCCGTGCAGGTCCTCCTCCACGGCGTCGGGCCCGACGACTGCGCGCACCTCCTCCTGCGTCCCGACCGCCAGGAAGCGGCCGTCCTGCACCGCGAACGAGCGGGCGGTGGGGGAGGCGGCCTCTCCGGTGAAGACCGTGGCGCCGTGGAAGAGGGTGGTGCGAGACAAGGCGGGGTCGCTTTCGTCGTGCGGTTGGTCCGGCGCAGACACAGGAGGCCGAATGCGCTGAGGCTATCCCAGGCCAGCACTTGAAGAAGGCGGAGAAGGTCGGTGCCGATCTGCCGGGTCACTGACGGATCGCGCGTTTGGGCGGAGGCCCGATAATGGAGAGGTGATCGTCGAACAGAAGGAGCAGGTCATGAGCGAGACCAGTGCATCGCAGAACCCGCAGGAACCCGTCGAGCAGGAGCATCCCGCCCAGACGGAGTCCGAGCGCGAGGAGCAGCTGTTGGAAGAGGAGGAGCGGGAGTCCTTCCCCGCCTCTGACCCGCCTGCCAACTACTGAACACGACAGCACCGACGACGACGGCCCTGGCATCTGCCGGGGCCGTCGTGATGTCCGTGCGCTCGCGGGCAGGGCGCGACCCCTCGGGGGCGCCTGAGCCCGGTCTCAGCCCTTCATCAGTCGCGCGATGGCCTGGGAGGCCTCCTGCATCTTGGCGTCGGCCTCCTCGCCGCCTGCCTGGGCGGCGTCGAGGACGCAGTGGCGCATGTGGTCGTCGAGCAGGCCCAGGCCCACATTGCGCAGGGCCGAGTTCAGCGCGGAGATCTGCGTGAGGATGTCGATGCAGTACTTCTCCTCGTCGATCATGCGGTGGATGCCGCGGGCCTGACCCTCGATCCGCTTGAGGCGGGCCAGGTAGCGCTGCTTGTCCGACATGTACCCGTGGTGGGCATGGCCGTCCTGATCGAGCTCGCTGTCCGGGGCCATGCCCGCGGTGGCTTCCGCCGTCTGCTCCACGAGGGCCTCGTCGGCGGCGTCCTGATCGGTGCTCATGGTGCTGGTCTCCTGGTCGTTCGGGATGCTCATGCGGCGGCGGACTCCCGCTCGTCGGCCGTCGCGGCGGCAGGTGCGGCCCCGGAGCGGCTGCGGAACCCGCGCAGCCGCAGGCTGTTGGCCACCACCGACACGGAAGAGAATGCCATGGCCGCGCCGGCGAGCATGGGGTTCAGCAGTCCGAAGGCGGCCAGCGGGATCGCGGCCATGTTGTAGGCGAAGGCCCAGAACAGGTTGGACTTGATCACGCCCAGGGTCTTGCGCGACAGGCGCACGGCATCCGAGGCCGCGCGCAGATCCCCGCGCACTAGGGTGATGTCGGCGGCCTGGATGGCGGCATCCGTGCCGGTGCCCATGGCCATGCCCAGATCGGCCTGGGCGAGGGCGGCGGAGTCGTTGACGCCGTCGCCGACCATGGCGACCACGCGGCCCTCGTCCTGCAGCTGCTGGATGGTCGTGACCTTGTCCTGCGGCAGGACGCCGGCGATGACCTTCTCGATCCCGACCTCCGCGGCCACCGTCTCGGCCACGGCCTGGTTGTCGCCGGTCAGCAGCACGGGCGTCAGACCCTGGTCGCGGAACTGGCGGATGGCCTCGGCGCTGGTCTCCTTGGCCGCATCGGCGACCGTCAGGACGCCGCCCACGGCACCGTCCCAGGCCACGACGACGGCGGTCTCACCGTCCGACTCCGCCTGCTCCTTGGCGCGGGCGAGGGCCTCGGGCATCTGCAGGGACCACTCCTCGAGCATGGTCTCGCGGCCGATGACCGCCAGGCGGCCGTCGACGACGCCCTGCACGCCGCGTCCCTCGAGGTTCTGGAAGCTCTCCACGGCAGGCAGCTCTCCGACGCGCTCGCGGGCGCCGCGGGTGATGGCCCGGGCGATGGGGTGCTCGGAGGAGTCCTCCAGGGCGCCGGCGATGCGCAGCAGCTCCTGCTCATCCATTCCATCGTCGACATATGCGCTCTTCAGCGTCATGCGTCCGGTGGTGACAGTGCCCGTCTTGTCGAGCACGACGGTGTCGACCTTGCGGGTGGACTCCAGGACCTCGGGGCCCTTGATGAGGATGCCCAGCTGCGCGCCGCGGCCGGTGCCGACGAGCAGCGCGGTGGGGGTCGCCAGTCCCAGGGCGCAGGGGCAGGCGATGATCAGCACGGCCACCGAGGCGGTGAAGGCGGCGGTGATCGGGAAGCCCGCACCCAGCCACACGCCCAGGGTCGCCACGGCGATCGCGATGACGATCGGCACGAAGATGCCGGAGATCCGATCGGCCAGGCGCTGCACCTCGGCCTTGCCGGACTGCGCGTCCTCGACCATCTGGGCCATCTGCGCCAGCTGGGTATCCGAGCCCACGCGGGTGGCGCGCACGACCAGGCGCCCGCCGGTGTTGACGGTCGCGCCGGTGACGTCGTCGCCCTCGGAGACCTCGACCGGGACGGACTCGCCGGTCAGCATGGAGGCGTCCACGGCGGAGGAGCCGGAGACCACGGTGCCGTCGGTGGCGATCTTCTCGCCGGGGCGCACGACGAACTCGTCGCCCTCGGCGAGATCATCGATCGAGATGAGGGTCTCGGCGCCGTCGCGCAGGACGGCGACCTCCTTGGAGCCCAGCTCCATGAGCGAGCGCAGCGCAGCGCCGGCCTGGCGCTTGGAGCGCTTCTCGAAGTAGCGCCCGCCCAGGATGAAGAAGATGACGCCGGCGGCGACCTCCAGGTAGATCGCGCTGGCGCCGTCCGTGGGCTCGACCGACAGCTCGAAGGCGTGCGTCATCCCGGGGACTCCGGCGGTGCCGAAGAACAGGGCGTAGAGCGACCACAGGAACGCGGCGATCGTGCCCATGGAGATCAGCGTGTCCATGGTGGCCGAGCCGTGGCGCAGGTTGGTCCAGGCGGCCTTGTGGAAGGGCCAGCCGGCCCACACGATCACGGGGGCGGCCAGGGTGAGCGAGAGCCACTGCCAGTAGGTGAACTGCAGTGCGGGGATCATCGCCAGGATAATGACCGGAACGCCCAGCACGCCCGCGCCGATGAGCCGGTGGCGCAGCGACGTCAGCTCGGGGTCCTCGCCCTCGTCGTCGTCCTTCTGGGTGTCCGCACCCTTGGGCTTGGGCAGCTCGGCCGTGTAGCCCGCCTGCTCGACCGTGCTGATCAGCTGCTGGCTGTCATAGCCCTCCGGCACGGAGACGCGCGCCTTCTCGGTCGCATAGTTGACCGAGGCGCTCACGCCGTCGAGCTTGTTCAGCTTGCGCTCGATGCGGTTGGCGCACGACGCGCAGGTCATCCCGCCGAGCAGCAGCTCGACGTCGGGACCCGGCGACTGCGGCTGGGCGCTGGAGTCCGTGGGCGCGGAGGTGGTCATGGGTGCTTCTTCCTGGAAGTCGGTGCTCTCCCCGGCCCGGTGCGGCGGACCGGGGGTCAGTGATCGGGATCGGCGGGGCTCTCGAACTCGTCAGGGGTCTGCGAGTGCGAGGATTCCTCGGCCTGCTGGGTCCAGGAATCCACGGTGCTCTGAGGCACGACGGCGCCGCCGATGAAGAAGGCGGCGGCGAAGACCGCCGCCAGCGCCGCGAGGTAGGCCCCGAGGCGGGCGGCGGCGCTCACGCTGCGCGCTCGGCCGAGTAGCCGGCCTCCTCGACGGCGGCCTTCACTGCGGCGTCGTCGACGGGCTGGTCGCTCTCGACGACGAGGCGGCCGGTCTCGTGGCTGACCTGGCTCACGGAGGCGCCGGGGATCTCCTCGACCTCTTCGCGCACGGACATCTCGCAGTGCCCGCAGGTCATGCCGGTGACGTTGAACTCGGTGGTCGCCATGGTGCGCTCCTTCGCTGATAGTGATACCCCTAGGGGGTAGTTGTTGGATCCAGGTGTACCCCCTTGGGGTACGCGGGTCAAGGGGTGGTCCTCAGGCGAACGCGCTCGGATCTGCGTCCTCGGCGCGCTGAAGGCGTCGGAGCGGTTCGGTGGGTTCCCGAAGATCGACGAGAGTGGACACCAGCATGTCGGGCCGACAGGAAGAGGGCAGTGATGGCGAGGATGTGGGGGATCCACAACGACGCTCTGGGGGCCGAGCTGGTCGCGGGAGGGTTCGTCTCGATCGGCTGGGAGGCGATCGGCGATCTGCGAGTCGTCGGCATGGATCGGGAGAGCATCCGAGAGGCGGTGCTGCGCGCGAATCCGGATGCCAAGGCCGGGGCGATCCCGGTCTGGGTGGGGGTGCTCTATCGCTTCGCGGCAGAGATCCAGCGCGGTGACATCGTGGTGGCGCCCTACAAGCCCGATTCCACACTGAACTTCGGTGTGGTGGAGGGCGACTACGAGTTCCATCCGGAGGCCGAGCGCCATCCGCACCGACGGAAGGTGCGCTGGCTCAAGACCGGGGTTGCGCGCGGGCTCTTCCCGCAGAGCGCTCTCTACGAGATCGGGTCCGCGATCACGCTGTTCCGGGTCAGCAGGCATGCCGGGGTCTTCCAGGAGTTCCTCGACTCGGCGTCGGATGAGACCTTCGAGGCCCGGGTCAGCAAGACGACTGGCAGCAATTCCGCCGCGGAAGCTGTTCGCATCGCCGAAGATGAGCCGAATGCCGACCGCATCGACCAGCACACGCGCGACTTCATCATCCGGACACTGCGGGATGAGCTCAGCCACGAGGAGTTCGAGCACTTCGTGGCCGATCTGCTGCGCACCATGGGATACCAGGCGCGAGTCACTGCCTTCAGCACGGATGGCGGCGTCGACGTCCTGGCGCACAAGGATCCGCTGGGGCTGGAGCCCCCGCTCATCAAGGTGCAGTGCAAGCACTCGACGGCCACGAGGGGAAGGCCGGACGTCCAGCAGCTGATCGGCACTCTGTCCACGGGTGAAGTGGGCTTGTTCGTGACGCTGGGCTCCTACAGCCGCGATGCGATCGATCTGGAGAGGGAGCGGCAGAACCTGAGGCTGTTCGGAGGTGCCGACATCACGCGTCTGACGCTGGAGCACTACATGGAGCTGCCGCCCCGCTGGCGGTCGCGGATGCCGCTGCGCTCCCTGCTCGTGGTGGATGCGGCGCCCGAGTCGCAATGAGCGACACGCTCACCCCACTAGCGCCGCGAACCTCCGCAGATCCACGTTCCCGCCGCTGAGGATCACGCCCGCCCGCAGCCCGCCGACGTCGTGCTCCTGAGCCCAGGCGCGCAGTCCCGCCAGGCCCAGACAGCCAGTCGGCTCCACGACCGTCTTCATCCGCTCGGCGAGGAAGCGCATCTCGGCCATCAGAGCGTCGTCGGGCACGGTGATGATCGAATCCACGCGCTCGCGGATGATCTCGAAGGTCGTATCGCCCACCCGGGTGGTCTGGGCGCCGTCGGCCAGCGTCTCGGGGACCTCGATCGAGAGGGGATGTCCGGCAGCCAGCGACCGCTGCACGTCGTCCCCGGCGGCAGGCTCCACGCCGATCACGCGGCACTGCGGCGCCAGCAGGCCCGCCGCCAGTAGGGAACCCGATAGCAGACCCCCGCCGCCCAGCGGCACGAACAGCAGATCGAGCGCCCCGACGTCCTCGAACAGCTCGAGCGCGGCCGTGCCCTGCCCCGCGATGATGTCCGGGTGATCGAACGGCGGGACCACATGCGCCCCGCGCTCCTCGGCCAGACGGGCCGCCAGCGCCGCGCGATCCTCGGTGCGGCGGTCGTAGGCCACCACCTCGGCGCCGTAGCCGCGCGTGGCGGCCGTCTTCATCTCGGGCGCATCCGACGGCATCACGATCGTGGCCGCACGCCCCTGCAGCGCAGCGGCCAGGGCCACCGCCTGGGCGTGGTTGCCCGACGAGAAGGCGACGACGGCGTCGTCGTGCGGCAGCCGCGACAGCGCGGTGAACGCCCCGCGGAACTTGAACGCTCCGGCCCGCTGCAGGTTCTCGGCCTTGAGATGCGCGGAGCACCCGAGCTGTGCGTCCAGGGTGCTGGAGCTCAGCACCGGGGTGCGGTGCGCGACGCCCTCGAGGATGCGGGCGGCGGCCAGGACGTCGTCGGAGGTGGGGCTCATGGCCCCAGTATCCGTCTCAGCGCAGCGGATCGAAGGCCTTGATCGCCGGGTGGATCGCTCCGGTGGTGATCTGATCGGCCAGAAGGCGCCCGGTGATGGGTCCCAGGACCATGCCCCACATGCCGTGCCCGCCGGCCACGTAGACATTGGGGACCTGCGTGGCGCCGATCAGCGGGAGGCCGTCCGGGGTGACGGGGCGCGAGCCGACCCACTCGTCCTGGCGGTCGTCGAGGTCCACGCCGGTCATCAGCTTCCGCGCCTCGTTGACGATCGCGGTGATGCGCCCCGGGTCGAAGGGCTCGTCGGCGTGCTTGAACTCCATGGTGCCGGCGATGCGGAACCGTCCCTGATAGGGGGTGCAGGCCATGCGCGCGTGCGGCAGGTACACGGGGTGCTCGGCGGGCTGGTCGGTGGCCACGGAGAACGAGTACCCGCGCCCGGCCTGGACCTTCACCTTCACGCCCAGCGGCGCTGCCAGCCGGGGCAGCCAGGCACCGGTGGCGATCACGACGGTGTCGGCGGTGAGGTGCTCGCCCGTGGACAGCGTCACCGACGGGGTCCGCGTGGAGTTCACGTCGGTGACTTCGACACCCGTGCGCAGGGTGCCGCCGCGCTGGATGAAGGCCTGCCCCAGCGCCTCCATGAACGGGCCGGGCTCGAAGTAGCGCTGACCCTCCAGCCGGTAGGCCACCTTCACGTTCTCGGAGAGCATCGGCGCGAGCTCGCGGGGGTTCTCGAGCGGCTCGAACGGCACGTCCTGGCCGTGGCGGACCGCTCCGGCCACCTCGCCCAGGAACCCCTGGGACTGCTTCTCGTTCTCGAACCCCACGACGAACGGGCTCTTGCGCGTCCAGGACTCGATGCCGCCGTCGGTCAGCTCGTCGAAGCCCTCCAGCGCGAGCTTGTCGATCGGCGTCAGCGCGGCCATGGTGCTATCCCACGACCTGGTGGTCGCGTGCGCCATGAACCGGGCGAAGAAGCTCCACAGCGTGGGGTCCACGCGGGCGGGGATGTGCAGGGCGGCGTCGGGGTCCAGCAGCGCCTTGGGCCCGTAGCCCCACAGGCTCGGGTGCGACAGCGGGATCGTCTTGCCGGGGGAGAGCCAGCCGGCATTGCCCCACGACGACCCCGCAGCCACGCCCTCCTTGTCGATCACGGTGACCTCGTGCCCGCGCTCCTGGAGGTGCCAGGCGGTGGCCAGACCGACCATTCCTGCTCCGATGACGATGGCGTGGCTCATGGCTCTCCTCCTGGGGGACCGTTCGGTGCGGGTGGCCGCGGGCGCTGCTGATGATGTGATCCGGAACACTAGAAGGACTCTGCCGATTCCTCCATGATCCATGGAGGAATCCGTGCGCATTCAGCGATAATCGACGGAATCCGCTGACCGACCCTCGGGAGTGCCCATGACCGCCGCAGAATCCGTCGCCTCTCGTTCCCTGGACGAGCTGGATCTCTCGCTGCTGCGCGAGCTGCGCGGCAACGGGCGCATGGCGATCAGCGAGCTGGCTCGTCGGGTGGGGGCTGCCGAGTCGACCTGTCACAAGAGGGTGGGCGCCCTGATCGAGTCGGGGGTGATCACCGGCTTCCGCGCCGACGTGGACCCCGCCGCCCTGGGGCTGTCGATCGAGGTCATCATCAGCATCCGCGTCCACCCGCATGCTCGTCGATCCCTGTCGAGGTTCCAGGCCTACCTGACGGATCTGCCCGAGTCGCGGCAGGTCTACTTCCTCGCCGGTGACCGCGACTTCCTGGTCCACGCCGTCGTGCGCGACACCGAGGCTCTGCGTGCTCTGGTCTCGGACCGGATCAGCATGCGCGAGGAGGTCGCCTCCACGAACACCAGCCTGATCTTCGACCACTCGCCGCGATGAGATCTGCGCACTGGCTGCTGCCCATCGACCCCGCCGCCCACGCCGCGCACCTGCCGGGCGACTGGCGCACCCGCGCAGATGCCACGGCCGTCTGGGACGCGATCGGGCGCTCGCAGCCGATCCGCCGCTGGTGCCTGCGCACGGGCTTCCGGATCATGCGGCCCGGGGATCTGGTCTGGGCCTACCTCTCCCGGCGGCAGGAGCTGTGCGCCGTGGGGACGGTGGCCGAGATCGTCCAGGAGGACGGTGCGTGGTTCGTGCACATCGACTGGGATGGGCCGCGCACCGCGCAGCTGTGCCGGGATCCTCTGCCGCGCGGCGCCTTCGGCCAGGTCCCCATGTCCACCTGCCGGGCGGGGGAGCCGGCGACGGAGGTGCTCGCGGCGTGCCACGGGGCGCTGGCGGCCCGGGGGGTGTGATGCGCAGCACGAGGCCGTAGGTTCGCCGCAGACCTGCGGTCGACGGGCTGATCTTCCGCGACGGCCGCACCGGCGAGCGGATCGCACGGCTGTCGTCGCACGAGGAGTGCCGGCGCCGCTTCGGGGCCTCGTTCCTCGGTATCCACCGCGCCGACCTGCAGTCGATCCTGTTCGGCGCCCTGGACCCCGACTCGCTGCACCTGGCCAAGCGCGTGGTGGAGATCGACGATTCGGGCTCCGCAGCCGTGCTGCACTTCGCCGACGGTCAGCGGGCCGAGGAGCGCAATGCCCGCCTGGCCGCGCCCGGGGCCTTCGACCGCCATCTGGCCTGGGTGCACGGCTTCCGCGCCGATGAGCAGATCCCCGAAGCGCCCCGGGTCGCCGACTGAATCCCTGAGCCAGCAAGAGAGGAACCGAGATGACCGAGAAGAACCGCATCCAGTCCGTCATGCCCGCGTCCCTGCCGGCCGAGCCCGCCGAACGCACCGTCTACTCCTACGGCGTGCGCGCCGTGGTGGAGGAGGCCGGCGTGGCCGCCCTGGCCCGCCCGCAGTTCCTCGTGGAGATCTCCGCGATCGCCCACCTGGGCTGAGTCCGCCACCGAGCGCCGATAGGCTCGGCTGATCGGACGGCGAGAGGAAGGCCGAGCATGACCCAGCACGACCCGCAGGCAACGACGACGACCGGGGGAGCTCGAGAGCAGCGCAGCAGCCGTCTGGCCGTGACAGTGTTCCCGCTGCTGATCCTGGCCGGGGCGGCCGTCGCCCTGATCCTCCCCGGAGCCTTCGCAGGGTGGGGCGCGGGGGTGGTCCCGGCGCTGATGATCATCATGTTCGGCATGGGCCTCACGCTGTCCCTGCCGGACTTCGCGCTCGTGCTGAAGCGGCCGCTGCCGGTGCTCGCCGGCGTCCTGCTGCAGTTCACGATCATGCCGCTGCTGGCCCTGTGCATCGCGACCGTCCTGGATCTGCCGCCGCAGTTGGCGGCCGGGCTGATCCTGGTGGGCTCGGTGCCCGGCGGGACGTCGTCCAACGTGGTGACCTACCTGGCCAAGGGCGACGTGGCGCTGTCGGTGACCATGACATCGCTGTCCACGCTGCTCTCGCCGCTGCTGACCCCGCTGGTCACCCTGGCGCTGGCCGGTCAGTTCCTGGCGGTGCCCACCGGCGATCTGGCGCTGTCGCTCGTGAAGATCGTGCTGATCCCGATCGTCCTGGGCCTGATCATCCACTCCCTGCTGCCCGGATTCGTGCGGCGGATCGAGCCGATCCTGCCGTGGGTGTCGGTGCTGGGCATCACCTACGTGGTGATCGCCGTGGTCTCCGGCTCCGGCGAGGTGCTGGCCGCCGCCGGGCTGGGGCTGCTCGCAGGCGTCATCCTGCACAACCTGCTGGGCTACGGCCTGGGCTATGCGGTCGCCGCGCTCGTGCGCTTCCCGGTGGCCTCCCGCCGAGCCGTCTCCGTGGAGGTCGGCATGCAGAACTCGGGACTGGCTTCCGGTCTGGCCGCGCAGTACTTCTCCCCGGAGGCGGCGCTGCCCGGGGCGATCTTCTCGGTGTGGCACAACATCTCCGGCGGGATCCTGGCCTCGATCTGGGGACGGCGCCGACCGGCAGGTGAGACCGCACCGGAGCCTCACCGCGGCTGAGGCAGTCGCGGCACCCGTCGTCGTCGTCGCGACAGGCCGAATGCTCACCGCTCCTGCATCGACTGGCCGAATGCAGACCGTTTCAGCGACGAAACGGTGACGACTTGGCCAGTCGATGAGGATGGAGTGGCTTTTCGGCCAGTCGCAGGGTCCCTCAGAGGCGCCGCAGCGTCAGGGACTGCTCGGCGGTGCCGACGGGGCCGCGGGCGTCGTGCAGCGTGGAGCTGGTGAGCCCCACGCCGTCCGGACCCCAGACGACCTCGGTGTCCAGGCCGGTCCAGGTGCCTTCCGGCAGCCGGTGCAGATGGACGGTGAGGTCCACGTTGGGGAAGGTCCATCGATCGGTGGACTCGCGCACGGCGATCCCGTTGGCGGCGTCGATGCTGGAGAAGAACCGGGCGAGATCGCCTGCGGTCTCCCCGGCCACGATCTCCGACGGGCTGTGCAGCCACACGGTCGCCCGGCCCGGGCGCTGACGCACCACCCTGGCCTGGATCTGGGCGATGTAGCCGCCGGGCCACCCGTTGCTCATCTCCCACGGGGCGACCTCCTCCGGGGAGGGCATGGGCTCGGCCTGCCCGCCGACGACATCGGTGGTGTCGGCGCGCGAGAGGTACCAGGCCCGGGCGATGACGACGGCGCGTCCGCCGATCGTCACGGTGGCCTGCAGCAGCTCGATCGTCCGGCCGGGTCGCAGGACCTCGATGCCGACGGTCAGCTCGGACATGGGCAGGCGCCCCAGGATGTCGTAGCTGATCCTGCTCAGCTGGAGCTCGGCACTGCCGTGCTCGGCCCGGAACCGCTCGAGCTCGTGGACCACGAGCCCGGCGATGGAGGCGAAGTGGTGATCCTCCGCGGACCAGGCGCCCTCGGCGTTCACGGTGGGCTCGAACGTGGTGGGGCCGGTGCGATGGAAGAAGGCCTGCTCGGCGGTCATGTGGCTCCTGAGTCGTGAGGACGCGAGTCGGGCTTTCAGTCTGCGTCGGTGTCAGCCCCGTCACAAATCGCTCGGGCGTTCGCGTCGGGGAGAAGGCCTTCCGGCCGTCGGCCCCCAGGCGCATGATGGACAGATGACTGATCTGCAGAACCCCACCAGCACGTTCGTCCTGAACAACGGCATCGAGATGCCCGTGATCGGGCTCGGCGTCTACCAGTCGGCACCGGAGGAGACGGCCCAGGCCGTCGAGGCCGCGCTGCGGGCCGGGTACCGCCTGATCGACACCGCCGCGGCCTACGGCAACGAGCGCGAGGTCGGGCAGGGCCTGCGCGATTCCGGCGTCCCGCGCGACGAGGTCTTCCTGGAGACCAAGGTCTGGATCAACGACTACGGCTACCAGGAGACGCTGCACGCCTTCGACAAGGCCGCCGGCAAGCTCGGTGTGGAGCAGCTCGACCTGCTGATCCTGCACCAGGCCCTCGAAGGCGAGTTCGAGCGCACGATCCAGGCGTACATGGCCCTCGAGCAGCTGCTCGCAGACGGCAAGGTCCGTGCCATCGGTGTCAGCAACTTCGAGGTCCGCCACCTGGAGGAGCTCATGCAGCGCACCACGGTGGTCCCGGCCGTGAATCAGATCGAATACCACCCGTACTTCGCCCAGACCGAGGTGGAGCAGTTCTGCCGCGAGCACGGCATCCTGGTCCAGTCCTGGTCCCCGATCGGCGGCATCACCAGCTACCGCGGCTCCGAGGGCCAGGAGACCACCACGTTCGACGACCCGACGATCGCCCAGATCGCCCAGGCGCACCGGGCCACCCCGGCGCAGGTCATGCTGCGCTGGCAGCTGCAGCGCGGCCGTCAGGTGATCCCCAAGTCGGTGAATCCCGAGCGCATCCGCGAGAATTTGGACGTCTTCGGCTTCGAGCTGACCGAGGACGAGCTGGGGCAGCTCGATGCCCTGAACACCGGCAAGCGCGGCGGACCGGAGCCGCACCAGGTCACGCTCGAGGACTTCGGCAAGGAGATCCCGGAGGCCTGAGGCCCCGCCGGGCCACCATGGCGCACCTCGAGGGGATCGGTTCCACCCTGGTCAAGGGACTGGGGTGGAGTCAGCATGAGCGGATCGGGGTGGCGGTCGGCGGGCTGGACCGGGACCGTCGCTGGACGCCGGTCTGGGCCAATGACCTGACCTGCCTGCGGGCCCCGCAGTTCCCGGCCATGGTCCGACTGGTGGTCGAGCCGGGGGATCTGCCCGGGGATGACCAGCACGTGGTTCATCAGGAGGCACGGATCCGCTACTACGACCGCCGGATCCCTGCGCGCGTGCACGACGGACCTCTCGCGCGGCGCCTCTCGGCCGAGGCCGGGCGGCAGGTCCTGCTGGCCCGCACCCTTTTCTCGGACGCGCTCGTCTGGGGTGCGCCTGTGAGCGTGCTGCTGCGCTCCGAGCTGGTGGGGCTGCCGTCGGACACGGACCGATACCGTCCCAATCTGGTGATCGACGACCGCGACGCCCCGCTGGCGCTCGCGGCCGGATCGCGCCTTGAGGTCGGTGCGGTGACTCTGGAGGTCGTGGGGGAGCTGGAGCGCTGCGTGATCATCGACCATGACCCCGTCACCGGGGCGAAGGACCATTCCCTGCTGCGGCGCATCCGTCCCGGGGCGCTGCTGGCCTACGGCTGCATGGTCGTGACGGAGGGCGAGCTGGCGGTGGGGGACCCCGTCAGGGCCATGCTCGCGGCCTGAACCGGGCAGTACGCCGCGAAAGACGACGAAGGAGCACACCGTGGAGCGCGACGAGCTGCTGGAGCGGATGAGCCGCGGGGAGACCATCCGCGGCGGATCGGACCTGCATGCGGCCATTCACGAGATCAGCCAGGAGGCGCTGCGGATCACCGCCGAGCTCAACTCCGGCTATCAGGACCCTGGTGAGGTCCGACGGCTGCTGGGCGCTCTGACCGGGCAGGAGATCGACGCCTCCGTGACCGTCTTTCCGCCGCTGCGCTCGGACTTCGGCAAGGCCCTGCGCATCGGCTGCGGTGTCTTCATCAACTCCGGCTGCGCGTTCCAGGATCAGGGCGGCATCACGATCGGCGACCGCTGCCTGATCGGGCACAACGCGGTGATCACCACGCTGAATCACGACATGGATCCGACCAAGCGCGGCGACATGCACCCCGCTCCGGTGGTCCTGGGCGGCGACGTCTGGCTCGGCGCCAACGTCACGATCCTGCCCGGCGTCACCATCGGCGATGGGGCGGTGGTGGGCGCCTCCTCGACCGTGACCAAGGACGTGCCCGCGGGCGCCGTGGTGGTCGGCACGCCCGCGAAGCAGATCAGCTCGGTGCCCGGGTACGAGCGCTGAATCCACTGCGCCCAGTCTTCTCCAAGTCCCAATGTGGATTTGGAGAAGACTGGGGTTGGAGAAGCGGCTCAGACCTCCAGCAGCACCTTGATGGCCTCGCGCTGGTCCATGAGGCGGTAGGCCTCCGCGGCCTCCTCGAGCGGCAGGCGCTTGTCGAAGACCTTGCCGGGCTCGATCTTCCGATCCAGGATCAGCTGGATCAGCTCCGGGAGGTAGCGGCGCACCGGGGCGGGGCCGCCGTGCAGGTGGACCGTGCTGCCGAAGAGGAGGTCGCCGGGCAGCTCCACGCCGTGGGAGACGCCCACGAAGCCCACGTGACCGCCGGGGCGGGTGGACTTGATGGCCTGGAGCATGGCCTCCTGGGTGCCTACGGCCTCGATGACGCTGTGCGCGCCGAGCCCGCCGGTGAGCTCCTTGATCTTGGCCACGCCGTCGTCTCCGCGCTCGGTGACGATGTCCGTGGCGCCGAACTCGCGGGCAAGCGTCTGCCGGGACTCGTGGCGCGACATGGCGATGATGCGCTCTGCGCCCATCTGCTGGGCGGCCAGGATGCCCATGAGGCCCACGGCGCCGTCGCCGACCACGGCCACGGTCTTGCCCGGGCCGGCGGCTGCGGCATCGGCGGCGAACCAGCCGGTGCCCAGCACGTCCGAGGCTGCGAGCAGCGACGGGATGAGGTCCTCGTCCGGCTGCTCCGGGGTGGCCACGAGCGTGCCGTCTGCCTGGGGGATGCGAGCGAGCTGCGCCTGCGTGCCGATCCCGCCCATGGGCGTGGTGTCCACGCAGCGCGACTGGTAGCCGGCCTGGCAGATCTCGCAGGTGCCGTCCGAGGTCATGAACGACCCCGCCACGAAGTCCCCGGGCTTCACCGTGGTGACGCTGTCGCCGACCTGCTCCACGACGCCCACGTACTCGTGGCCCATGGGCTGATCCTCCACGTCCTGGGCCCCGCGGTAGGGCCACAGGTCCGAGCCGCAGACGCAGGCGGCCGTGACCTTGATGATCGCGTCCGTGGGCTCGACGATCTGGGGGTCGTCGCGATCCTGGACCCGGACCTCGCCGGGGCTGTGCATGATGACGCCGCGCATGGGTGCCTCCTGATGAGTCGTGTCGTGCCTTCCGCTGGAAAGCGTAGAACGGGGCTCCGACGACACAGAGGCCCTGTCGGGACCCCTCTGGCAGACTGCTCACGAACCGATCCGCGGCCGGTCGGCCGCCATGAGACCGAGGAGACAGCCATGAAGGCGCGCCGACGCCTCCTTCCGTGGCGAAGCCGCTCGCGGCGCTGGATGGCCGGCGTCCTGGAGATCATGCCGGGCTCGGCCGTGGACGATCCGATCTCCGTCGTCGTGGGCGCGATCGCCATGATCCTGCTGCTCCCGCTGCTGGTGCTGTGGCTGCTCGAGTCCCTGGCACAGTGGATCGCGATGCCGTTCGTGCTGCTCGCCCGTGCATCAGGGATGGCCGCCGTGCCGCTGGTCGTGACGGAGCGCGGGCACGTGGCCCACCGTGAGATCGTTCTCGGATGGGCCGAGGCGGATCACCGCCTGGTCGAGATGCGCCGCGAGATCGACCACGGCAGTCCGCATCCGTGGCGCGATCGCAGCGACCCGTGGACCAGCAGCAACCAGCCGGGATGGTGAGGACGAATGGACAGGATCGAGCTTCCGGGAACTGAAGTCGTGCTGGAGGAGGCGACGGCCGAGGACCTGCCGGCGCTGATCGGGCTGCTGTCGGACGACATTCTGGGCGCCTCCCGCGATGGGATCCGCTCGGAGGAGGACAAGCAGCGCAAGGACGCCCACCGCTTCTACGAGCGGCTGGGCTTCGAGCGCAGGCACGAGGGGTTCAAGCTCGTGCTGGGAACGGACTAGCGGTGCCCTTCCTGGACCGCCTCTCCCGCTGGGCCGAGCAGCGTTCGCAGGGCACGGCCGTCGTCTGCGCCGGCGACCGGCTGAGCTGGAGCGGGCTGCGCTCGCGGGCTGCCGAGCTGGCGGCTTCGGGGGAGGCCGTCGGGATCCTGCAGCAGGGCACCGGCACGGAGTTCGTCGTGCGATGGGCGGCGGGAGTGGCCGAGCGGCGCGTGTGCGCGGTCCTGGATCCGGGCCTGCCCGAGAGCATCGGCGGCGCGGTGCGAGAGCGCTGCCGCGACGTGCTCCCGGAAAGCGCAGCACCGGCAGACCTGCGCGACGGGCCCGACGACTCCGCCTTCCTGGTGGGCCTGACCTCCGGCACCACCTCGGTGCCCAAGGGGTTCCTGCGCAGCCGCGGCTCCTGGCGACGCTCCTTCGAGGCCTCGACCCGGCATTTCGACCTGCGCAGCGAGGACCGGGTGCTGGTGCCCGGCCCGCTGTCGTCGAGCATGAATCTCTACGCGCTCTCCGAGTGCCTGCATGCCGGCGCCGCCGTCGTCGTCCTGCCGCGCTTCGACAGCGCGGCGGCCCGTGCGGCGATCACCGCCGAGGGCGTCACCCGGGTGGTGGCCGTGCCGACGATGCTGCGCCTGATCGCCGAGCGCGCCCTGGCTGCCGGAGAGTCTGCGCATGGACTGCGTGCAATCGTCTGCGCGGGGCAGAAGCTGGATCCGCAGACGCTGGCCGCGGCCCGCCGATGGGCGCCGAATGCCGTGATCTGGGAGTACTTCGGCGCTGCGGAGCTCGGCTTCGTGGCCGCTCAGGAGCATTCGCCGGGGGAGATCCGGACGCTCGACCCGACGGCGGTGGGGCTGCCGTTCCCCGGCGTGGAGGCGGTCATCGTCAACCACGACGGCCGTGTCCTCCCGGAGGGAAGCACCGGGAGCATCGCCGTGCGCTCCGATCTGGTGTGCGACGGCTACCTGTGGGGCGATGACGGCCGGGCATTCGCGCGGATCGCAGACCTGGCGACGGTGCGGGATCAGGGCTTCCTGCGCGATGGGCGGCTGCACGTGCAGGGCCGGGCCTCCGAGATGATCAACTCGGGCGGGCTGAACATCTACCCGCAGGAGGTGGAGGCCGCGATCGGCTCTGTGCCGGGGGTGGCCGAGGCCGTCGTGGTGGGCCTGCCGGATCCTTCTCGCGGACAGCGCCTGGTCGCCGGCGTCCTTCTCGAGGACGAAGGGACGGATCGGCAGAGCCTGCGGGCCGCACTGGAGACCCAGCTGGCCCCGACCAAGCGCCCGCAGCAGTACTGGCGGCTGGGTGAGCTGCCCGTCACCGGCGGAGGGAAGATCAGCCGCGCCGTGCTGCGGTCCTGGATCGAGGAGGGAGATCCCCGTGCCCGACCCCTCGGCTGAGCCCCCAGCTCCTCTGCTGCTGCTCGGGCGCCGGACCCCGCTGGTGCGTGCCCGGACCGCGCTGTCCGACGTTCCCGTGCATCAGCTCCTGACTCCCGTCCTGCGCAGGCTCATGACGGACTCAGGAGTGGCGCCGGAGTCCGTCGCGGACGTCGTGATGGGCAACGCGGTGGGCGCCGGCGGCAACCTGGCGCGGCTGTCGGCCCTGGAGGCCGGGCTGCCTCTGTCCGTCCCGGGGGTCACGGTCGATCGGCAGTGCGGCTCGGGGCTCGACGCCGTCGTGCTGGCCTGCCGACTGGCGCAGGCCGGAGCGGGTAGCGCCTTCCTGGCCGGCGGCGCCGAGAGCATCAGCACCGCTCCGCTGCGGGGCCGTCGAGGGACGGACGGTGAGGTCGAGTTCTACCGGCGCGCCCGCTTCAGCCCCGAGCACCTGGGGGATCCGGGCATGGGTGAAGCCGCGGAGACCGTGGCCCGGGAGCGCGGGATCGATCGCCGGCGCCAGGATGCCTTCGCCCTGCGCAGCCACCGCAGGGCGCTCGAGGCGGCGGCCGTCGGACGGTTCGATGAGGAGCTCGTGCCGGTGACCGGAGCCCGAGGCGAAGTCACCGCCGACAACGGCCCGCGTCCGCGCTTGAACGCCGAGCTGCTGGCCCGCTTCCCGGCGGCATTCGTCGACGGAGGCACCGTGACCGCCGGGAATTCGTGCGCCGATGCGGATGGGGCGGCTGCGGTCCTGATCGCGACCCCGGCGGCGGCGCACGGCCTGCGAGCGACGACGGCCCTGGCCTTCCGCGGCGCGTCGACCCTGGGGGTGGATCCCACGCGGCTGGGGCTGGGAGCGGCTGCCGCGGCGGCTCGGCTGCTGGCGGAGCAGGGGGTGGCCGCGAGGCAGCTCGCGGCGGTCGAGTTCAACGAGGCCTTCGCCGGGCAGGTGCTCGCCTGCACCGACCTGCTGGGCATCGACGAGCGCGTGCTCAACGCCGACGGCGGCGCCCTGGCCCTCGGCCATGCCTACGGCGCCTCCGGAGCGGTCTCCGTGGTCCGGCTGCTGGCCCGAGCGCGCGATCTGCCGGAGGGCAGCCTGCTGCTGGCCATGATCAGCTCGGCCGGCGGCATCGGCACGGCGGCGCTGTTCGAGAAGGTCGCCGTCTGAGCGCTCAGCCCCCGTACGTCTCCGGATCCACGGGGCGGACGCTGCGCGGCAGCTTCTCGAGCACCAGACGGTAGGAGTCCACGACGAGCTCGCGGACGAACCTCCTGCTCAGGGCCTCCCCGGCGCGCACCGAGACCCAGTGCCTCTTGTTCATGTGGTAGCCGGGGGTGATCTCGGCGTACTCATCGCGCAGGGCCTGCCCGTCCTGCGGCTCGACCTTGAGGTTCAGCATCCACTGACCGCGCAGCTCCAGACGCATGAGGAACATCTTCCCGCGGACCTTGTACACGTCCGTCTCGGGGCCGAAGGGGTGCTCCAGCTCAGCACCCGGGCACTGCAGGGCGATCTCGTTCGCCCAGGCCATTAGCTCCTGTTCGTCCACGGGTTTTCAGCTGCCGAAGGATTCGAGGGCGTCGCCGGTCAGCCGGTAGACGTCCCAGCCGTCCATGGGCCGCGCTCCGAGCGAGCGGTAGAACTCGATCGACGGCTGATTCCACTGCAGCACCGACCACTCCACGCGCTGGTAGCCGCGCTCGCAGGCGGTGCGGGCCAGGGTGCGCAGCAGCGCCTTGCCGTGTCCTGTGCCTCGGGCCTCCGGGCGCACGTAGAGGTCCTCCAGGTAGATCCCGTGCGTGCCCTCCCAAGTGGAGTAGTTCAGGAACCACAGCGCGAAGCCCTCGATCCGCCGTCCGGCCCTCTCCGGGGCAGGCGCGACGTGGGCGAAGATCGCCGGGCGCTCACCGAAGAGCTGCTCCCGCAGCACGTCGGGGGTGAGCTTCACGGCGTCGGGCTCCTTCTCGTACACGGCCAGGTCGTGCACGAGCTCGACGATCTCGTGGACGTCGTCGGGGACTGCGGTGCGGATGGCGGTCTCGGTCATGGCCCGAAGCTAGCACCGCCGCCCGATAGCGAAACCGAGATGAACATCGCCTGCTCAGGCAGAGACGTCCTGGGGGATATCTCCGCGGACCCGCTAGTGTCGGACGCCGCCGAAACCCCAGGGAGCTTCCTATGAGAAACCGCGCTTCGGACAGCGAGTCCGATTCAGAGATCCAGATCGAGAACCGGATCCACGACCAGAAGGCGCCGGAGAGCGTCCAGACCACCGTGCGCCTGGCGGCCAGCGGCCGCCGCACCGTCCACCCGGCCCTGGTCCCCGGGTTCGACGTGGAGGACGCCCGCGACGACTTCCCCACCGACAAGTTCGTCTTCGCCGCAGCCGCCGCGCTCGTCATCGGGGTGCTGATCTGGGCGATCGTCGCTCCGGAGAACCTGGGTGCTGTCGGGCCGGTCATGCAGACCTGGGTGGTCACCCACTTCGGGTGGATGCTCGGGGCGCTGATGGTGCTGATCGTGGCGTTCATGTTCATCATCGGCTATGGGCCCACGGGCAAGATCAAGCTCGGTGCCGATGACAGCGAGCCGGAGTTCTCGACCGGATCGTGGATCGCCATGCTCTTCGCGGCCGGCCTGGGCATCGGCCTGGTGTTCTACGGCCCGCTCGAGCCGCTGAGCCACTTCCTGACCCTGCCGCCGGCCTTCGAGGGCGAGTCCGGCACCATGGGCGCCGTCGCGCCCGCGCTGGCGCAGACCAGCCTCCACTACTCGATCTTCCCCTGGGCGGCGTATTCGCTGGTCGGCGGATCGCTGGCCTACGCGGCGTACCGCCGAGGCCGCCTGCCCCTGATCTCCGAGCTGTTCGAGCCGATCTTCCCCAACGCGGACCAGCGCATCCTGGGCAAGCTCATCGATGTCTTCGCGCTGATGGTGACCCTGTTCGGCACGGCGACCTCGCTGGGCATCGGGGCGCTGCAGATCCGTTCCGGCATCTCGATCTTCACCGGGCAGCCGCTGGAGGGCGACGGCTCGATCGTCGTGATCATCAGCGTGCTCACCGTGGTGTTCCTGATCTCCGCGGTCTCGGGCGTGAAGCGGGGCATCCGCCTGCTGTCCAACACCAACATGGTGCTGGTGCTGGGACTGACCCTGTTCGTCGCGGTCACCGGTCCGCTGCTGTTCCTGCTGGACCTGATGCCGGTGACGGTCTACGCCTTCGTGGACAACCTGCTGGCCATGCTCTCCGTGGCGCCCAGCCAGGGCGAGGCCGAGGGCGCCTTCGCGACCGGCTGGACGATGATGTACTGGGCGTGGTGGATCTCCTGGTCGCCCTTCGTGGGCATGTTCATCGCCAAGATCTCCAAGGGCAGGACCCTGCGCCAGTTCGTGACCGTGGTGATCTTCGCCCCGTCGCTGATCTCCGTGGCCTGGTTCGTGGTCTTCGGCGGCACGGCCGTGTGGATGAACCTCAACGGGCACGAGCTCGTTCCCGAGGGCTCCGGTGAGAACGTCATGTTCGACATGCTGGAGAACCTGCCGCTGACGGGTCTGACCTCGCTCCTCGTGCTGCTGGCGATCCTGATCTTCTTCACGACGGCGGCCGACTCGGCCTCCAACGTGATGGGCTCGATGTCGCAGTCGGGGCGGTCCAACCCCTCCCACCCCGTGACGATCCTGTGGGGCCTGTGCCTGGGCCTCGTGTCGATGTTCCTGCTGCTGGCCGGCGGTCAGGACACCCTCGCCGGTCTGCAGTCGATCATGGTGACCTGCGCCCTGCCCTTCAGCATCATCCTGCTGGGCGTGATGATCGCCTGGGCCAAGGACCTGCGCAACGACCCGTACATGATCCGCCGCCGCTACGCGCGCGAGGCGATCTACAAGGGCGTGCACCGCGGCATCGACGAGCACGGCGACGACTTCGTCTTCGGTGCCACCCACGTGGACGAGGGCGACGGAGCCGGAGCCGACTTCGAGAGCACCGATCCCGCGCTGACCGAGTGGTACACCCCCGTGGGGGAGGAGCCCGAGACGGACGTCGACGGCGACCCGAAGGAAGCCTCCGCGCAGAGCTGATCCGCATCGGCCGCCCTCGCGCGGCCACCTTTCGACGGCCCCCCCCCCCGACGCCGGCGGGAGGGCCGTCGGCCTGTCATCCGAGTGGTGCGGATCAGCTGTGCTGCTCGAGCCTCCGGGCCAGCCGTGCCACGATCTCGTCTCCGGCGTCGATGCCGTGAGCCAGGCGCTGCAGCTCGACACCGGTCAGCAGGCCCAGCTCATACGGGTCGGCCCCGGCGCGGCGCATCCCGGCGGCGCCGCCCTGGAGCCAGGCCGTAGTCAGCGCGGTGTCCATGGTCTTGCCGAGCGCATCCTGGGCCTTCTGGGCGGCCTTGCCGAGCTTGCGCACCGGCTTGCTCGGCCGGAAGCCGGCAGCTCGGAGCACTTTCGCGACGTAGCGGACCCGCTTGGTGGCCTTTCTGACGGTGTGCAGGTGCTCGAGGCGCTGCGCGGCATCCAGCTCCTCGTCGCGCGCGGCTGCCAGGGCGCGGTCGGTCTCCTTGGTCGCCTTGCGCAGGGCGCGGCGCACGAGCTGATCGCTCATCTGCCGCGGGGTGAGTCCTGCGGCCTTCTTCCGGCCCTTGTCCGTGAAGGGCGGTTCCTGAGCGATGGCGCGAGCAAGCTGCAGGGTCGCCGTCCGTTCGGACTGTGCGCCGCCGCGCACCTTCGCGGCCGAGGTCTCGGAGTGCTTCTGCGCAGCCTGTGCGAGGGCCTGCGCGGTCTTCTCGCTCACGCGCCCCTGCAGCTCGGCGGCCCGCTGCGGGAGCAGCTCGGCCACGACCTCGGCGTCGCGGGCCTGTGACAGGGACCGGCCCAGCTGCTGGAGGCGCTCGCCGAGCTCGTCGACGCTCTCGCGGTCCAGGAACGGCCGCGCGGACTTGAGCAGCCCTCGCAGGGACCGGGCGGTGACGCGCAGCTGATGCAGCGCATCCGGCAGGTCCAGGCGCGCCTTGAGGTCCCACATCTCCAGGGCCGCGGTCTGCTGAGCCAGCACGGCCTGCAGGACGTCGACGCCGGTGGGCTCGCCGGCCTTCTTCGCCTTCTTGGCGGCCTTCGCGCTGTCGTCGGCGTCCGGGGCCTGATCGGCGTCGTCGTCGATCTCGACCAGCTCGGCCTGCCCGACGATCCCGCTGACCACCTGGGTGAGCGCGGCGGGCAGGCGCTGCGGTGCGCTGCGCAGCCGCGGGACCTCTACAGCCCAGTGGTCGTCGCCCTCGGGGATGCTCAGCAGCCAGCCGCGCTCGGGTTCCGCGCTGCGGCTGAGGGTGAGGCCCCGACGACGCAGGGCGCGGTCCTGGGTGTCGTGGAAGACCGCGCCCACCATGTCCTCGCCGGAGGCCGGCGAGGACAGCGGCAGCTTCTGGATCTGTGCGCTGGCCTGCGGTGACAGGCGCACGCTGTGCTGTGCGGAGCTCTCTGCGTCGGACATGGCGTTCCTCTCGGGCGGGCGTCAGCCGGAAGGACAGGCGCCTCAGAGGCGGTTGCCGCGCTCCACCAGGATCGACGTGTTCTGGGCCGTGCGGACCATGGCCACGTAGAATTCGAGCATCAGGCGGAACAGCACGATGTAGATGAACAGGACGATCAGACCGAAGATCAGCATCCCCAGGCCGGCCAGGGCGCTGTCCGTGGCGAAGGCGGCGACCGTCATGATGAACCAGCCCAGCGTCAGCAGCACGATGCCCGCGATGTAGAGGACCGAGGCGAACTTGATCGTGATGTAGTTCTTGAAGGAGAAGTCGAACAGGGCCCCGAAGAAGCCCTTCTCCTGCCCCGGCTGGCGTCCGGGCTGACCCTGGGGCATGCCCCCGGGCTGCGAGTACCCGCCCTGAGGTGCGGAGTAGGAGGGCTGCTGGTGCTGACCCGGCTGCTGCATCGGCTGGTTCGCCCCGCCGTAGGGCGGCCCGCCGTAGCCGGGCTGGCCGCCCTGCGGGTTCGGCTGCCCGCCCTGCGGGTTGTGCTGCGGGTCGTGCGGGTTCTGCGAGGAGAAGGACATGGGGGTCTCCTGAGGGTGGTGGTGGATGGTCAGCGGGGCATGCGTGCGCCCCTGCGGCCATCGTAGGCGGGCAGGCCTCACGCCGCGGAGTCGACCCGGACCGTGCTGGTCACCGCGGTGAGCGACGGCTGCCGAGGGGTGGAGCTGAATCCGAAGCGCGGCGGGGGCACCATCTCGCGCATGCCGCCCAGGTTCTGCCCTTCCCAGATCGCGGTGCTGCCCCTCAGCCGGTGGAGATCGTCGGCGGCGTACCACTCGGTGCGGCCCGGGCCGGCCTGACCCAGAGTGCGGACCCCCGGCATCGTGGCTCGGGCGATCGGATCGCTGAGCTGCGCGAAGGCGAGGCTGCGGCCGATCGGCTGCGGGATCAGGCGCAGCAGATGTCCCAACGGCGCCCGCGCCCCGATCCGGAAGCGCCACTCCAGCGGTCCTGCCTGGATCGCCCACTGCCCCGTCCGGCCCAGGCCCGTGCGGGACACCGAGACGGGGACGAGGCGCACCTCGTCGAAGGTGTAGGTCGCGGAGACGAAATCGGCCACCCAGCGATCGGGTGCCAGCAGGATCCGATGGCCGTCACGGTCCTCGACCATGACGTCGGCGAACGGCCCGTGCGGCGTGCGGGTCCAGCACCCCAGGACCAGGCGAGTCCCCTCGGCGGTGCCAGCTCCTGCGATGTGCCCGGTGAAGCGGTGCAGCTGTGGGGAGGACATGGGAGGCACCGTACTCGCGATACAGGAGCGGGACGTCTCGATAGTGTGGAGTCTCGCGATGCCGCTCAGGGACAGGAGGCCTCACCTGTGCACCAGGACTTCTCGCCGGCCATGGCGGCCGTCCGCTCTCCCGACGGCCGCCTGACGCTCGGGCTGATGACCCCGCCGCCGCAGCCCCAGGGTGCAATGGCAGATCCCGTCGAGGCGCAGCAGCTGGCGCGGCTCGCGGAGGAGCAGGGGATCGCCGCGCTGTGGGTGCGTGACGTCCCGCTGGCCGTTCCGCAGGGGGAGGACCGACTGGCGTCGTCGCTGGACGACCCGTTCCAGTGGCTGTCCATGCTCGCCGGCGCCACGTCGACGATCGCGCTGGGGACGGCGGCCGCCGTGCTGCCGCTGCGCCACCCGCTGCACCTGGCCAAGACCGCGCTGTCCCTGGACCGGATCAGCGGCGGCAGGCTGCTGCTGGGCGTGGCCACGGGCGATCGACCGGAGGAGTTCGAGATCTTCGGCGCCTCCCTGGACGAGCGCCGCGACGCGTTCCGTGACCGCTGGGCGCTGCTGCTCTCGGCGCTGAGCCCCGTGGCGCAGGAGCGCGAGCACCTGCTGCAGGCCACCGAGGGGTACGAGCTCATGGTCCCGCCGGCTCAGCGCATCCCGCAGGTCATCGTGGGTTCCGCAAAGCAGACCCTGCAGTGGAATGCGGCTCATGCCGACGCCTGGGCCACCTACTACCGCCCGTTCGAGGAGCAGAAGGGCCGCTTCGGGCTGTGGCGCCAGGCCGTGGAGCAGCGCGGTCAGGGCAATGATCCCGTGCTGATCCAGTCCATGAGCCTGGACCTGCTCGAAGACCCCGACGCCCCCGCGCAGGAGATCAGCCTGGGCCTGCGCACCGGGTCGAAGGCCCTGGTGGAGACCCTGCGCCGGTACCGGGAGATCGGGCTGGATCACTGCCTCTTCGCCAAGGCGAGCGACGATCGCCCCACCGCCGAGATCATCGACCAGCTCGGCAGCGAGGTCATTCCGCACCTGTGAGATGCGCCCGGATGATCCACTGGTCTGCGACGAGTGGATCAGCTGCCGCAGGTCCCGTGGAGCACAGGAGGGTCAGCGCATGACGAAGCAGGATCGGGATCTGGACATCCGCGTGGGACACCACGAGCTGGTGATCCGGCAGCGCTACGAGGTGCTGTCGATCGCCAACGACTTCGTGCTGGGCCTGGTCTTCCTGGTGGGCAGCATCCTGTTCTTCGGGGAGGACACCGTCTACCTCGGCACCTGGCTGTTCGTGCTCGGCTCGGTGCAGATGATGCTGCGCCCCACGATCCGCTTCGTGCGCCGCACGCATCTGCAGCGCATCCGCCCCGTCCAGCCGCACGAGACCTCCATGGACTTCTGAGCTCGGGCGGGAGAAGGGTCGGCTGCTGCCCTGGTCGCCCTGACCGTGCCGCCGTACCGTGGAGTGCATGGCACGTCCACCGCTGAGCAGGCTGTACGCGCCCCGGACCCTGGCTTTCGCGGCCGCCTCGGGGCTGGCCGAGATGATCCCCTGGCACCGGGCGCGCGGGGCTGGGCGAGCTGCGATCATCGCCGCTCCGGGCCTCGGCTACGCCGGCGTCGTCGCATGGGCGATGACGCGGCGCGGCGAGACGGATCAGGTGCAGGGGATGCCGCAGCTGTCCGTACCGGGGAGCTCGGGGAAGCAGGGCACCCGCCCGAAGGCGACGCCTCAGCTGGTCGGCGTGACGGCGACGATCGCGGCCTTGCTCAGCGGCTCCGCCGCCCTGAGCATGGCCCTCGACGGTGCGTTCGAGCGCTTCCTGGTGCGTCACGGCGTGCGACGGCCGCTGCTGGTCATGGGCGCGACCGGCCTGGTCGTCGGCTGGGCGCTGGAGTACTTCGACGCCCACGGCGACGACGAGCAGCCGTCGCAGGCCGGCGCCGGGAAGCACCGCGACGACGACCGCCCTCTCGATGCCCCGCCGTGCCTCTGAGTGCACCTGCCGACCGTGGGTCGGAAGGAGTCTCACTTGAAGAGCCGCTGGCCCACCATGGTGTCGCCCTCGCGCAGGCCCGGGGGCACGGCGAACAGGGCTGAGCCCACGTGCTGCAGGTACTCCGTGAGGGCATCCTTCTGGGTCATCCGCTCCAGGATCGGATAGAAGCCGGTGCGCGGATCGCGGGTGAGCGCGATGAAGAACAGCCCCGCGTCCAGACGGCCCAGGGAGTCGTTGCCGTCGGTGTAGTTGTAGCCGCGGCGCAGCATCCGGCGGCCGTCGTTGTTCTCGGGCGCCACGATCGCCACATGCGAGTCCTCGGGGATCGCCGGGCCGTCCTCGCCCTGGGCCCTGAGGTCCAGAGGCTCGAACTCGGCCTCCGCACTGGGCTCCGTCACCGACAGCGGCGCCCCGAAGCGCTTGTCCCGGCCCATGATCTGCTCCTGCTCCGAGAGCCGGACCCGGTCCCACACCTCCAGGGTCATGCGGATCTTGCGCGCCATGAGGTAGCTGCCGCCGGACATCCACGCGGCTGCATCGTCGTCGCCGTCATGGCCCCACACGTGATGGTGAGCCCGGCCGGGGGATAGCCCCAAGCCTCGCCGGTGTCGTTGGGCGGGCGGTTCGGATCGGCATCCGGCTCCCCGCCCACGAGCTCGCCGGCGCACATCTGCTCGGCAACCACGGTCCACTCAGGACCGTCCCGGCGACCTCGGACGGCCGCTCGGACAGCACGTTGACGTCGCCGAAGCCGCCCTCGATCTCATCGGCCAGGTCCGGGTCCTGAGCGCGGACCAGGTCCTGGACGTTGCCGTAGGCGACCAGGATGCCGATGATGAGCGAGGCCTCGAAGCCCTCGCGCAGCGCGATCAGCAGGTTGGCGATGAGAATGGGGATCCTTCGGGGGATCGATGCGTCATCGGGAACTCGGGCGATGCTCTTCACAGCGGGCGGCGGCGCAGCCCCACCATGGCCGCGCCGATCATCCCCGCGCCGATGTCCAGCACTGTGTCCAGGGGCGGGTTGTGGATCTCGGGGGTGACCAGCACGGATCCCGCGGCCTCCATGAGCTCCCAGATCACCGCCAGGACCAGGCCCACCGCGGCGCAGACCCGGACCCTGCTCGCCGTCGCCCCTCCCTCCCGGCCTCGCGGCCGGTCGGTCGGGTCGCCATGACCGCGCAAGCTGCGCCACAGTGCCGTCAGCACACCCGTGGCCAGCAGATGGATCACGAGGTCCCACAGGAGGATGCGCTCGTAGAGCAGCTCGGCGGCGCTCACCCCGGCGACGAGCAGGATCAGGCTGCCCGTGGCCCTGGCTCCTGCGGTGCGGAAGGCCAGTAAGCACAGGACCTGCCCCAGCCCCACGAGCAGCAGCACCGCGACGTCCACCCAGCGTGTCTGGAGCGCGTAGACCGCGGCGACGGCGATGCCCGTGAAGCACAGCGCGGAGGCCGTGAGGCGGGCGAGGGCGCTCACAGGGGCGACCTGCGTTCCGCCCATCGGCGTCGATGCCGCTCCCAAGGCGGCTCCTGCTCCCAGCGCCGCAGCAGCAGCCGACGGGCCATGCGCTGCTGGGCCAGCAGCCGACGGGGGGAGACGGCCGCCCGCCACGACACCGGCATGACGCTCCCGCGGTCCAGCGCGATGGCCTCGTGGGGCTGCAGCTCGAAGCTCAGCTCGAAGTCGTCATGGATGCTCGGGCGCGGAGCGAGTCGTGGGCTGACCCGGTTCCACCATGAGGTGCGCATGGCCATGTTGGAGCCCCACAGCGGCGGGTGGGCCAGGGCCAGTCCGGAGGCGAGGCGGTAGAGCCCCAGGTAGAGGCCGCACAGCGATCGGCCCAGCGCGCGCGGCCCGGGGGCGAAGCGCCCGACCCCGGTGATGGCGACCAGCTTGTCGTCCTCCGCCGCCAGCTGCCGCTCGATGCGTGCCAGCCACGACGACGGCGGGATGCTGTCGGCATCGCAGCGGGCGATGATCTCGTGGGAGGCCGCGTCGTAGCCGGCGTGGGCGGCGAATGAGACCCCTGGACGCGGCTCCTGCAGGAGGCGCAGTGGCAGGTCCTGGTCCCGTTCGGCGGCGGCGATGACGGCGAGGAGGTCGTCGCTCGACCCGTTGTCGACGACCACGATCTCGTCGGCGGGGCGGTCCTGGCGGGCCAGGGCCGCCAGGCAGCGGCGCAGGGCGGGGGCGTCGTCGCGCACAGGCAGGACCACGCTGATGCCGGGTCTCGGAGCGGCGGGGCCGGTCACGGTGGGGGTTCCTCCTGGTGGCATCGCGAAGGACGGGCTGCGATGCGGGCATCCAGCGTATCCGCGGGGAGGTGCCCGCAGCGGCGCAGGAGGCGGGTCTCGATGTGAGACCCGCCTCCTGCGGAGGGGCGTTCAGCGCTGCCGTCGGCTCAGAAGATGCCCTTGTTGGCCCTGCCGCCGTCGGTGACGGTGTCCTGGCGCGAGTCCACGTTCTGGTCATTGCCCGTGGAGGTGTCGCCCGGCAGACGACCTGATTCTCGATATCTTCGCAGGTGAGATTTGGAATTCTCGCTGGGGCGCGCAGGGGGTGCGTCGTCGTGACCCTCAGCGGGCCGAGCTGGCTGCGATCAGGGTCAGGAGACCAGTCCGTAGATGATGCCGCTGACGGCCACCAGGCCGGCGATCGTGACGAACACGTTGGAGAGGCGGCCGCGGTACGGCTCCAGGGCGGGCATCTTCCGGATCGCGTACATGGGCATGAGGTAGAGGATCATCGCGATGACCGGGCCGGCGATCGACTCGATCATGGACAGGATCGAGGGGTTGATGATCGCAGCGGCCCAGGTGCTCAGGAAGATGAAGGCGGCGATCCCGATCCGCAGGGCGCGATCGCCGATCCGGGAGCCGTCGGGGTCGAGCATCGAGCGGACGATGCCCGCCGCGCCTTCGGCCGCGCCCAGGTAGTGCCCGAAGAACGACGAGGCGATCGCGGCCATCGCCACGACCGGGCCCAGGTAGGCGATGAAGGGGCTGCCGTGCACGTTGGCCAGGTGCGACAGGACCGGGAGGTTCGCGTCCTTGGCCTCCTGCAGGCCGTCGGGACCCAGCGAGAGCACGCAGGACCACACGAAACCCATGGTGAAGATGACCAGCAGGATGGTGGTGCGGCGCAGGACCACGGAGGCCCGATCGCTGGCGCGGGAGCCGTACTGGCGCTGCATGGCCAGGGAGAACTGCGAGATCGCCGGGGAGTGGTTGAAGGCGAAGACCAGCACGGGGATCACCAGCCACACGGACATGATCAGCTCGCCGGCGCTCGGGCCGGCGGCCAGGCCGTCGAGATCCCAGCTGGGGATCAGGTACAGGCTCACGAAGAGCAGGATCGCGATCAGCGGGTAGACCAGCCACTGGGTCACGATCAGCATGATCCGCTGGCTGGAGACCATTACGAGCATCAGCACCGCGATCAGCACCCCGGACAGCAGCCAGCGCGGCAGCGAGCCCATGCCCAGCTGATTGACCATCAGCGAGTCCACCGTGTTGGTGATGCCGATGCCGTAGATCAGAACGATGGGGAAGATCGCCAGGAAGTACAGCACGGCGATCACGCGCCCGACGCCCTCGCCGAAGGTCTTGCGGGCCACGACCGTGATGTCCGCGCCCGGGTCCGGGGAAGCGCACACGAAGCGCGAGAGCGCCCGGTGCGACAGGTAGGTCATCGGCCCGATCAGGATCGTGACGATCAGCAGCGGCCAGATGCCGCCGAGGCCTGCGTTGATGGGCAGGAACAGGACGCCGGCGCCGACGGCGGTGCCGAACAAGGAGATGGTCCAGCTCAGCTCGAAGCGGGGGCTCGATCCGTGAGTCTGAGGGCTCTGGGGGTCGTCGGGGTCCGCGGGGCGGGTGTCCGCGCTGTCGGCCGCGGTGGATCCGTGGGTCACCGTGGTCTCCGTCCTGTGGGGTGCGGGCGCTGTGGCGCGCGTCTTCAGTGATACGGCTCACGGTATACCAGGCACGACCGTGATTGTTCAACAATCCAGGCGTCATGCGGTGCGGGCAGGTCCCTCGGCAGCGGCGATGGTCCCCTGCCGCACGCGGAACGGCCTGCACATGCCGTTCTTGGTGGGCCCGACGATCGGGACCAGCTCGCCGGGCAGGAACTCGGAGCGGTCCTTGTAGCCGATGAGGTACTCGTCGAAGGCGGGCAGCTCGAGCTGGGTCTGCAGCGCGGCGTCGAGCTGCTCGTCGCTGATCTGTTCGGCCTCCGGGGGCGCGTACAGGGTCTCGGTCCGGCCCTCGATCGTCACCTTCTCGGTGTGGTCCCCCGCCAGCTCGACGGCTCGTTTGGCGTCGCGCACCGTCAGCCCCGACCACCAGGAGAGGTCCTGGACCGTCGCGGGCCCGTGCGAGGCGAGATAGCGAACGGCCAGCTCGCGCAGGGCGTCGTCGCCGTCGAGCTCCCGCTGAGGAGTGGGCAGGTGCTCGACGAGCAGGAAGGTGTCGTCGCTGCCCTCCCGCGGGCCCTGGGCGATGTCGCCCTGGCCGCCGAAGCTGCGCAGCAGGTGCTGACCGGGGCCGTTCTCCGGGGAGATCCCGACCGCGCGGAAGAGGTCGTAGGCCTGCGGGCGGGTCAGGGGGCCGTTGGCCAGGCGCTCGCGGAAGGCGGTGTGGGCGCGGTCGTAGTCCTGCGGGGTCAGGCCCAGGCCGGGGCGTCGCTTGGCGGCGGTGGCCTCCACGCGCGGTGAGCACAGCCGCGTCAGCCAGCCGACATCCTGCGCGGCGACCAGGTGCACCGTGCCGCGCTGCGTCCAGGCGCGCACGATGCGGTGCTCGCGGATCTCTCGCAGGACGTCCGAGCCGGAGCGGATCTGCAGAGCGGTGACGCCTGCGGCGTAGATCTGATCCTGCGTGGCGAGCATGTGCGCGGCGGCATCCGCGCGCGGGGTCACGAGGGCCTGGGCGATCAGCCGGTGGGCCAGGACATCGCGGAAGCTGCGCAGGTGCATGGGCTCAAAGCTACTCGCGCGTGCGTCGTCTGCCTCCTGCCTCCTGCCCCCTGCCCCCAGTGTTCCGTCCGCTGCTCCCCGCCGCCTGCCCCCTGCCCACAGCCCCCAGCCGTCTGCGACCCCCTCTCTGCTCCTGGCCCCCGGCCCCTCGCCGTGAGGCCGCACTTGTGCAGCTGATCGGGGCTGATGGCCTGCGCAGGTGCGGCCTCACGGCAGGGGCGGTGATGACGCCGCACCAGCGCAGCCCAAGGGTGCTGATGGGCTGCAGATCTGCGCCCTCAGCGGCAGGGGGCGGTTGTCGTCGTCGATAGCCTGGGTGACATGGTCGCTTCTCCATCCTTCGAGCACACTTACGCCGCAGCCCTGCCCGATCTCTCCCGCGAATGGTCGGCGGCTCCGGTGCGAGAGCCGCGCGCTGTCGTCGTGAACGACGAGCTGGCCCGCGAGCTCGGACTGGACCCGGACTGGCTGCGCTCGCCGGAGGGTCTTGCGCTGCTCAGCGGCGACATCGCCGAGACCACATACGCGCAGGCCTACTCGGGGCATCAGTTCGGGCAGTTCAATCCGGTGCTCGGCGATGGCCGCGCGCTGCTGCTCGGCGAGCTGGTGGACTCCGACGGCCGCCGTCGCGACCTGCATCTGAAGGGCTCCGGGCGCACCCCGTTCTCCCGTGGCGGCGACGGCAAGGCGCCCCTGGGGCCCATGCTGCGCGAGCACCTGATGGGCGAGGCCATGCACGCGCTCGGAATCCCCACCACGCGCGGGCTGGCCGTCGTGAGCACCGGCGAGCGGATCCAGCGCAACGGGCCCGACCCGGAGCCCGGAGCGATCCTGACCCGCGTGGCCGCCAGCCACCTGCGGGTGGGGACCTTCGAGTTCGCGGCCACGCAGCGCTCGGTAGAGACCCGGCGGGAGCTGGCCGACTATGCGATCCAGCGGCACTGGCCCGAGGCGGCGTCGTCGGAGAATCCGACGCTCGAGCTGCTGCGCAGCGTGGTGCACGCGCAGGCGCAGCTGATCGCGCAGTGGATGCACGTGGGGTTCGTACACGGGGTCATGAACACGGACAACGTGACGATCTCCGGGGAGACCATCGACTACGGGCCGTGCGCGTTCGTGGACGAGTTCTCCCTGGGGGCGGTGTTCAGCTCGATCGATCGCGGGGCGCGCTACGCCTACGGGCGCCAGGCGGAGATCGGGCTGTGGAATCTGTCGCGGTTCGCGGAGTCGCTCGTGGACCTCGTGGCGCCGGATGATCCCGACGCCGGCGTGGAGGCTGTGACCGAGGTGCTCCACGAGTACGCGCCGGCCTTCCGGGCTGCACTCTCGCGGGGGATGGGGCGCAAGATCGGGCTCGACGTCGACGGGCTGCCGGATGAGGAGCGCGATGCCGCGCTCTCGGCGCTGGACGCGTTCGTGGAGCGGACCTTCGGGCTGCTGCAGGAGAACCGGCAGGACTTCACGGCGTTCTTCCGCGCGCTCGCCTTCGGGGCCGCGGAGTCGCTGTTCGACGACGCCGCGGCCTTCCGAGCCTGGGACTCCGAGCGCCGCGACCTGCTGACCCGGTTCGGCGATCCGTCGGCGGAGCAGCAGCGCGACCTCATGGCCTCGGTGAACCCGGTCTACATCCCTCGCAACCACCATCTGCAGCACGCGCTGGATCAGGCTGAGTCTGGGGATCTGGTGCCGTACGAGCGGCTGCTGGCCGCGGTGTGCTCGCCCTTCCAGGAGCACGTGGACTTCGCGGGCCTGGAGTCCTCGGGCACGGCCCCCGGTGCCCGCCCGTTCACGACCTACTGCGGCACCTGACCCTCCCCCCTCCCGCCGAGTGGATACCCAGTTGCGCAATTCGCCCCGATAGCGCAACTGAGCATCCACTCGGCCAGAGGGGAGCGCCCCCTTCACGCGCCTCTTCATCCCTGCCCCCTGGGCCCCCCGGCTGCTTGCCTCTGCTCCGTCTACTGCGTCGAGTGGATACCTGGTTGCGCTGTTCGGCGCGATAGCGCAACTGAGCATCCACTCGGCGGGGACACTGGGGCGCATGGGGTGGACTGAGATCGCAGCCGTCGTCGCGGCGACGCCGATGCTGCTGGGGCTGGGCCTCGTCGTGGGGTTCAGCCCCACGCTCTACGGCGTCAGCCTGCGGGTGCTGACGCGCGCCTCCCGCCCCGAACCGCCGATCGCCGCCCTGGCCGCGGGTCTGGCCGTCGGCTCCACGGTCATGCTGCTGGTCCTCCGCACTGTCGACCCGAACACCTGGATCGACGCCGCCCGCAGCGACATCTAGGCCGTGCTCATCCGCCGCGCCGTGGATCTCGTGGCCGCCGTCGTGGTCCTGATCGCCGGCGCGGTGGTGCTGCGGCGGGCCCGCCGCCCCCGCCCTGCCCCGACCGTGCCGGAGAACGCGCCGCACGAGGATCGGCTGCGCATGGCCGGCGTCGGGTTCGTGAACACGTTCCTGGGATTCAGCGGCTTCGCGACGATGTATGTCGTCGGGCGCATCCTCACCGGTCTCAGCCCCGACATCCTGTGGCAGGCGGTCGCCTTCCTGCCGTTCCTGCTGACTCTGGTGGGCCCGTACCTGCTGGCGGCCTGGGCCTGGCCGCGAGTGCCGACGGCTGCCCGGAGGGTCACTGCGGTCTATGACTGGGTGACCTCCCGCGACCTCCGCCCGGTGATGGGGTGGGCCCTGGTGTTCGCGGGCGTGGCCTTCTCCCTGGTGGCCCTCTTCCCCCTCCTCCTGCCGAGTGGACACTGAGTTGCGCTATTCGCTGCTTTAGCGCAACTGGGTATCCACTCGGCGGGGTGGGGTGGGAGGGTCTCAGAGGAGCGGGGCGGCCTTGGGGAGGAAGCGCTCCAGGTGGCGGCGCAGCTGCGGATCGCAGACGTAGACGAACGTTCCTCGCATGCCGCGGGTCAGCAGCACGGCATAGGCGTTGGTCACGTAGTGCAGGAGATCGTCGTCGGTCGTCGTCTGGCCGCGCAGCCTGTTGTCGATCTTGCCGTTGCGGTCCGCGTAGTGCGCCCGATCGACCCACAGCCGCTGCTCGTCGGGATCGAAGCGCAGCTCCGGGCCGATGATCACCCCGGCGTAGTTGAGGTCGTAGCCCTGCAGGGTGTGGATCGAGCCGACCTCCGACGGGGCCTTGGGGGAGTTGACCCAGTCCGTGGTCACGGAGTTCCAGCGGAACGCTGTGCCGTCCAGCTCGAAGTCGTGGTCTGCCCGGATCTTGCCGCGAGGATTCGAGCGCCACGGCCAGGCGAATCCCGCAGTCATCCGGCACAGCCCGTATTCGGGCTCCAGCGCTTCGATGCGATTCTTGAGGGCCCCGGCGTCGTCGAACATGGTGAACTCGTACTCGTCGAAGCTGAGCCGACGCTCAGGGGACCGCCCGGCCATCAGATCCCGCACGTAGGCGATGTAGTCGTTGCCGCCTGCGGCCCGCATCTGGGTGTGCAGGGGGTGGACCCGGCCGCGCTCGCGCGCCTGCCCGACGACGGCCTCCAGCTCGGCGCGGGGGATGTCCGCAGGCCGGACGCTCTGGTGCAGGTCCAGCATCAGCACCACGTGCCTGGACTTGGCGCGGATCCAGTCGAGCTGGTTCTTGTCCTCATTCAGATGCCCGAAGAGCTTCGTGGTGATATCCCGGAATCGCTTCAGCTGCGTGCCGTGGGCCTGCATGGCGTACTGGTTCAGCCGGTGCGCCTCGTCCACGATCACGAGATCGAAGTCCTCCTCGCTCTCGCCGACCTCGAAGGCCGTCAGGACCTTCACCTCGGACATCGACGGAAGCCGGGAGAACACGCTCTGAATGGCGTGACGCAGCGATTCCTGCGGGACGACGAACGCCATCCTCCGATCAGCCATGAGATCCCGGGTGCTCTCGTCGAAATGCTCGGAGAACATCTCCTCAGGGTCGGCCTCATCGCCGTCCTGATATGCGGCGATATCCGACAGGAGCTTGAGCAAATAAACCGCGACGATGGTCTTCCCGGTCCCGGGATCGCCCTGGATGATGCTGATGCCGCCGTCGGACTCGAAGTCCTGCAGCAGGGATTCCACGATCTCCCCGACGGCGACCGCCTGATCCGCGGTGAGCGTCTTGAACGGCGAGAACTTGTAGAGCTCGCTGTTCTCGATCTGCGGGATCGTCCGCTGGAACATGCCGCCGGCGCGCAGCTCCTCGAAGATCTCGCGGAAGGCCTCTCGGTAGCGCTCGCGTTGGTAATAGCCGGCGTCGACGATCCCGATATTGCGATTGACGACGTGGAAGCTGCCGTCGCCCTGGAAGAGGCGGATCAGCGCGGACTCGAGATCCAGGCAGACGGACTTGTTGAACATCTCGCTGAGCACCAGTCGCAGGGTGCGCATGCCCTGCTTGGCCTCGGAGGCCTGGTGCTGGCGCATCCTGGAGACGCCGTGCAGGGATTCGCCGACGTAGACCCGGCGGGCGTCGTCCAGCAGATAGACGATCGGCCAGTCCCGGAACATCTCCATCTCCAGGCCGCCGCGATCGATGGCCTGGGCGGTGAACGGCATCCGCTCGATCGTGAACGGAACGACGGAGCCCTCAGAGCCGGTCATGCTTGGTGCTCCTGCCGCGGGCCTTCTCGACCGGGTACTTCTGCTCGGTCACAGCCAGCTTCTGCCGCATGATCTCGTGCGGATCGAGCCCCAGGCGATCGGCCAGCAGATACGCGTACGTCAGGACGTCGGCGAGCTCGGACTCCACCTCGGCCTGGTCCGCCTGGCCGGACCACTGGAAGCACTCGAGCAGCTCGCCGGCCTCGATGCTGATGGACTTCGCGAGGTTCTCGGGGGAGTGGAACTGCGCCCAGTCGCGCTCGCGGACGAGCTCCCGCAGCTGCGGCATCACGTCATCGGCAGGCATGCGGTCAACGTAGCAAACCCCCGCCGAGTGGATCCCAGTTGCGCTGTTCGCCCGAACAGCGCAACTGGGAACCACTCGGCGGGGTGAGGAGGGGATGGCGACGGAGGAGCGACGACGGTCGCACGCCATCGGCCAAGATGGAGGGCATGACACCACCGGGCGGCTGGACGCAGGCATTCATCGACCACCTGGGGATCGAGCTGTGGCGCATCCCCGTGGTCGTGGCCTCGGCGATCGGGATCTACCTGATCTTCCTGCTGCTGGTCCGCGTGTTCGGCGTGCGGGTGCTCTCGGGCTGGACGGGGTTCGACGCCGTCGTGCTGATCATGCTCGGATCGGTGGCGGGACGCGTGATCATCGGCCACCCGCCCACGCTGGCGGCTGGTGCGATCGGGCTGCTCACGCTGCTGCTGCTGGAGGCGGCCTTCGGCGCGGTGCAGCAGGCGGCGGGCGTCCCCGGCCTGCGCACTCGGCCCCGGGTGATCATGGCGCATGGGCGGTTCGTCGACTCCGCTCTGCGTCGCACTCATCTGTCGCCGCGCGAGGTCTACGGGGTGCTGCGCCACCGCGGGATCTCGCACCAGGATCAGGTCCAGTGCGTGATCCTGGAATCCACCGGCGGCCTCAGCGTGATCCGCGCCGGAGACCCGATCGGTCCGGGGATGCTCGACGGCGTGATCGGCGCGGAGCTGGTCCTCTCCCAGGCGCCTCGGGAGCCCGGGGCGTCCTGACGCGCCTCTCCCGCCGAGTGGATGCTCGGTTGCGCTGTTCGGCCCAATGGCGCAACTGAGTATCCACTCGGCATAGGGGGCAGAGGTCAGAGCAGCGACGCCAGCGCGAAGCTCCACAGGCACATGAGCCCCAGCATGCCCAGGCTGTAGCCGATGGATCCGCGCAGGATCTCGGCCTCGCGCCCGGAGAGGCCCACGGCGCCGGCAGCGATGGCGATCGACTGCGGCGAGACGACCTTGGCCGTGGTGCCGCTGGCGGTGTTGGCGCCGACCAGGGCGGCCGGGTCGGCGCCGATGCCCTGCGCCGTGGCGAACTGCAGCGGCCCGAACAGGGTGTTGTTGTTGGTCACCGAGCCGGTGAGGAACACGCCGATCCAGCCGATGATCGGGGCGATCAGCGGGAAGATCGGGCCGACGGCGGCCAGCGCCTGCCCCATGGCCGTGGAGCCGCCGGAGTAGTTGGCCAGGTTGGCCAGCACCAGGATGACGGCGATCAGCGCGATCGCCGGGCCGAGCGAGGCCAGCGTGGTACGCAGCTCCTCGAAAAGCGCCTTGGCGTCGACCTGCGGGGTGCTCAGGAAGCTCAGGATCACGGCGATCAGGATCGCGGTGCCGGTGGCGCCCAGGATCGAGAAGGACCAGGTGGCCTCCACGACCGCACCGGAGGCGGCGATGACCTGGCCGGTGAGCCCAGGCATGGGCACCTGGAAGGTGGTGGCGCTGAGCGCGCCGGTCGAGAACAGCGCCTTCACCGCCGGGACCGACCAGATCAGCATGAGGATCGAGAGGATGTAGAAGGGGCTCCAGGCGACCAGGACGTCGCGAGCCGTCGTCCGGGTGCCGTCGGGCTCCGGGGCACCCTCCGGGCGAGAGAGCCGGGTCGGCTTCCAGACCCGCGACAGCCCCATGAGGGCGACCATGCCGACCAGTCCGGCGGCCAGGTCGGCGAGCTCGGGGCCGACGAACCACAGCAGTCCGCCCTGCACCAGGTTGAAGGCCAGCGACACCACGAGCGCCGCGGGCCAGGTCTCGCGCAGGCTGCGCAGCCCGCCGAGCATGAGCACCATGAGGAAGGGGACCAGGAGGGTCAGGGGCTGCAGCAGCAGGACCAGGGCGCGGGAGAGCTCGTGGACCTCCATGCCGGTGACCTGAGCGCCCACCAGCACGGGGAGGCCGATGGCCCCGTAGGCGCCGGCCGCCACGTTGCCCACCAGAGAGACGACGGCGGCGCGCACCGGCTGGAAGCCCAGCTGCACGAGCAGCGCGGCGCAGATCGCGATCGGCACGCCGAAGCCGGCCACTCCCTCCAGGAAGGCGCCGAACGCGAAGGAGATCAGCAGGACCTGGACGCGCTGGTCATCGGAGACGCCGGCGATCGAGGACCGGATGACGTCGAATCGCCCGGAGCGCACGGTGATCCGGTAGAGCCACACCGCCATGACCACGATGTACGCGATCGGCCACACGGCGGTGAGCAGACCCAGCAGGCCGGCGCCGCCCGCGGCGGAGACCGGCATGCCGAACACGGCCACCGAGACGATGATCTGCAGAACGAGCGCGATGATCCCGGACGTCAGCCCGGAGAGCTTCAGCGCCATCATGCACAGCAGGAAGACGAGGATGGGCAGGGCGGCCACGATCGCGGAGAGTGCGAGGCTGCCCAGGGGGTCGATGGTCTGGGTCCACATGGGAGAGGTCTTCCGGGTTGGAGGGAGGGCGCGATCGAGTGCGGGGGCGGCGGGCGTCGAACCCCCACCCCGCCGAGTGGATACTCAGTTGCGCTGTTCGCTCGGATGGCGCAACTGAGTATCCACTCGGCGACGGGGGTGCGGCTCAGCCGGCGCTGAGGCCGTCGACGACCTCGCGCAGCGTCTCGGCGGAGTCCCGCAGCTTGGTCAGCTCGTCGTCGGAGAACGGGGTCTCGCGGATGGGGAAGGCGCCGTCCTCGCCGACGATGCACGGCACCGACAAGGCGACGCCGTCGATCCCCTGGAAGTCGGAGAGCACCGGGGCCACGTTGAGCACGGCGTTCTGCGCCCCGAGCACGGCCTCGACGATGCGCGCGCTCGACAGCCCGATCGCGTAGTTGGTGGCGCCCTTGCCCTGGATGACCTTGTAGGCCGCGCCCCGGACCTCGTCGGTCAGGGCGTCGAGGGATTCGCGGGTGAAGACTTTCTGCCCGTCGCGGGTCCACTCCAGGATCGGCACGGTGCCGATCGAGGCAGTGGACCACAGGGCGAACTCGGAGTCGCCGTGCTCGCCGACGATGTGCGCGTGCACGCTCGTGCGCGAGACATCGGCCCGGTCCGCCAGCAGCCACCGCAGTCGGGAGGTGTCCAGCGTGGTGCCGGAGGAGAAGACCTGGTTGGCCGGCAGACCGGAGAACTCCTGGGCGACCATGGCCATGGGATCGCACGGGTTGGTGACGATGACGTAGACGGCCTCCGGGGCCACCGACAGCAGCTGCTCCATCAGGGTGCGGGTGATCCGGGCGTTGGTGTCGGCGAGCTCGCGGCGGGACTGCCCCGGCTTCTGCTTGGCGCCGGCGGTGATGACGACGATGTCCGAGTCGCGAGCGACCTCGATATCGCTGCTGCCGACGATGTCGGTTCCGCCGGTGAACTGGCTGCCGTGGGCGAGGTCGAGCACCTCGGCCTCGGTCTTCTCGGCGGCGATGTCGTAGAGGGCGATGTGGCGGGCGGAGCCGCGGATCATGCAGGCGTAGGCCACGCTGGACCCGACGGCTCCGGCGCCGACGACGGTGAGTTTCGAGTTCCTGTTCATGCCTTCACGCTACGAGGAGGGCATGTGGTTTCGTGTGGGGTTGTCGTGGTTTTCTGTCAGCCGTGCGGAGGGATCATGTCCCGTTCACGTCTCATTCACGCATGAGCCCACACTGCGCCCCGCCCCCACTCGGCGAGGAGGGGGCGGGGTGGGCGGGGCTGGGGTCAGCGGAGGTCGCGGGGGAGCTGCTCCAGCAGACGCAGCCACAGCTCCGAGACCGTGGGGTAGGCCGGGACGGCATGGCGCAGCAGGGACACCGGAACCCGGCCCACGATCGCGATCGTGGCAGCGTGCAGCAGCTCGGCGGCCTCCGGGCCCACGAACGTCGCGCCCACCACGACTCCCGCGCCGCGGTCGACCACGAGCTGGGCGGTGCCGTCGACGTCGTCGCGCAGCAGCGCCGATCCGGCCGCCGATCCGTACGGCACCTGCGCGACCACGACATCGAGACCGCTCTCGCGGGCCTGCGCCTCGGTGCATCCCACGGCGGCGACCTGCGGGTCGGTGAAGACCACCTGCGGCACGGGGACGTCCTGGGGCTCGGGCGTCTCGGCGGGCGCCGTCCCGGCCTCAGCGGCCAGACGGGAGCCGAGCACGCGGGCGTCGTGCTTGCCGGTGTGGGTGAGCATGGCGGCGCCGGAGGCATCGCCCACGCTGTGGAGCCACGACGGCAGGCGCCCTTCGAGCACGTCCTCGGCGCTCAGGCCCACGGCCTCGAGCCCCACGGCATCCAGCGCCGGCCGGCGCCCGGTGGCCACGAGCAGCTCATCGGCCTCGAGCTGGTCGTCGCCCAGATCCAGCGTGACCGGACCGCCGTGGATCATGCCGAGGCCGGTGTCGCGGACGTCGGGCCGGGAGGCCGAGGAGGCGGAGGCCCCGAAGCGGATCTCGACCCCGGCGCGGCGCAGCCCCTCGGCCACATGCTCGCCGGCGAACGGCTCCATGCCGCCCATCAGCGTCTCCCCGCGGACCAGCATGGTGACTTGCGAGCCGAGCCCCGCCATCCAGGCGGCGGCCTCGCAGGCGACCACACCGCCGCCCACGATCGCCAGGCGCTGCGGGATCTCGCGGACGCCGGTCGCATCGCGCGAGGTCCAAGCGCCGAGCCCGTCGTAGATCGAGGGGATCGCGGCCACGCTGCCGGTGGCGATCACGACCGCCTGCTCTGCATGCACGATCCGCTCGCTGCCGTCGTCGCCCCGCACACGCACCTGACGCTCGCCGATCAGCTCGCCGTGACCGCGCACGACGTCAGCGCCGGCGCGCTCCGCCCAGGAGACCTGCCCGGCGTCGTCGTAGTGGGAGACGAAGGAGTCGCGCCGGGCCAGCAGCGCGTCCTCGTCCAGGCGCGCCCCGGTGACCCCGGGCAGGTGCGAGGCGGTCGCGACGACGTCCAGCGGCCGCAGCAGCGCCTTCGAGGGCATGCATGCGTAGTAGGAGCACTCACCGCCCATCAGCTCGTGCTCCACGATCGCCGCGGACAGTCCGCCCTCGATCGCGTACTGGGCGACGTTCTCGCCCACGGATCCGCCGCCGATCACGACGACGTCGACACTTCGCTGCATCTCAGACATGCCTCCCACGCTACGCCCGCCCCACCCCGCCGAGTGGATACCCAATTGCGCTATCGGGGCGAACAATGCAACTGGGTGTCCACTCGGCGGAGGTGTCAGGCGGTGGTGAGCTGCTGCTCCCCGTGGAAGCTCAGATGCACCCAATGGTGGTCGTCCACGGGGCCGTCGTCCTTCATCCTGCGGCCGACGACGCCAGCGTCCATCAGTGACTCCAGGCGCGGACAGAGCTCTTCGGGTGGGATCGAGAGGTCCACCGATGAGGGCGTCGACGCGCATCATCTGGGTGCGGGACAGCAGATCGCACAGAACGTCGTCGGGGGTCCCTCGGGGATCCGCACGGAGTGAGGATGCAGGCCCAGGGGACTGGGCGATGTGCTGAGATCGCGCGGCAAGCCATCGGCGGCCGGTGATCAGAAGTCCGAAGGCAACCGCGTAGGCCAGCGCGCCCGGCTCCACGCCGGCCACTCCTGCGGGTCGAAGACCACCCCCAAGACGAAAATGGCGACAGCGGCTGTCAGCCAGATCGCGGCGATCCCCCAGCTCAGCCGGCCATTCATGCCGAAGCGCTGGTGCGCCACCGCGCCGTCGCGGCGATGACGGAGGAACTGGCCCAGGCCTCCTGCGATCAGCGCGACGGTGGATGCTGCCCCCATGAGCCATGGGGAACCCGCCCAGTTCGCCAGGAGATACCAGAACCCCGCCAGGGTGAAGACCAGGAAGTCGAAACGCCCCGGCATGAGCCGCTGTCCGAGCCGTTGCGCGGGAGACGGGTTGGGCTGAGCGGTGGTCATTCTGTTCCTCTCTGGATGGCTGCCAGGTGCGCCTCCAGCACTGTCTGGCCGCGGCCCATGGAACTCGCCCAGAGACGGTCGGGGCCGTCGACGATCTTCCTCCGGAGCGTGACCAGCCCCTGACCAGCCAGGTCCTCGACAACGGCCTCTGCGCGGTCACGGTCCAGCTCCAGGTCGGCTGCCAGCTGCGTCACTCGCATCTTCCGTGTGGGGTGAAGGATCACCATGGCCTGCAGGACAACCGGGTCACGAAGTGCCGGATGCAGTTCGTGTCGTCTGGCCAGGGAGGCCCACCGCCGACCGGCACTGGGCATCGAGGTGGCCAGCATCCGCTGGGTGAGCAGCTCGAGAATTCCGACGACAGTCACGGTGAGGAGTGCCAGCGCGAAGGATGTGCCCAGCGGGCGGCCTTCCGGCACGCTCCAGATGGCCCAGATGATCCAGATCAGCGCGAGGGACTTCGACACAAGGAGCGAGACGGAGGCCGGGCCATACGCGGGGTAGCGGTGTTCGGCCCCCACCAGAGCAGGGCGCATGCGTCCGAAGATGATCAGGATGCTGATGCAGACCAAGATCAGCCATCCCCAGGCAACGGAGGTGAGTATGGCGGTGAGTGCGACCAGGAGCAGAGCGGCCTCGGGCAAACTGGCCCACCAGCGAGGATGCAACCGCCGTTGCGCCTGCTCCAGGGCGACATCGACGTCAGCCCACGAGCTCTCGCGCGGTGCTGTCAACGCATCTCCCGCGGCGGATGGCATGTGCTCACGCATGGGCGTCCTGCCTCGTTGCCGCCAGGTGACTGCCCAAGGCGAAGTCCCCCACGGGGGTGATCCGATACCACCGGTCCTCGTCCCGACGGCTCTCGAGGAACCGCCGGTAGCCCTTCATCAGACCGAAGTCCTCGAGCTTCCGGAGCCGTTCGAGGGCCTCGTCCGCGCTGATCCCGAGGTCATCACGCAAGGCCCAGCCCCGGGTCTCCTGGGAGGCGCCCAGGGCCGCCATGAGCTGCAGGGTGCGCGGATCGTCCAGCGGAGGTGCGGCCTCGGCGTGGCCGGGAGGGGCGCCCAGGTCGGCCCACATGCTCGCCAGGTCGCGGTGATAGCTGCGGTCGGCGACCTTCAGCGTAAGGACGAGCATGGCGGCCAGCCCCGCGATCACGAGCACGGTGGTCAGTGTCGAGTCCTTCGGGCAGACGGTGCCACCAGACCGGACGGAATCGCCGCTGCACGGCGCGCAGCGCATTCGCCACCCGGTCTGCCTTCGGAGTCGCAGGAAGTGTCTCCATAGCCCCACCGTGCCCAGATGAGCAGTGCACTTTCGAGTCCCGCGATGTGATCGTGATCAAACCGAAACACTCCTGCATTCACCCCCACCACCGAGTGGACACCCAGTTGCGCTATCTGCCCGAATAGCGCAACTGGGTATCCACTCGGCGAGGGAGGAGAGGATGGAGGGATGGAGATTGCGGACGGATATGAGCTGCACATGGCCGCGCCGTCGGCGGAGGACTTCGCGATGCTGCGTCGGGAGACTGGGCTCTCGCCGGTCACTCCCGAGCAGGCGGCGATCGCGGTCGCAGGCGGCTGGGCCGCCGTCCATGTCACGCACCAAGGAGCAGCCGTGGGCATGGGCCGTCTGATCGGCGACGGCGGCTGGATGTTCCAGGTGACGGACATGGCGGTGCACCCGCAGCATCAGCGGCAGGGCCTGGGCGATGCGATCCTGACCCGGCTGCTGCAGGAGATCACCGATCGCGCACCCGCGAACGCCTACGTCTCGCTCATGGCCGATCCGCCGGGTCGGAAGCTGTACGCCCGGCATGGCTTCCAGGAACGGCACGACGTCTCCGCCGGCATGTTCCGCCGGATGCCCTGAGGGCCACGCGGGGTCTAGCCCTCAGGCAGGATCTCAGCCCTCCAGCAGCTCCCGCAGCCGCTCGAGATCCACGCGCACCATGGCGGCATCCCGCGCGAGGTCGTCCGCCGAGGCGCCGGCAGCGGGCTCCACCAGGAACACGAGCTCGATTCCGCCGGCGCAGGACGAAGCCCGGAACCGGTTCAGCGTGGTCGATCCGTCCGGCGGCGTGACCTCGTGATCGAGCACACCGGGGTCGTCTCCGCCGGTGAAGCGCACCAGGGCGCGGCCCATGGGGGAGTCGGTGACCCAGACCCCGGGCTGCTCGCTCGGCGTGACCTCTGCTCCGGCCAGACCGGCGGCCCAGTCAGGCAGCCGGCGCGGGTCTGCGGCCACTTCCACCACCTCAGGCAGCGGCCGGGCGACGACCACGCAGACCCGCGAAGCCTCGAGAGCCAGGGCTCAGCCCTCGCCCTGCATCTTGCGCACCTCGACGGCGCCCTGGCAGGCGGCGGAGGCCTGCGCCCCCAGGTTCAGCGCCTCGTCCAGGTCGGCCGCCTCGAGGATCCAGAAGCCGCCCAGCTGGATCTCCGCACCGGAGGCCGTCTCCTGCGCCACGAGGGCTTCGCCGCTGGTGGCATCCACCAGGCGGGCATCGGAGGCGGGCTGCTCGAGGGCGCCCACGAAGACGATGCGCTGCTCTGCGGCCATTTTCTCGTTGAAGGCCATGACGTCCGTGTGCAGCTGCTCGATGGAGACGCCCTCGGGCATCTGGAAGTCATCGGAGTGGTTCACGGAGATGAAGAACTGGGGCACGGCGGGTCCTCTCGACGGGCATGTGGAGCACCGCTGCGGTGATCCGGGGCCACGATACGGCGGGCAGATCAGCCCGACGAGACCTCCCGCACGACGTCGTACCGTGTGCTCACCATCCCGCCGTCCAGCACCCTGCTGCCGCGCAGCCGCAGCGGGAGATCGTGCTCGAGCGCCCCGAACAGGGCGATGCCGCCGCCGATCAGCCGGGGCACCGTGGTCACCACGAGCTCATCCACCAGGTCGGCGCGCAGGGCGGCCTGGATCGTGGTGCCGCCGTCCCAGTAGACGCCGCGGGCACCGCGCGCTTCCAGCAGCGCAACGGCGGCAGGCAGGTCCGGTGCCACGAGCGCCCCATGGGGCTGCGGGCCGGTCAGCGTGGAGCTGAGCACGATGACCTGGGCGGGGTCGTAGGGCCAGAAGCCGATCTCCAGGACCTTCTGGAAGGTGGCCCGCCCCATCACCAGGTGGTCCACGCGCGCCAGCAGGGCCTCGAAGTCCGGGACGGCCTCGGCGCCCGAGCCGGAGGGCGCTGCCTGCCCGGCAGGAACCGGCGCCTCCAGCCAGTCGATGTCCCCGTCCGCCCGCGCGATGAAGCCGTCCAGGCTGACCCCGCAGAAGACGGTGCCGCTCCAGGTGCGGCCGGGGGCTGGTGAGTGCATGTCCATATCAGCAGGATGCGCCGAGGATCCGACAGCACAAGCCCGCTTCTCACCCCGCCACGACCAGCCGCAGCGCGACCAGCAGCATGACCACGCCCACCGCGATATCCACCGCGCGCCACGTGCCGGGGCGGTTCAGGGGCTTGGCCAGCGCACGCGCCCCCAACCCGAGCGCGGGGAACCACAGCACCGACCCGGTGATCGCGCCCAGCGTGTAGGTCCAGCGCTGGTCCCCGTGCTGATTGGCCAGGTTGCCGAGCATCACCATGGTGTCCAGGTAGACGTGCGGGTTGAGGAAGGTCAGCGCCAAGGTGGTCAGCGCGACCTTGCGCAGCGACCCGCCGGGGCCGACCGCGTCGTCGGCTGTGAGGGAATGGGAAGACAGGGCCGAGCGGAACGAGCCGATCGCGAACCAGACCAGGTAGGCCACCCCGCCCCAGCGCAGCGCGGTGAGCAGCCACGGAGCCCGCTCCACGACCGAGCCGATCCCCAACGTGCCCACGGTGATCAGCAAGGCGTCGGCCGCCGTGCAGATCGCCACGACCACCAGCACGTGCTCCCGGCGGATGCCCTGTCGCAGCACGAACGCGTTCTGGGCGCCGATGGCCACGATGAGGGCCAGGCCGGTGAGCATGCCGGTGAAGTAGATGTCCATGGCCAGGAAACCTACGGCGCAGCTACCCTTCAGGCCAGCGAAAGATCCTGAACACAGATAAGAGATTCAAAAGTGGACATCGAGCAGCTGCGCACCCTGGTGGCGGCCGTGGACGAGGGCGCCTTCGATCGCGCCGCGGAGCGCCTGAGCATCTCCCCGCCGGCGGTCAGCCAGCGGATCAAGGCCCTGGAGTCTCAGACGGGCCGCGTGCTGCTGCGCCGCACCGCCCCGGTGCGTCCCACCGATCCCGGGGAGGCCGTGCTGCGGATGGCCCGGCAGGTGCTGTCCCTGCATGACGCCGCCCGGGTCGAGCTCGGCATGGATCAGGCCGAGTCCACGCCGCTGGACGTCGCGGTCAACGCGGACTCGCTGGCCACCTGGTTCCGCCCTGTCCTGGCGGAGTTGGCCGCACCCGGCACCGGGATCAGCGTGCGACTGCGCGCCGAGGACCAAGACCACTCCCGCCGGCTCCTGCTGGCCGGCGAGGTGGCGGCGGCGATCACCACGTCCTCGGCTCCGGTCACCGGCTGCCGCACGATCCCCCTGGGCGCCATGGTCTACGAACCCCGCGCGGCGGCCTCGCTGCTGGAGCACGCGGGACCGCAGCCTGACCTCGCCCGTCTCCCCGTGGTGGTCTACGACGACAAGGACGACCTCCAGTCCGCGGCGCTGCACCGGGCCGGCATCACGGGCCGCCCGCCCGAGCACCGGGTGCCCTCGGCGGAGGCCTTCGTGCGAGCGATCGCCGACGGCATCGGATGGGGCATGGTGCCGCGGCTCCAGCTGCCCGGCGCCCCCTTCGCCGCCGCCGACACCCCGCTGCTGCCCGTTCCCGGCCTCCACCCGGAGGCGGTGAGCCTGCACCTGCAGCGCTGGTCCACGGCGCTTCCGGCCCTGGCTCAGCTGGAGGACGCCGTGCGCCGCGGCGCGCGGGCTCTGCTGTAGTCCCTTTCGGGTCGATCCGCCTCCAGTGCGGCCTGCGCCGCTGTGCTGGACGGGCGGGAGTGCGAAGATGCCGGACATGGACACCGCGCGCTCCGAGCAACTCCCGCAGGGCCCCGTCGTCGACGCCGACTGGCTGGCCGATCACCTGGACGACGTCGTGGTCGTCGACGCCTCGATCATGGGCGAGCGCGGTGCCGCCACCGGTATCCCGGGTGCGCGTCGCTTCGATCTGGACGGCCCGCTGTCCGATCAGGAGGCCGACATCCCGCACACCATGCTCGGCGCCGACGACTTCGCGCAGCGCCTGGGCGAGCTGGGGATCGGCGACGAGACCGTGGTGGTCGCCTACGACCGCCAGGGCCTGTTCTCCTCGGCTCGCGCCTGGTGGATGCTGCGCGCCGCCGGGGTCGGCACGCCCTACGTGCTCGACGGTGGCCTGCCCGCCTGGATCGCCTCGGGCCGCCCGGAGGGTCCTCTCGACGACAGCCCCGAACCCGTCGCCGCTCCGCGCGTGCAGCTGGATCCGCGCGCCTTCACGGATGCCGACGACGTCGCCCGTCGCCTGGCCGAGCACGACGGCACGGTGGCCGACGCCCGCTCCGCCGAGCGCTTCGCCGGCACCGTCCCCGAGCCGCGTCCCGGGCTGCGCGCCGGTCACATGCCCGGCGCCGTGAGCCTGCCGTTCAGCGACCTGGCCCCCGGCGGGCACCTGCTGCCGCCCGCCGAGCTGGACGACCTGCTTCAGCAGCGCCTGGGCGGGAGAGGCCCCGTGGCCTTCAGCTGCGGCTCGGGCGTCTCCGCCTGCGTCGGGGCGCTCGCGGCCGTGGCCGCCGGGTGGGAGGACCGCGACCTCACGATCTACGACGGCTCCTGGTCCGAGTGGGGGCGCGAGACCGAGGACCCCGCCCTGCGTCCCGTGGTCCGCGGGTCGTGAACGGCGCGCAGCAGCCGCGCCCCGAACCGGGATCCAGGCGAGAGACGCGCAAGCTGGCAGCAGAGCAGGAGCGCCGTCGGCTCCAGGAGCGCGCCGAGAGGGCCGCAGCGCCGGAGGCGATCCGCCGACGTCGTCTGCTGCAGACGGCCGGAGGCCTGGCCCTGGCCATCGGCGTGGGGGCAACCGTCTCCACCCCGGTGGGCCACCAGCGCGCACAGCAGTGGAGCGACCCCGCGGTGCGCGAGCCTGCGGGCGAGCCCGTGGACCGCGGCCGCCACACCTGGGGCGCGGATGAGAAGCGCCAGACCGGCTGGCTGCTCGTGCCCGACCCGGGGGCCTGGGGCGACGGCTCCTCGCGCCCCACTCATCCCGTGGTCGTGATGCTGCACGGCGGCTCCTGGAACGACGCCTCCGATCCCTCCTATATGGCCGATCTGGCATGGGACCTGGCGAGCTGGGGTGTGGCCGTGTGGGTGCCCACCTACCGCGGGATCGACGGCGAGGACAGCCCCGGCGGCTGGCCGGAGACCTTTGACGACGTCTCGGATGCCATCGACTACGTCGCAGAGCTCGGCGAGCCGGGGGAGTTCACCCCGGATCTGGAGCAGGTCCACATGCTGGGTCACAGTGCCGGCGGGCACCTGGCCGCGTGGGCGCTGGGACGCGACCGGCTCGCCGAGGGCGCCCCCGGGGCCGACTGCCGAGTCATCGCCCGCTCCGCCACCGCGATGGCCGGGGTCTATGACCTCGAGCTCGCCGAGCGCTCGCAGCGGGGCTGGGTGGTGCGCGCGCTGCTCAGCGGCGCGGAACCGGAGGAGGATCCGCAGCGCTACGAGATGGCCTCGCCGATCGATCAGCTGCCGCTGGATCGGGCCGTGAACGTCCTGCACGGGCGCAATGACATGACCGTCCCGGAGTCCACGATCCGCAACTACGTGCAGCGCCACGAGGAGACCGGCAACTCCGGACGGCTCGTGATCATGGACGACGCCGATCATGACTCGTGGGCCGATGTCCACGGCGAGCCCTGGTTCCGGGCGCGCCAGGCTCTGCTCGAGCAGATTCCCCCCGGCTCCGCGTGAGCGCCCGGATTTCGCGGCGGCTGCTGCTGCGCGGTGCCGGCCTCTCGGCCGCGGCCGTCGCCGGCCTGGCAGCGAGCACCCTGGTGCGCCCGGGGAAGGCGCAGTCGCTCGTGGTCGCCGGGCGCGCCCGGGCCAGAGGCTGGGACGACGTCGGCGTGATCGTCTGGGGCTCTCCGGATCGGGGTCAGTACGGGCATCTCGTCCTGCCGCAGCGCCGGGCATGGGGGCGGGAGCGGCTGCCCGTGATCGTCTTCTTCCACGGCGGGGGATGGCGGGAGGCGTCGAGCTGGGACTACGTCCTGGGCGCGGCCCGCGACCTGGCGCGCTACGGCGTGGCCGTGTGGCTGCCGGCCTATCGCGGGACGCCGTCCCCGGGCGGGTGGCCGGGGACGTTCGCGGATGCGCTGACCGGTGTGCAGGGGGTGGCCCGCCTCAGCGAGCACGCTCCCTTCATCCCGGATCCGCAGCGGATCCACCTGGTCGGGCACAGCGCCGGCGGGCACCTGGCGGTCTGGGCGGCAGGGGCACTGTCCGGGGCCCTGGGGGCGGCTGCGGCGACCGGCGACGACGGCCCAGCCGAGCTGCTCGCCTCCCTGGCCGCGCAGAGCGAGGTCTCCGTGGCCAGCGCGACCTCTCTGGCCGGCGTGCTGGATCCGGTGCGCGCCGTGGAGGAGGACCAGGATCAGTTCGTGGTGGACCTGCTGGGCGGGACGCCCCAGGAGCAGCCCGAGCGCTACGCGCTGGCCTCGCCGCTGGAGCAGCTGCCCACGGGCTTCCCCGTGCATGTGGTGCACGGGACAGATGATCGGACGGTTCCTGTGCAGACCGTCGAGCCGTACCTGGAGCGGCTGCGCTCGCAGGGGCAGGCCGGGCGGATCGAGCTGGTGTGGGGCGCGCAGCACAACGACCTGATCCAGGTCAGCGATCCCGCCTGGCCGGTGACGCGGGAGGTCTGCCTGGCGGCGGTGGGGGCGCCCGACGGACGCTGAGACTCAGCCGCGCTGCGCCATCTCCTCAAGGTGCGCCAGGTGATGCAGGATCGCCTGCTCGCCCTGGAAGCTCAAATGCACCCGCTGCCCGGAACCAGGACGCTCGGAACCGGGCCGCTTGTCCTCCCGGACGACGATCAGCCGGCTGTCCAGCAGGGCCAGCGCGGACTCGAAGCGCGCCGGGTCCGGGCGCGCATCCCGAGCCACAGGGCCAGGTCGAACACCACCGCCAGCCCGATCTGGGGCAGCAAGCCTGCGCCGGAGTCGGCCAGGATGCCGGAGAGAGTCTGAGCGACGAACAGCCCGCCGAGGAGACCCAGGAACCCCAGGCAGCCGGTCTGACCGGACCACTGCTGGCGATTGAGCTCAAAACAGGCGGATCTGCCGCGATACCGCCAGGCGGCCAGAAGAGCGACAGCCGCACCGTGGGCGAGGAGGCCGGCGCCGAGCGCCCAGCGGCCTGCGATCCCGAGTCTGCTGCCCAGCCACATCAGCGTCAGGGTGAGGCCTTCGACGGCGCCGCTCCCACCGGACGGCCGCAAGCGCCGGGCCAGGGAATCCAGGTCGGCCTGGATCAGGGCGAGTGCCATGAGTATCTGCCGGTCGTCGGGGCGAGGACGACTGCCAGCCTGATCAAGCCGCGTCGTGGAGCAGGGCCTCGTCCTGCGGACGCAGGCTGATCCAGGCGGCGGCGGTGATCGCGGCCAGCACAGGCATGGTGGCCACAACAGCCTGCAGCCGGCTGTCCGCGTAGAAGTAGTAGTCGGCGTTCAGATCTCCGAGAACGTGGGCTGCGATCAGGGCGGGGTTGTTGGCGAAGAGGAACCACAGTGCCGCGAAGAGCGCCAGGGAGACGGCCCAGCCCACGGGCGTGCGCTGGGCGGGGGCATGCGGAAGGACTGCCGCTGCCAGAGGCAGTACCCAGACCCAGTGGTGCTCCCAGGAGATCGGCGAGATGAGCAGCATCACCATGGCTCCGATGCACACGGCCGAGAACAGGTCGTCATGGCGGGCGAGACGACGGATCGCCAGGCCCCCGGCCATGATCAGCAGCAGAGACAGCACCAGCCACAGGGGGCGGACGGATGCCTCTGGGAAACCCCACTGATACAGCGTCCCCGTCAGCGACTGGTTGGACAGCCGGGTGGCATCGCCCACTCTGTCCGTGGACCACAGCTGCTCGGTGAAGTACGAGAACACCTGTCGGGGCAGGAAGAGGGCGGCAATCACCACCGTGGTCATGAATCCGACGGCCATGCCGGCGATCGTCCGCCACTGCTGCAGAGCCAGCGGAACGAGGCCCATGGCGGCCGGCGTGATCTTCAGCCCGGCGGCAAGCCCCGTCAAGAAGCCCGCGGCACGGCGACGGGTGCTCTGGCGTGTGAGATCGGCGAGGATCAGCACCGCCAGGAGGGTGTTGATCTGCCCGTAGAAGAACGTGAAGCGCACGGGGTAGAGGTGGCTGGCGGCCAGGCAGCCCAAGGAGAACGCCACGAGAGTCGGAACCACCCGGAGACCGAACCACGAGCGTGAGAACGGCGCGAGGCGCAGGACCTGCCACACCAGAACGACCATCGCCAGCGAGCCGCCGAGGCACATCACATGCCATGCCTGTTCGAGGCTCAGCCCGCCCAGGGGATAGAACAGCAGCGCGGCCGATGGAGGGTAGGTGAAAGGCAGCTCGAACTTCCGCGTCTCCACCAGCGACGGGGCATAGAGCTCGTCAGTCGCGGGGTTCAGGCCGTGTAGGACCTGCGCCGCCCGCCAGTAGACCTCCATGTCCAGTCCCGGTGCATCCCAGTAGATCGCAGACATATAGGCCGCGAAGAGCACCGCGATCACTGCCATCCCGGCTCGCATCACCCACCGCGAACCCGGATGGGTCGACGAGGCCGTGCTGGGGGCTCGCCAGAGGGTGCTCGACATCGGTCTCCTTCGGAGTTCGGGCACAAGGCCTCGAACGGGTCCTCGCCGCTTGCGGGAGCAACGGGGATATCCTAGAAGGCGCTTGGATGACCATGGTCTCGCGGAGAGTTCTGCGCGGGGGTCGCCCCCGCCCCGCCGTTCCCGAGGACTTGGAGGATCATGCTCTCGAGCACTGCCGCCCCCGACAACGGCGATCGGCGAGAGACCTCTGAGTCGAAAAATGGAGCCGCGGACCGACTGCCGAGATGGCCCATTGCTCTTGCGCTGGCCCTGAGCTTCGGGACAGCCTTCTGGGGCATCGCCCAGCCGGAGTTCTGGCACGACGAAGTCGCCACGATCTCGGCGGTGACTCGTCCTTTCCCTGAGCTTCTGCAGATGCTCCGCAACGTCGATGCCGTGCACGCCCTGTATTACGTGCTCATGCACCCGTGGGCGGCCGTCTTCGGGACGTCCGAACTGGCCATGCGGACTCCTTCCGCCATCGCGCTCATTCTCATGAGCGGGTTCCTCACCAGGACCACCATGAGATGGGCCGTCTCCGTGACAGGGGAGGGCGTCTCTCGATCTGTGATCTCCGGAGTTCTGACCGCAGTTCTCGCTGCGGCACTCCCGGGCCTGACGTGGGCCGGGCAGGAGGCCCGGGGCTATGCGATGGGCATGCTCGCCTGCGTCGTGGCGCTGTGGTGCTTCGAGAACTACCTGCGGGGGTATCGCAGAGCTGATCTGCTGGGATTCGGAGTCGCCCAGATCCTCGCGGTCGGCTTCACCATGTACTCGTTGCTCGTGGTGCCGCTGTTCGTGCTGAGAGCTGTCCTGGCCGGCAGGAAGCCTGGCCTGCACACGCTGATGGCGGCTGCTGGTGTCGGCGTCGCAGCCGCCCCGCTGGCCGTCCTCGCCTATTCGCAGAGCGAGCAGGTCGCCTGGATCAATCGCGGGATTCCCGAGATGCTGCAGAGAATGGCGGCGCAGTACTTCTTCAGCCCGGCGAACGCCGATGGGCATTGGGGCGGCATCGGCCACGCCCTGGCCCCGTGGCTGGCGCTGCTGAGCGCAGTCATCGTGATCGTCGGGCTTATCCGATCTCGGGACCGAGGGCTGACGAGGTGGCTCCTGGCCTATGCCCTCTTGCCTGCGGTCGCTCTTCTGCTCGCTCGAATCGTGGGCATGCAGCTCTACACCGAGAGGTATCTGGCCTTCGCGGCACCAGTCGTCGTCGCACTGCTTGCGCTGAGCCTGACGACGCTTCCGTCTCGCGCACTTCGCATGGTCTTGATCGGGGTGCTGGTGGTGGGATTCATCCCCTCTCTGGTCGGGCAGAAAGAAGCGGAGGCCAAGATCGGCCATGAGTACCGCACGGCCGCAGAGTTCTTGGGCGACCCCGAATCGGTGATCTTCATGGAAGCCGTGGACCGGAGCCTCATCTACGCGTATCCGTTGGACCATCCCATCGAAGACCCCATGCTCGCGGAGGATCGACTGTCCTCGGACACTCTCTGGGGCATCAACCGGGAGGGATGGATGGCGTGGGAAGTCCCTGTCCGCGGAAGGACGGCTGTCGTCTCCTATCACTCGAACGAATATCACCAGACGGTGGTCGAGTCTCTCGAGGCTCGGGGCTGCTCGGTGACGGGCCATGATGCGAGCACGCGGTTCGGCATCACCGCTCTGGACTGCTCGGGTTGACGTTTGACGCCAGATATCTGTGTCGTTCCCAAGGGTGCAGGGAATTTCTGGGGGTTGTGAAGGGCGCTCAGTGAGACCTGTCTCCCACCTTCGTGGTCAAACCTCTTCCACGGGCGTTGACTGTCCACTGGGTCAGATCCTGTGAGCCCTCGCCTTGGGGGCATCGTGACGCACCCTCCTTCTCTGATGGGCGGTTCTGATGCCTGTACTGTTGGTTCCGCATCGATATTCGACGCCTAGCTCTCGAGTGCAGCGGGCGCATTCCGTCGAGACGGCAAAGCCTTGAGGCGCGCAACCATCACAAATGCCATATATATGGCGCTTGGCGGGCTGGGATTTATTGCATACGCCATCTATTCTCAACTTTGGCTTGGGGTCTTAGCAGGGTTTGGGGTCCTGGTGTACACGGCCATATTCGATTTTGTCGAAAAGCGTTCACAGACAGGACAGGCAGGGCGGGGTCGAAGGTGACGCAGCTGCCACTGCAGCAATTCTGATCAAGACTATCGTGGGTTGTGCTGGCTGATGGGTTGTCTTGGGTGGGATCGCCGCGAGGGTCGCATGGGCGCAAGGGGGGGTGTTTGAAAGTGCACAATCATCCGGGCAGGAGAAGATATTCGGGATCAACTGCGGTGTGGATGCTGCAGTCTGTGTTCCTGGTGGTAGCGGGTGTTGTGGTCGGCGACTGGCGAATAATCGCCCTGGGTGCTGTGGGTATCGCCGGAACTGTTGGCTTCTTTATGGGCAATGAACGCAATTCAAAATAGTTTCGGCAAATCCTGGTCGCACGTGATTGAGGAAAAATGATCGACCCGTTCGGAGTCCCTCTCCTGGCTATCGGCTGCCTGTCGGTGGTCATGGCCTACCTGGTCCAGAAGCACGTCATCAACAAGGGGATCGCGCGCGGCGGCCCGCGGATCATACTCCCCATGGGCGTGATGGGCGCCCTGCTCGCTGTGGTGGGGTTCGTCTTCGTGATCCGCGGACTGCTGTAGTGCAGAGTCGGCTCGGGACGGCCCCGCGCAGCCCGGTCGGCCCCTGACCACCAGCATCTAGACTTCCCGCGATGACCCCGACCGATCAGCCGCAGCAGCCCACGCCTGAGCCCGAACCGAGCCAGGGCGGGCGTCGTCGGCTGGCGGGAGCCGCCCGGGCCGCGCGGCGGGCCGTGGCGCCCTTCGGCCATGCGGGCTACCCGCGGCTGGCTGCGGCCATGCTCGCGGTGGTGCTCGCGCAGGGCACCTGGGCGCTGACCATCGTCTTCCAGGTCATGGCCCAGGGCGGCTCCCCGGTCGAGCTGTCCGTCGTCTCGGCCACCGGTGCCGTCGGCGTGGTGATGTTCGCGCTGATCGGCGGGGTGGTGGCCGACCGCTTCCCTCCGCACCTGGTCCTGCGCACGGTGATGATCTCCTCCACGCTCGTCACCGCCGTCACCGCGATCCTCAGCGCCACGGGGATGCTGAGCGTGGGGCTGCTGGCGGCGGCGTCGTTCCTGATCTTCGCGGGCGTGGGGATCTTCTATCCGGCGTACTCCGCCTCGCTGCCGCGGCTGCTGCCGGCGGAGGCGCTGCTGGCGGCCAACGGGCTGGAGGGCTCCGCGCGGCCCCTGCTGCAGACGGCCGCCGGGCCCGCACTGGCCGGTCTGCTGGCCGCGGCGCTCTCGCCGACCGCCGGCTTCGCCATGGTCGCCCTCTGCTACGCGGTCGCCGTGACGATCATCCTGGGTCTGCGCGTGCCCGAACTGGTTCCGGATCCGGTCACGGGCCAGCTCCCGCAGCTGCCGTCGGCGGATCCGCTGGTCACCGGTGCACAGCACCACCGGGAGACCGGCGACGACGAGCCCGTCACCCTCTTTCCGCCCGATCCCGCCGCGGCCCCGTCGGGCGGACTGCGTTCCATGCTCGCCGACATGATGGACGGCGTCTCCTACGTCCGGCGCACCGCGTGGCTGATGGGCACCCTGATCTTCGCCGTGATCACCGTGTTCTGCTTCATCGGCCCGCTCGAGGTGCTGCTGCCGTTCGTGGTGCGCGACTCCTTCGGCGGCGGGGCTGCGGAAGTCGGTCTGCTGCTGGGCGTCACGGGCGCGGCCTCGGCGGTCGGTGCGCTGGTGATCTCCGGGATGCCCCTGCCGCGGCGGTACTTGACCTGGATCATGGTGGCCTGGGGCTTCGGCACGCTGCCGCTGCTCTTCGTGGGCTTCACCGAGTCCTGGGCAGTGCTGGTCGCGATCGTGATCGTGGTGGGCGCCACCGACGGCATCGGCCAGGTGCTGTGGGGGACCCTGCTGCAGCGCCGCGTGCCGGCGCGGATGCTCGGACGCGTCTCCAGCCTGGACTTCTTCGTCTCGCTGTTGCTCATGCCGGTGTCCATGGCCGTCGTGGGGCCGCTGTCCACGGTGGTTCCCGTGGAGGCCATCTTCGCCGCCGCAGCGATCGTGCCGGCGGTGATGGCCGTCGTCGTGTGGCTGGCCTTCCGCATGGCGCGCGACGAGGCCGCGCACCCGCTGAAGGATTGAGCCGCGCGCGGGTCGCTCAGCGCAGGTCGAGCACCTGGCGCAGCCGCGCGAAGGCCTCGGGCACCACGCTGTAGTGCGCCCAGCGGCCCCGCTGCTCCCGGACGATCAGGCCGGCTTCCACGAGGCGCTTCATGTGATGGCTCACCGTAGGCTGGCTGATCCCCAGTGGCTCCGTGAGATCGCAGGCGCACACGGACTCGCAGCCCTGCGCGGCCACGTGGGAGAGCAGTCGAAGGCGCATGGGATCGCCCAGTGCCTTGAACATGGAAGCGGAGCGCTCGGCGTCCGCGGAGCTCAGCGGCCCGGCGGACAGCGAGCAGCACTCCTGGCCGGATGCCATGGCCTGTGTGCCCTCTGTGTTCTGCTCGTGTGCGATGGCGCTCATGCCCTCACAATACATTGACGAACGTCGATATGAGGACGTAACCTCCCATCGACATCCATCGATCTGAGAGGCCCGCGCTCCTTGGCTGCTGACGCTACGACGACCGCCCCTGACCAGCCCGTCATGCAGGCCATGTCCTTCACCGACCGCTGGCTGCCGGTGTGGATCCTGCTGGCCATGGTGCTCGGCCTGGCCCTCGGACGCCTGATCCCCGGCCTGGACACCGCGCTCGAGGCGATCTCGATCGCCGGGGTCTCCCTGCCGATCGCGGTGGGGCTGCTCGTGATGATGTACCCGGTGCTGGCCAAGGTCCGCTACGACGAGACCCGACGCATCGCCGCCGACCCCCGCCTCATGGGGACCTCGCTGGTGCTGAACTGGATCGTGGGCCCGGCGCTGATGTTCGCCCTGGCATGGCTGCTGCTGCCCGATCTGCCCGAGTACCGCACGGGCCTGATCATCGTGGGGCTGGCACGCTGCATCGCCATGGTGCTGATCTGGAACGACCTGGCCTGCGGCGACCGCGAGGCCGCAGCGGTCCTGGTGGCGATCAACTCCGTCTTCCAGGTCATCGCCTTCGGTGCGCTGGGCTGGTTCTACCTGCAGGTCCTGCCCTCCTGGCTGGGCCTGGCGACGACCTCTGTGGAGTTCTCGGTCGGGGCGATCGTGCTCAGCGTGCTCGTGTTCCTGGGCATCCCGCTGCTCGCCGGCTTCCTCACGCGCGTGCTGGGGGAGCGGGCCAAGGGACGGCAGTGGTACGAGGAGTCGCTCCTGCCGCGCCTGAGCCCCTGGGCGCTGCGCGGGCTGCTGTTCACCATCGTGCTGCTGTTCGCGCTGCAGGGTCAGGCGATCACTTCCAGCCCGTGGGACGTCGCGCGGATCGCGCTGCCGCTGCTGGCCTACTTCGTGGTCATGTTCGCCCTGGCGCTGCTGGCCTCCCGGGCCGCGGGCCTGGACTACGCCCATTCGACGACGGTGGCCTTCACCGCCGCCGGCAACAACTTCGAGCTGGCCATCGCCGTGTCGATCGGCACGTTCGGCGTGACCTCGGGCCAGGCGCTGGCAGGAGTGGTCGGCCCGCTGATCGAGGTGCCCGTGCTGGTGGGTCTCGTGTACGTCAGCCTCTGGGCGGGGCGCAGGCTCTTCCCCGGGGACCCCACCGTGCCGGCCATCCGCGCCTGAACCGACCCATCTCCAGGAGATTCCAATGAACGCCGACACCCGACCCCAGATCCTCTTCGTCTGCGTCCGCAACGGCGGCAAGTCCCAGATGGCCGCAGCGCTGATGGACCACCGAGGCCAGGGGGCCGTCCGCGTCAGCTCGGCCGGCACCGAACCCGGCAGCAAGCTCAACGCGCAGTCCGTGGAGGCCGTCGCCGAGCTCGGTGCGGACATGTCCCAGGGGCGACCTAGCTCGATCGACCCCGACCTCCTGCGCCGCGCCGACCGCGTGGTGGTGCTGGGCACCGAGGCCAGGCTCGACACCGAGATCCCGCTCGACGGTCGGCTGGAGACCTGGGAGACCGACGAGCCGTCCGCGCGCGGGATCGAGGGTATGGAGCGCATGCGCCTGATCCGCGACGACATCGACGCCCGCGTCCAGCGCCTGCTCCAGCAGCTCACCGCAACCGCCGAGAGCTGATCTGCAGCCACGGGGCGCGCGGCCGTCGTCGTCCTTC
>NZ_JALXVH010000019.1 GCF_025149945.1 Kocuria sp. p3-SID1428 | reverse complement strand
CACCAACCGCGTGGGAGCTCCCGCATGGCGCTGACGGGATCCGACCCGACGCCTCGCGGCCTCACGTCACCGAAGCAGGTCGTCGCAGCCTCCCGAGGGGTCGCACATGCAGGGCTTGCCCCGGTGAAGGTCTGCACACGGGGCTGCTCGCGACGTCGTCGGGAGGGAGCCGCGTCCGGATCCGTGAACGACGGACGCCGGCCGACCACGTCGCAGACGGGAGAAGGCGCGGCGGCCCCTCCTCCCGCAGACGTCAAGCGAAGCAGTCAAGGGAGGAGGGGCCGCCGTGCCCGCCGTGACGAGCCCGGAGGCTCAGAGCCGAAGCGTCACTTGCCCTCTGCGGCCAGGCGCTGATCGCGCGCCGAGGCGACCTTAGAGGACATGCCGAACAGCTCGATGAAGCCGCGCGCCTGGGACTGATCGAAGGAGTCGCCCTCGTCGTAGGTCGCCAGGTTGAAGTCGTACAGCGCGGTCTCCGAGCGACGGCCGGTGACGGTGGCCTTGCCGGCGTGCAGGGTCATGCGGATGTCGCCGTTGACGTAGCGCTGGGTGTCGTCGATGAAGGAGTCCAGAGACTTCTTCAGCGGGGAGAACCACTGGCCGTCGTAGACCAGCTCGGTCCAGCGCTGGCCGACGGTCTTCTTGAACCGGGCCTGCTCGCGCTCGACGGTGACGTTCTCGAGCTCCCGGTGCGCGGCGATCAGGGCCATGGCGCCGGGGGCCTCGTAGATCTCGCGGGACTTGATGCCCACCAGGCGGTCCTCGACGATGTCGATGCGACCCACGCCCTGGGCGCCGGCGCGGCGGTTCATCTCCTGGATGGCCTCGAGCGGGGTCACCGGGCGGCCGTCGATCGAGACGGGGATGCCCTGCTCGAAGCCGATGACGACCTCATCGGGCGCCGGCGGGAAGGCGGGATCGTCCGTGTAGTCGTAGACGTCCTTGGTGGGGCCGTTCCAGATGTCCTCGAGGAAGCCGGTCTCGATGGCGCGGCCCCACACGTTCTGGTCGATCGAGAAGGGGTTCTTCTTGGTCGTCACGATCGGCAGGTCGTTGCGCTCGGCGTAGTCGATCGCCTTCTCGCGGGTCAGCGCGAGGTCCCGCACCGGGGCGATGCACTTGAGGTCCGGGCCCAGGGTCTGGATGCCGACCTCGAAGCGGACCTGGTCGTTGCCCTTGCCGGTGCAGCCGTGGGCGACGGTCGTGGCGCCGAACTGCTTGGCAGCATCCACCAGGTGCTTGACGATCACGGGGCGCGAGACGGCCGAGACCAGCGGGTAGGAGTCCATGTAGAGGCCGTTGGCCTTCAGGGCCGGCATGCAGTACTGCTCGGCGAACTCGTCGCGGGCATCGGCGACGACGGCCTCCACCGCGCCGCAGTCCAGGGCGCGCTGGCGGATGGCCTCGAGGTCCTCGCCGCCCTGTCCGACGTCCACGGCCACGGCCACGACCTCGGCCCCGGTGGCCTCCCCGATCCAGCCGATGGCGACGGAGGTGTCCAGGCCGCCCGAGTAGGCGAGTACGACGCGCTCGGTCATGAGTGTCTCCTTGAGAGGTTCGATGCTGCAGGTCTTCTGTGCATGACTATACACAGCATGTTGTATTTATGCATTGCCGGGGCGCGGCGTCAGGCGGGATACTGGGTGGCCGATCCCCCGAGCACGATTGCGCGCGGCCTCTGACCGCCATCATCTCGCAGTCGGCGCCCCGACCCCGCCAAGGAGCACCATGTCCGAGCACCGCACGAGCACCTCCTCCCCTGATCCCGAGGGCGCAGCCGCCGCGCAGGGATCTCCCGCTGCGCAGCCCCAGACCGCCCCGCAGCTCAGCGAGGAGGAGCTCGCCCTGCTGAACCAGATGTTCGATCTGGCACGAGAGGGAGGCACCGCGCAGCTGCGGCAGGCACTCGAGGCAGGTGTTCCGGTGAACCTCACCAACGGCAAAGGCGACACCCTGCTGAACCTGGCGGCCTACCACCAGCACGAGGAGACGGTCGCGATGCTGCTCGAGGCCGGCGCCGACACCGAGCGCGTCTCCGACATGGGGTTCACCGCCCTGATCTGCGCCGTCTTCCGCGGCGACGAGGCCATCACCCGACGCCTGCTCGAGGCCGGGGCCGGCCAGGACACCGGCTTCCAGCCCGCCAGGGCGGTGGCCGAGGAGTTCGGGCGCACCAACGTGATCCCGCTGCTCGACGAGCACGCCTGAGCGCAGCCGCACCAGGGCGTCGGGCCCGGACCGGGCGAGGCGGGCAAGCCCCGACGACGGCCCGCGGCTGATCAGCTGGGGTCGATCTCCCGCTTGAGGATCTTGCCGGTCGAGCCCTTGGGCAGCGCATCGAAGACCTTGTAGGCCTGCGGGCGCTTGTAGCTGGCCAGCGACTCGCGCATCGTGGCGCGCAGCTGCTCGATGACCTCCGCCTCCTGGGCGCCCTCGCGCAGCACCAGGCAGGCCACGACCTGCTGGTCCGTGGTGGCCCCGCCGCGACCGACCACAGCGGCCTCCTCGACCCCGGGGTGCTCGTAGATCAGCTCCTCGATCTCGCGCGGGTACACGTTGTATCCGTTGCGCAGGATCGTGTCCTTCTTGCGATCGACGATCCAGAGTCGGTCGTCCTCGTCCTGACGCGCCATGTCCCCGGTGCGGAAGTACTCGCCGGCGAAGGCCGCCGCGGTGAGCTCGGGCTGCTTCCAGTACCCGGCCATGACATAGCGACCGGCCACCGCCAGCTCCCCGATCTCGCCGCGCGGCAGCTCACGGCCGTCGTCGTCGAGGATCGCCACGCGGGCCTCCTCCACGGGGGTGCCGATCGAACCGGGGACGCGCTCGTGGACGGGCTGGTTGAACGCGACGACGGGCGAGGTCTCGGAGAGCCCGTAGCCCTCGTAGAGAGTGATCCCGAACAGCTGCTCGAACCGGCGCAGGACCTCGACCGGCAGGGCCGCTCCGCCGGAGAGCGCCGAATCCAGGCTCGGCAGCTCGAGCGGCTGGCGGGCCTGGACCTGGCACAGCGCCATGTGCATGGACGGCACGCCGATCACGCGGGTCACCCCGTGCTCGCCCAGCTGCTGCAGCACAGCGCGCGGCTGGAACGACGGGACCAGGCTGATGCAGGCTCCGACCGCTACCGGGGCGTTCAGGCACACCGTCTGGCCGAAGACGTGGAAGAACGGCAGCGCCCCCAGGATCACGTCCTCGGGCACGTAGCTGAACATGCGGGTGGTCATCCACGCGTTCGAGGTGACGTTGTCGTGCGTCAGGGCGGCGCCCTTGGGCTCGCCGGTAGTCCCGGAGGTGAACAGCAGCACCGCGAGGTCGTCGGCGGCGCGCTCGACCGGCTCCCGGACCTCGAGGTCTCTCGACGGCGCGGCGAGGGTCTGCTGATCCAGCAGGAACAGGGGGACCGACGGCTCGAGCTCGGCGCAGGCCTGCTCGGCAGGTGCGCTCACCGCGTCGTGGACGACGACCGCGCTGAGCTCGGCCGTGCGGAACAGAGCGGTCAGCTCGCGAGCGCTGAGCAGCGGGCTGAGCGGGACGACGACGGCGCCCAGGCGCAGGATGGCGTAGTACGCGACCGGCATCTGCGGCGCGTTGGGCGCCACGAGGGCGACACGATCCCCCACGCCCACACCTGCCTCGTGCAGCCGCTGGGCGAACGCCGCGGACAGCGCGTCGAGCTGCCCGTAGCTGAGGCTCAGCTCCCCCAGGCGCAGGGCCGGGGACTCGGGGGCTCGGCGGGCGGAGTCGGTGAGCAGTGTCGCGAGGTTCGTCACTTCTGGGGGCCTTCCGGCTCGGTGCGTCCGTCGCCGGACGCGGGAGCGGGCCCGACGGCCCGGCTCGGTGCGTGAGGAGGTGCAGGTCCGATCCGGATCCGGGCGCGTGCGCGCCTCAGTCGCCTCCCGCCAGCCGCAGGAAGTGCTCCGCCAGCTCGCCGCCCCCGGAGGGGTCGCGGCTGACGACCATGATCGAATCGTCCCCGGCGATGGTACCCAGCACGAGCGGCACCGCCGCCTGATCGATGATCGAGGCGAAGTACTGCGCGGCCCCCGGCGGGGTCTTGAGCATGACGAGGTTGCCGGAGGACTCGGCGGTGACCAGCAGCTCTCGGCACACACCGGCAAGGCGGGCGTCGGGTCCGGCGGAGCCGTCCGGTCCCGCGACCTCGCCGGAGGCCGGCGGCACGGCGTAGACCAGCGAGCCCGACGAGTCCCGCACGCGCACCGCCCCGACCTCGACGAGATCGCGCGAGAGCGTGGCCTGCGTGACCTGCAGGTCGTCGCGGGCCAGCAGCTCGGCGAGCTCGGCCTGCGAGTGCACGGAGCCCGAGCTGACCAGGGCGACGATGCGCGCCTGGCGGGCGATCTTGGTGGCCGGGATGCTCATCAGCCCAGCTCCGGCAGGGTGATCTCGCCCGTCTCGAGGCTGTACTGCCCCGAGGCTGCCAGCAGCCAGACCATCAGCGCCTTCTGGGCGTGCAGCCGATTCTCGGCCTCCTGGAAGACCAGCGAGCGCGGGCCGTCGATGACCTCGGCCGAGACCTCGCTGCCGCGGTAGGCCGGCAGGCAGTGCATGAACACGGCCTCGGGGGCGGCCTGGTCCATGGCCGCGGTGTCGATCGAGTACGGGCGGAAGACCTCGGCGCGCGCGTCCTTCTGGTCCTCCTGGCCCATGGAGACCCAGGTGTCGGTGCAGACCACATCGGCCTCGGCGAGCGCGTGCGCGGGGTCCTCGGTCACGAGCACCGAGCCGCCCGTGAGCTCGGCGAGCTCGCGCGCCTGCGCCACGATCGACTCCTCCGGCAGGTAGTCGGCAGGGCCCGCGACGCGCACGTGCATGCCCGCGGTGGCCATCCCCAGCAGGTACGAGTTGGCCATGTTGTTCGCGGCATCGCCCAGGTACGCGAAGCTGCGCCCGGCCAGCTCGCCGAAGTGCTCGCGGATCGTGAGCAGGTCGGCCAGGATCTGGCACGGGTGGTACTCGTCCGACAGCGCGTTGATCACCGGGACGTGGGAGTGCTGCGCCATCTCCTCGAGACCGGCCTGGTCGTACGTCCGCCACACGATCAGCCCCACCATCCGGGAGATGACCCGGGCGGTGTCCGAGACCGACTCCTTGACCCCCAGCTGCGCCTCCCCCGGATTCACGACCAGGGGCGATCCCCCGAGATCCGCGATGCCCGTGGCGAACGAGTAGCGCGTGCGGGTGGAGGTCTTGTCGAAGATGACGGTCGCGGTCTGCGGCCCCGCCAGCGCGCGATGGCGCCACCGGTCGGCCTTGAGCTCGAGGGCCAGGTCCAGGACCTCCGCCTGCTCGGCGGGGCTCAGATCCGTGTCGCGAAGGAAGTGGCGTGGCATGAGGCGTCCTCTCGGAAGGAAGGTGGGGCCGACGGGCGGAGGCGGAAGGCTCAGGCGCCCGGAGCGCTGAGCACGGCCTCGCGGGCCGCGTCGAGGATGGAGGGCAGCGCCTCGAGCAGCTCGTCGGCCTGCTCTGCGCTGAGGATCAGCGGCGGGGCCAGGCGCAGCGTGAGCGGCCCCGGGGCATTGACGATGAATCCCGCGCGGCGGGCCGCCGCCACGACGGCCGGGGCCAGAGCGGCGGTCTGCGATGCCGAACGATCGATCGGCTCGAGGTCGATGCCGATCAGCAGCCCGTGGGCGCGGACCTCGGCGACGCCGTCGATCGCGCGCAGTCCGTCGGCCAGATGCTGGCCCACCGAACGGACGTTCTGCAGGATCTGCTCGTCCTCGATCGTCGTGAGCGTGGCCAGGCCCGCAGCGGTAGCCAGCGGATTGCCGCCGAACGTGGTGCCGTGCTGACCGGGCTCGAGCAGCCCGGAGGCGTGCTCGCCGAAGGTGAGCATGGCCCCGATCGGAAATCCTCCGCCCAGGCCCTTGGCCAGGGTCATGGCATCGGGAGCCTCGGCGCCGGAGAGCTCCTCGGAAGCGGCGAACCACCGACCGGTGCGCCCGATGCCCGTCTGGACCTCGTCCACGATCAGCAGGGCCCCGTGCTCGCGGGTCAGCTCGCGGGCGCGGCGCAGCCAGCCCTGCGGCAGCGGGCGCACACCGGCCTCACCGCGCACGGGCTCCACGATCAGGGCGCTGACGGTGTCGTCGACGGCGGCCTCGAGCGCCTCGATCGTGGGGGCGATGTGCTCCACGCCGGAGGGCAGCGGCTCGAACGGCTCCCGGTAGGCCTTCTTGGCGGTCATGGCCAGCGAGCCGACCGTGCGTCCATGGAAGGAGTCCTCGAGCGCCAGGATCCGCGAGCGCGGGCCGTGCGGTCCGAGGACCTCGCGGCCCTGACGGCGGGCGAGCTTGAAGGCGGCCTCATTGGCCTCCGAGCCCGAATTCGCGAAGAAGACCCGCGAGCCCTCGGGCGCTTCGGCCAGCTCGAGCAGCTTGCGGGCCAGCTCGATCTGTTGCGGAGAGGTGAAGAAGTTGGAGATGTGCCCCAGGGTCGCGGCCTGCTCACCGACCGCGCGCACCCAGGCCGGGTGGGCGTGGCCCAGCGAGTTGACCGCAATCCCTCCGAGCAGATCCAGCAGCCGGTTGCCGTCGGCATCCCAGACCTCGGCACCCTGTCCGCGCACGAGCACCGCCTGAGGCGCGCCGAAGACGTTGAGCAGGTGCTGCCCGTACTGCTCGAGCAGCTCCTGCCCTGCGGTGTCCTGGTCCGTGTGCTGAGCGCTCATCGCGCCTCCTCCGTGGTGCTTTCCGTGCTGTCGTCGATCGCGCCGCCCTGGGCGTCCTCCTCGCCTGTGGGGTGCCTCCCCGTGCCGGCGCCGAGCACGACCCGGTCGATCTCCGCGGTGGCCACCCCGACCATCTCCGGAGACCGGCGCAGTGGCCGATCGGCCGCCGGGACGGTGCCGTCGGGGCGCACCTCGGTGCCGATGCCCTCGTCGGTGAAGATCTCGAGCAGCACCGAGTGGGCCTCGCGGCCGTCGACGATCGTGGCCCGCGGGACACCGCCCTCGACGGCGGTCAGCGCCGCCTCCATCTTGGGGATCATCCCGGACTGCAGCGAGGGCAGCAGCTCCCGCAGCTCGGAGTCGGTCAGCGAGGAGATCAGCGAGCTGCGATCCGGCCAGTCGGAGTAGAGGCCCTCGATATCGGTCAGCGCCACGAGCTTCTCCGCCCTCAGCGCCACGGCGACCGCGGCGGCGGCGGTATCGGCATTGATGTTGAGCACCTCGCCGGTGAAGCGGCCCTCGGCGTCGACCTCCGGGGAGATCGACGAGACCACTGGAATGCGCCCGGCCTGGATCAGCTCGCGCAGCGGCTCGGGGTTCACGGAGACGATCTCGCCCACATGGCCCAGATCGACCTCCTCGCCGTCGACGACCGTCCCGCGGCGCACCGCGTTGAGCAGGGAGGCATCCTCCCCCGAGATCCCCACCGCGTACGGGCCGGTCGCGTTGAGCAGGGAGACGAGCTCGCGCTGGACCTGTCCGGTGAGCACCATGCGGATGACGTCGATGGCCTCCTTGGAGGTCACGCGCAGCCCGCCGCGGAACTCGGAGTCGATCCCCACGCGCTCGAGCATGCGGTTGATCTGCGGGCCGCCGCCGTGCACGACGACGGGGCAGATCCCGACCTCCCGCAGGAAGACCATGTCCGCGGCGAAGGCCTGGCGCAGCGGCTCCGAGACCATGGCGTTGCCGCCGTACTTGAACACCATGACCGCCCCGGAGAAGCGGCTGATCCACGGCAGCGCCTCCATGAGCACGCCAGCCTTGGCGCGCGCGGCGGTGATGCGGTCGTTCGGTGCGGTCATCGGCTCTCTCCTGGAAGGGTTCAGCGGATCAGCGGGCTCAGGACGAGTACGCCGAGTTCTCCTCGACGTAGTCGTGGGTCAGGTCGTTGGTCCAGATCGTGGCCTCGTGGGGTCCGGCCTTCAGGTCGACGACGACCTCGACCTTCCGCGAGGAGGCCAGGTCCACGCCCTCGCGGGGATCGCCGATCATCCCGGCGCGGCAGACCATGACGCCGTTGATGGAGACGTCGAGCTCATCCGGGTCGAACTCGGCGTCGGTGGTGCCCACGGCCGAGAGAACCCGGCCCCAGTTGGGGTCGTTGCCGAAGATCGCGGTCTTGAACAGGTTGGAGCGGGCCACCGTGCGCGAAACGGCCTCGGCCTGGGCCACGGAGGCTGCGCCCGCCGTGGTGATGGTGATGTCGTGGGCCGCGCCCTCGGCATCGGTGATCAGCTGCTGGGCCAGGCTGTGGCACACCGCGGTGAGCGCGCGGGTCAGCTCGAGCTCCTCGGCGCTGACGCCGGAGGCGCCCGAGGCCATCAGGGTCACGGTGTCGTTGGTCGACATGCAGCCATCCGAATCGGCGCGGTCGAAGGTCGCCGCACAGGCCTCGCGCAGGCTGCGCTGCAGGACCTCAGAGGCGACCTCGGCGTCGGTGGTGAGCACCACGAGCATGGTGGCCAGGCCAGGGGCGAGCATCCCGGCGCCCTTGGCCATCCCGCCCACGGACCAGCCCTCGGGGCTCGTGTGCGCGGCCTGCTTGGGCACGGTGTCGGTGGTCATGATCGCCCGGGCCGCGCGCAGACCGGCGTCGCCGTCTGCCGAGGCATCGGCCAGGACGTCGGGGATGCCGGCGCGCATGACCTCCATGGGCAGCTGCACGCCGATCAGTCCGGTGGAGCACACGAGGACATCGCCGGCGCCGATGCCCAGGGCCTGGGCGACCAGGTCGGCGGTCTCGTGCGCGGCCTGGAAGCCCTGCGGGCCGGTGCAGGCGTTGGCGCCGCCGGAGTTGAGGATCACCGCGCGAGCGCCGCCGTCGGCGACGACCTGGCGCGACCAGTGGACGGGGGCCGCGGCCACGCGGTTCGACGTGAACACGGCGGCGGCGGCCGCGCTGGGGCCGTCGTTGATCACGACGGCCAGGTCGTCGCCGCCGGAGGCCTTGAACCCGGCGGTCACGCCGCCGGCGCGGAATCCAGCGGCTGCGGTGACGCCGCGGGAGGTGTCGACGCTCAGCCCGGCTGCCGGGTCCTGGGAGGGGTGGACGGTGCTCACGGTGCGACTCCCTGCTGGGTCAGCCCGGTCTGCTCGGGCAGGCCCAGGGCGATGTTCATGGACTGCACGGCTCCGCCTGCCGTGCCTTTGACGAGGTTGTCCAGCGCGCAGCTGACGATCACGCGCCCCACGCGGGGGTCGAGCGCCACCTGGATCTGGACGTGGTTGGAGCCCAGGACGGCCTGGGTGGTGGGCCACTGCCCCTCGGGCAGCAGGTGGATGAAGGGCTCGTCCTGGTAGGCCTCCTCGAGTGCCCTCCGCACGGACTGCGCGTCCGCGCCCTGGGCGGCCCGGGCCGTGGCGGTCGTGAGGATGCCGCGCGGCATGGGCGCCAGGGTGGGGGTGAACGAGACGGCGACGTCGTCGCGGCCCGAGGCCCAGCCCAGCCCCTGCTCGATCTCCGGGGTGTGCCGGTGCACGCCGCCCACGCCGTAGGGCGACATGCCGCCCATGACCTCCGCGCCCAGCAGGTGCGGCTTCAGCGACCTGCCGGCGCCCGAGGTCCCGGAGGCCGCCACGATCACGATGTCCTGCAACTCGATCTGCCCCGCTGCCGCCAGCGGCGCCAGGGCCAGCTGCGAGCCGGTGGGATAGCACCCGGGGATCGCGATGCGGCTCGCCTTCGCCAGCCGCGAGCGCTGACGGGTGCCGTCCGGGGCCACCATCATCTCGGGCAGCCCGTACGGCCAGGTCCCGGCGTGGTCGCTGCCGTAGAACTGCTCCCACGCCTCGGCGGATTCGAGCCGGTGATCGGCCGCGGCGTCGATCACGATGGTCGACTCGGGCAGCTGGGCGGCGATCTCCGCCGAGGCGCCGTGAGGCAGGGCGAGCACGACGATGTCGTGCCCGGCCAGCTGCTCGAGGCTCGAGTCCGTGATGATCCGATCGGCCAGCCCGTGCAGGTGCGGCTGCAGCAAGCCCAGCCGCTGACCGGCGCTGGAGTGCGCCGCGACGGCGCCGATCTCCACCTGGGGATGCTGCATCAGCAGACGAAGCACCTCTCCCCCGGCGTAGCCGCTGGCTCCTGAGACTGCTGCGGTGAAGGTCATGCGAACACTCTACGCAAGATTATGCAGGTCTGTCGATATTTATGCATTCGGGGTGGCGTGGAGAGCTAGACTCGGCAGTCAGGATGCACCGATCCGAGATGAAGGAGACCAGCATGCGCGCCATCACCATCACGCAGACCGGCGGCCCGGAGGTCCTCACCGTCAGCGAGGTCGAGGATCCGGTCCCGGGACCCGGAGAGGTCCTGGTGCGCACCCGCCGCACCGGGGTCAACTTCATCGAGACCTATCAGCGCGAGGGCGTCTACGACGTCGAGCTGCCCTTCACCCCGGGCACCGAGGGCTGCGGCGAGATCATCGCCTTGGGCGAGGGCGTGGAGTCCCTGCAGGTCGGGCAGCGGATCACCACCTCACAGGGCCGGGCCACCTATGCCGAGAAGTTCGTGGTCGACGCCGATCGCGTGGTCGTGGTGCCCGATTCCGTCTCCGACGACGCCGCCGGCGCCCTGCCCCTGCAGGGCTTCACGGCGCACTACCTGACGCGCTCGACCTTCCCGGTCGGCCCGGAGACCACCGCGGTGATCACCGCGGCCGCCGGCGGTGTGGGTGGGGTGGCCATCCAGCTCATGAAGCGCCAGGGCGCCACGGTGATCGGACTGACCTCCAGCCAGGAGAAGGCCGACACGGCGCGCTCCCTGGGCGCGGATCACGTGCTGCCCTACGACGGCTTCGCCGATGCCGTCGAGCGGATCACCGACGGCCGCGGCGCCGACGTGGTCTACGACTCGGTGGGCAAGGCGACCTTCGACGAGTCCCTGGCCGCAGTCCACCTGCGCGGCACGGTCGTGCTCTTCGGCGGCTCGTCCGGCCAGGTCCCGCCGTTCGACCTGCAGCGCCTCAACGCCATGGGCTCGCTGTACGTGACCCGTCCGTCGCTCAACGCCTACATGCACACCGAGCAGGAGCGGCAGTGGCGCGCACGCGAGATGTTCGAGGCCATCGACGACGGCCTGCGGATCCGCGTGGGCGGCACCTACTCCCTCGACGACGCCGCCCAGGCGCACCGCGATCTCGCCTCGCGCAAGACCCAGGGGAAGCTGCTGCTGAGCCTCTGAAGACTCCTCCGCACGACGACGGGGCCGGGGCGATCGCGCGCTCGTCCCGGCCCCGTTGCTCTGCTCCCGGCGGTCTCAGCGCAGGCTGCGCCGGCGCAGGATGACTCCCCCGGCGATGCCCAGGCCCAGCACCAGCACGGATGCCGCGGCCAGCAGCCCGCCTCGCAGCTTCTGGGCGGACACGGACTGATCCGTGATGCCGCCGCCGAGCGAGCCGGCGTCGTCCGTGGCCAGGACCTGAAGCTCCCCGTCCTGGACGCCGAGCAGGACATCGACCTCCTGGTCGAAGTCGTCCACGGAGGTGCCACGGCCCTGGCCGCGGACCTCGACGGACTCGCCGGGCTCCGGTGTGTAGAGGTCCTTCAGGCCGCTGTCGAAGCGCTGGGCCGAGATCTCCTCGTCCTCCGGCAGCGTGATCGCGTACTTGGGATTGAAGGACTCCGCGTGCAGGTCGTGCGTCATGTCGGTGTAGGTGCCCGTGACCGCCCACGTCTCATTGGCCCAGCCCTGCAGCTGCTCCGCGCGCTGGAAGGACGAGTACGAGCTGATCGCCAGCACCAGGGCCAGGACGATGCCCAGCACGACCGCGATCACCGGAGGCCAGGTGGCACCTGCTTCCTCCGTCTCCTCGCGATCGCCCGCGCCGAGGTCCTCGAGCGGGTCGCCGTCGGGATCGGCATCCGTTCCCCCGCGCAGGGAGAAGGCATCGCGGAACGCGCTGGAGGCGCCGTCGCCGCGGCGACCGTTCTCCCGCAGCCGACGGCTGCCCTGGGACTCCCCGGCGAAGGGATCGGGGGTGTGCTCAGTGCTCATGAATCTTCTCCTCCCCCGCCGACGGGGGCCGGCTGCGGGGTGGTTCTCATCTGCTGCGGGGCTCTCGAAAATGGGGTGAGCGGGGCCCCGGCGCCGGGCGGCACGCGGAGCCCCCGCGGGGATCTCAACCGCGCAGGGCGGCGCCGTGGCGGGATTCGGCCAGCTCCACGGCAGCCGTGCGGGCCTGGGAGGCCTCCTCGGCGGTCAGCGTGCGATCCGGCGCCCGGAAGCGCATGGCCAGAGCCACGGACTTCTTGCCGGCCTCGATGTGCTCGCCCTGGTAGACGTCGAAGACGCGGACATCCTCCACCAGATCGCCGGCACCCTCGCGGACGGTGGACAGCAGCTCGGAGGCCGGCAGCGAGGCATCGACAACGAGCGCGACGTCCTGCGTGGCCGGGGTCTGCACACTGAGGATCTGCGCGGTGACAACGCCGGTGCGCGCCGCCTGGATCGCCGAGAGGTCCAGCTCCAGAGCGCTGGTGCGCTCGGGCAGGCCCTGCTGGGCGACCAGCTGCGGGTGCAGCTCACCGGCCGTGCCGACCACATCTCCCGAGGGCACGCGCAGCACAGCGGTACGGCCCGGGTGGAAGGCCTGATGGCGGCCCTGCTCGAGCGTGAGCTGCACGCCCAGGACGTCGCCGACCAGCCGAGCGGTATCGAGGGCGTCCTGCCAGCCCAGCGACCGCGCGTCGAGCCCCGGAGCGGGCAGGGCGTCGTCGCCGGCGAAGACCGCGGCCAGATGGCGCGGCTGCTGCGGGATGCCGCCGCGCAGGTCCTCGAGGGTCTGTGCGGAGGGCAGCTGCCCGACCGGCGGGATGCCGGCGGTGCCGAGCTGATCGTTCGGACGGAAGACCAAGCCGGATTCGAAGAGCTGCAGATCGCGGAAGCCGCGGGAGCGGTTGCGGTGCAGGATCTCGAGCATCCCCGGGATCAGCGAGGCCCGCAGGACACCCCGTGCCTCTGAGATCGGATTGGCCAGGCGGACCGAGGCCACCGGGGTCCCCGCCTCGGGGACGGCCCACAGCTCATTGTCCGCGGGTGCGACGAACGGGTAGGACAGCACCTCGGTGAGACCGGCGGCGGCCAGCGCGTCCAGGACGCGGCGTCGGCCGACCTGCTCGGTGCTCAGCCCGCGCCCGGGAGGTGCGACAGGCAGCCGCGACGGGATGCGGTCGTAGCCGTCCAGCCGAGCGATCTCCTCCGCCAGGTCCTCGGCTGCGACCAGATCGGGACGCCAGCTCGGCGGGGTGACGAGCCAGCCGTCCTCCAGATCGGCGCTCGGCTCGGCAGCGACCTCGGCCGCCGGGCTCAGCGTCTCGAGCGTGCAGCCGATCTCCTCGAGCAGGGACTCCACGCGCTCGGAGGAGTAGTCCACGCCCACCCGGCGGGCAGGGTAGTCCGCGCGCAGGCGGATGGGCTCCTGGACGGGCTGGTCTTCGGTGCGGACATCGCCGACCTCGGGACCGGCGGTGCCGCCGGCCAGCTCGACGAGCAGCTCGACGGCGCGCTCGGCGGCCGCGGCCTGCAGCTGCGGATCCACCCCGCGCTCGAAGCGCCGCGAGGCCTCCGAGGACAGCCGGTGGCGCCGAGCGGTGCGCGCGATCGAGACCGGGTCGAAGCGCGCGGCCTCGACCAGGACGTCGACCGTCTGATCGCCGACCTCGGCGAACTCGCCGCCCATGGTCCCCGCCAGGCCGATGGGCCCGGTGGCATCCGCGATCAGCAGGTCCTCGGGATCCAGCCCCCGGTCCTTGCCGTCGAGAGTCGTGAGCCGCTCCCCCTGCCGCGCCCGGCGCACCGTGATCGACTCGGCGACCCGGGAGAGGTCGTAGAAGTGCAGCGGCTGGCCGAGCTCCAGCATCACGTAGTTCGAGATGTCCACGGGCAGGCTGATCGAGCGCACCCCCGCCAGGCGCAGGCGCGCCGCCATCCACACCGGTGTGGGCCGGCTCGGATCGATCCCGCGCACCACCCGGGTGACGAACCGGCTGCAGCCCTCCTCGCCGTGGATCGGCGACTCATCGGCCAGCACGACGGGCACGGCGGACTCGGTCGGCTCGGGAGCGGCCTCGGCCAGGGCGATGACCGGATCCGCGAAGGAGGCCCCCACCGCGTGGCAGTACTCGCGGGCCATTCCGCGCATGGACAGCGCATAACCGCGATCCGGGGTGACGTTGAGATCGGCGGCCGACTCATCCAGGTGCAGCAGCTCGCGCACGTCCGTGCCGGGCTGCGGGTCCAGGCCCAGATCGCCGAGCACCAGGATGCCGTCGTGGTCATCGCCGATGCCCAGCTCGCGCGCGGAGGCGATCATTCCCGCTGAGGTGTGGCCGTAGGTCTTGCGCGGGCTGATGCGGAAGTCACCGGGCAGCACCGCCCCGGGCAGGGTCACCACGACCTTGTCGCCGACCTCGAAGTTGTGCGCGCCGCACACGATGCCCTGCACGCCGGAGGGGTCGATCCCCTTGCCGGTCAGGGTCTGCTCCTGACCCTCGGGCACCACCCGCACCAAGCACCAGTTCACGGTCTTGCCGTTGGAGTGCTTCTCGGGCTCCCGTGACAGGACCTGACCCACCACGATGGGCCCGGAGAGCTCGTCCCCGGGACGGATGACCTCCTCCTCCTCGAAGCCGACGGAGACCATGGTCTCCAGCAGCTGCTCGGCGGTGGCTTCCTCGGGCAGCGGCGCGAACTCGCGCAGCCAGGACAGCGGAACCCGCATCTCAGACCTCCATTCCGAAGTGCTGGCTGAATCGGATATCGCCCTCGACCATGTCGTGCATGTCGGGGACCCCGTTGCGGAACATCAGCGTGCGCTCGATGCCCATGCCGAAGGCGAAGCCCGAGTAGAGCTCGGGATCCACGCCGGCGGCGCGCAGCACGTTGGGGTGGACCATGCCGCAGCCGCCCCACTCGATCCAGCGCGGGCCGCCCTGTGCCTGCGGGTGCCACACGTCCATCTCGGCGGACGGCTCCGTGAACGGGAAGAAGTTGGGGCGCAGGCGGATGCGGGCCTCCGGGCCGAACATCTGCCGCGCGAAGTGCTCGAGCGTGCCTTTCAGATCCGCCATGGTCAGGCCCCTGTCCACGGCCAGGCCCTCGACCTGGTGGAAGACGGGGGTGTGGGTGGCGTCGAGCTCATCGGTGCGGAACACCCGGCCCGGAGCCACCACGTAGACGGGCAGCTCGCGCGAGAGCAGGGCGCGCATCTGCACGGGAGAGGTGTGCGTGCGCAGGACCAGGTGCGCCTCCGGCGGGTCCACGAAGAACGTGTCCTGCAGCTCGCGGGCAGGGTGGTCCGGCTTGAAGTTCAGGGAGTCGAAGTTGAACCACTCGGACTCGACCTCGGGGCCGTCGGCCACCTCCCAGCCCATGCCCACGAAGATGTCCTGCGCGGTCTCCATCATGGCGCTGAGCGGATGACGACCGCCCAGACGCCGACGGCTCCCGGCGGCGGTGACGTCCACGGCCTCCTCGACCAGGATGCGCTCGGCGCGCTCGGCCTCCAGGACCTCGGTGCGCTGGGACAGGGCCTTGTTCACGCGGCCGCGCGCCTGGCCCATGAGCTTGCCCGCGGCGGCCTTCTGGGACTTCTCGAGGGAGCCGATGCTCCGGTTCGCCAGCGCCAGGGGCGAGCGGTCGCCGGCGTGGGCCAGGCGCACCGCCTTGAGCTCGTCGAGATCCGCAGCCGCCTCGACGGCGGTCAGGGCCTCGTCCACGGCGCGGCCGACGGCCTGCTCATCCGTGGGGTCGAATTCCGCGACGGTCGGGGTCTCGGCCTGACCGTTCGGGGTCTCGGCCTGGGCTGCGGCAGAGGGCGCCTGCTGAGGCCCGCCCCCCGGTGTGCTCTCAGACATGTGCGACAGGTGCCTTCGCTCTCGGGTGCGGTTCATGGGCCCAGCGCCAGCGCGCGGGCGGTGCAAGTCTAGTCCCCGACGGGCCATCGCCCGTCCCGGAGCGCGCGGCCTGTGGATGAGGCGCGGTCGGCGCCGATTCAGCCGTCAAGGTGGCGCCGGATGCCGTCAAGGATCGGCAGGTCCGCCGGGATCCACGGCAGCGACTCGGCCTCCGGGAAGCCCTCCACCGGCTGCGCGCCGATGCGGACCCAGCGCAGCTCGAGGTGATCCGCGCCCTCGGGCTGGCGGCCCGTGCCCAGAGCGCCGACGGCCGCCTCGGGCCCCGCCGCGTGCGTCGTGCCCGGCTCGGCCTCCGGGGCATCCGGGGCGTCGTCCTCCGCAGTCCCGACGACGACGGCCGTCCACACCCGCATAGCGGCGGTCTCGCTGAGCGGCCAGCCCTGCCGGTGCGGGCCGGGGATCTCGTGGAGCAGGCGGATCCGCACGCCCAGCTCCTCGCGGCACTCCCGGTGCAGCGCCTCCTGCGCCGTCTCCCCCGGCTCCTGCTTGCCTCCGGGCAGCTCCCACAGCCCGCGCAGGGACTCGGGATAGGCCCGCTGGGCTGCGAGCAGCCGCTGAGGCCGCTGCGGATCATCCAGCAGCGCGGCGGCGACGACCTGGGTGCGGAAAGACCGCTCGTCGTCGTGCGGGAGGCTCATGCCCCGTCCCTGTCGATGCGGCGCTGGGCGCGGGCGGAGGCGTAGAGGCACAGGGTGGCGGCGGTCCCCACGTTGAGGGACTCGGCGGCCCCGTGCAGAGGCACCGCCACGCGGTGGGAAGCCAGGGCCTTCTCCTGCTCGGAGAGCCCCTGCGCCTCATTGCCGAACAGCCATGCCGTGGGCCGCGACAGCTCGGCGGGCGCCTCGCGACCGGTGGCCGAGGCGTCCTGCAGCGCATCCAGGTCCAGGGCGCCGTAGCCGTCGGCGGCCAGGATCTGCAGATCTGCGCCCTCGGCATCGCTGCCCGCGAAGCCGATGAGCTCGTCCGGGTCCAGACCCGTGAGCACCGGCAGGTGGAACAGGGACCCGGCGGTCGAGCGGACCACCTTGGGATTGTGCAGATCGACCGATCCAGCAGTGAGCACCACGGCGTCCGCCCCTGCGGCATCCGCGGCGCGCAGCACGGTACCGGCGTTGCCGGGATCCTGCACGCGGCACATGATCGCGACCAGGCGCGGACGGCGCTCAGCGACCTGGGCCCAGCGCGGCTCTGAGATCCGGCACACGGCCAGCACGCCCTGCGGGTGCTCGGCATCCGACATGGCCGCCAGGACCTCATCGGAGACCAGGCGCACGAAGACCCGCGGGGACCCCTCGGACTGGAGCACGCGCTCCACGAGCTGGTCGATATCCGGATGGCGACCCAGCGCGTGCTCGGTGATGTAGAGGGCATCGATCACCCCGTCGCGGGCAGACGGCACGAGGGCGTCGAACTCCCCCAGGTGCGCGCGCAGGGCCTCGCGGACGCACTGCGGCCCTTCTGCGAGGAATCGCCCCGCCCTGGAACGCGCAGAGCGCCTCGCCAGTCCCGCGACCGATCGCACCCGGTCGGAACCGGGATTGATCAGCGCGGAGTCGGCGAGGCGCTGCGCGATGCTCACGCTCGAGACGCGATCAGGCCGCGTCGGAGCGCGGAGCGGAGGTGTCCGCGGGCAGGTTCTTCTTGGCGATCTCGACGAGCGCGTTGAACGCGGGGGCGTCGTTGACGGCCAGCTCGGCCAGCATGCGGCGATCGACCTCGACCTCAGCGGCCTTCAGGCCCTGGATGAAGCGGTTGTAGGTCAGGCCCTGAGCGCGCGCGGCAGCGTTGATGCGCTGGATCCACAGCCGGCGGAAGTCGCCCTTGCGGGTGCGGCGGTGATCGTAGTTGTAGGTGTACGAGTGGAGGACCTGCTCCTTGGCCTTGCGGTACAGGCGCGAGCGCTGGCCGCGGTAGCCGGAGGCCATCTCCAGGGTCGTACGACGCTTCTTCTGGGCGTTGAGCGCCCTCTTCACACGTGCCACGTGTGTGCTCCTTCGGTGCGGGAGCGACTCTTCCCGGTCGTGGCCAGGGGTCGCTCGGTGTTCAGGGGTGCTGCGGCAGAGCCGTCAGCGCAAGTGCTTGCGAAGTGCTGGAGCCGCTTCAGCGGCCGAGCATCTTCTTGACGACCTTGGCATCGCCCGGGGCCACGATCTTGTCGCCGGCGAGGCGACGGGTCAGGCGCGAGGACTTGTGCTCCAGGTAGTGGCGGCGGTTGGCCTGCTGGCGCTTGACCTTGCCCGAACCCGTGATCTTGAAGCGCTTCTTGGCACCCGAGTGGGTCTTCATCTTCGGCATGGTGGGCCGTCTCCTTGCTGTCGGTCTCACCGCTGTCGCGGTGCGCCGCCTCGAGGGCGGCCTGGTCTGGGTCGTCGACTGGGTGAGCCGACGACTCCGCGGTCACCGACCCGATCCCGTCCTGCGGGATCGGGTCGAAGCTTTCATGTCAGTCCAGCGGGGTCACTGCCCCGGCTTGGGCGCTCCGCCCGGCTTGGGTCCGCCGCCCGGCTTGGGCGCCGTTCCCGGCTTGGGGGCGGGCCTGGGAGCAGAGCCGGGGGTCGGGCCTCCCGACGGGCGCGGCGCCGGTCGGCCCGCACCGCCTGCCGGGCGAGGCGAGCCGCCCTGCCCGGAGCGCTGCGGAGCCGAGGCAGGACGCGGCGTGCCGGAGCTCGAACGCGGAGGCCGCGACGAATCCGAGCCGCTGCGCGGGCCCGACGACGACGGACGCCCGCCGCCGCTGGGGCGCGAGGACGATCCGGACTCCGGGCGAGCCGAGGAGGGCCGCCCCGACCCGCCGGAGGGACGACCGCCGCGATCGTTCGAGCGGGGTCCCCCGCCCTGGCGTCCGCGACCGCCGCCGCGCGGCTCGCGCTTGTCCTCCTTGGGCAGCACGACGGGCGGCTGGTCCTCGGAGACCTTCAGGGGCGGAGCACCCTCCGGCACCTCGAACTTGGCCGAGGCCAGCGCACGCAGCTCCTCGGGGATGGACTCCCCGATCGAGCTGCCGCCCACGGGCAGCGGGTTCTCGGCATCGCCGGTGGCCGGAGCGCCGGACTCGCGTGCATCGCGCTCGCGATCACGGCGGGAGGACTTCACCTTCGAGGGAAGGCGGCTGTCCTCATCGGACTCGGCCTCCTTGGCGCGGCGGGCAGCCGACTTGGCCTCCGACTTGGTCTTCAGCGGCCCGAGGACCATGACCATGTTGCGGCCGTCCTGGCGCGGGCTGGACTCGACCTGGCCGAACTCCTCCAGGTCCTCGGCCAGCTTGCCGAGCAGGCGGACGCCCATCTCCGGGCGCGACTGCTCGCGGCCGCGGAACTGGATCATGGCCTTGACCTTGTCGCCCTCTGACAGGAAGCGCTTGGCGTGCCCGACCTTGGTGTCGTAGTCGTGGTCATCGATCTTCAGGCGGAACCGAACCTCCTTGAGGCTCGTGTTCGACTGATTCTTGCGCGACTCGCGCGCCTTCATCGCCGCCTCGTACTTGTACTTGCCGAAGTCCATCAGCTTGGCGACGGGCGGCTTGGCGGTGGGGGCGACCTCAACCAGATCCAAATCGGATTCACGGGCCAGTCGCATGGCGTCCTCGACGCGGACGATGCCGACCTGCTCGCCCGCCGGCCCGACAAGGCGGACCTCGGGGACGCGAATCTTCTCATTGATGCGTGGATCGCTGATGCTCTGCTCCTGAGATAGTCGTGCCGGTCTGATCCGGCGATCTGCGGCGACGGATCCCGAGCCGTGCTCGAGCTCCGCACCCTGGTGCGGATGGCAACGAAAAAGCCTCCGCTGCCCAGGGCAAGCGGAGGCTGAGGCGTCACGACCGGAAGCACCGGTCCCCCGAGTGAACGGGGCCGCCGAGAACAGGTGACCTGCGCGGCGCGGACGCTGCTGCGTCATCTTGACCCGGAGACCCGGTCGATCCTCAGGATCGCGGTCCGCGCGGGTGGGAGTCGCCTCCACTTGCACACTGCGGAACAGCATACACCAAAACCCGCTGTCGAGACAGGGCAATGGGGCTGCGCGGCGCTCTCGGTCGATCCCGTCTCGACTCCCCGGGGAACCGAGCACGATCCCTTCAGCCATCGACCGGCCGGAACCTCACCGGTTCCGCATCGACCGGCCTCATCCTCCCCGGTTCAGCGCTGAGACGGTGAGGAATGGGCCAGTCGATGGGGCAGACGTGAGGAATCGGCCCGTCGATCGGGAGGATGGGGATGCGGAGCTCAGGCAGCGGGACCGGTCTCGCCGACGTGAGTGACCGCCGGGTGCACTTAGGCTGTGGGCATGACTTCTCAGAGCACCTTCCGCTTCGACGGCGCCCCGGACGACGACGCCCCCGCTTCGGCCGAGCAGAGCGCCCCGGAGCACGCACGGCCGCAGCACGACGGCCACGACCATGCCGAGTCCCAGCACGCGGGCAGCCCGCTGAGCCAGGAGACCCTGGATGCCGTCTCCCAGCAGGTGCGGGACATCGCCGAGGTCCCCGCCATCGAGGTCATCACGACTTCTGCCGTGCACCTCATGTCCGCCGCCGCCGTGAAGTGCGGCCTGGCCGAAGGCCCGGATGCCGAGGCGCTCAAGGACCTCGACGAGGCCCGCAGGCTCATCACGGCGCTGGCCGGCTTCGTCACCGCCGCAGCCCCGGAGATCGGTTCGCAGCACGCCGGACCGCTGCGCGACGGCCTGCGCACCCTGCAGCTGGCCTTCCGCGAGGCCTCTGTCTACCCGGACAAGCCCGGGCAGGGCCCCGGCGAGAAGTTCACCGGACCCGTCTACGCCTGACGGGTCGCTGCGGCCGCCTCAGACCTCGAGGGTCTCCAGCGAGACCTCGAGGCTGTCGACCCGCTCCGCGATTACGGTGTGCTGGGAGAGCCGGTCCTGGAAGGCCTGCACCAGGCCGTCGAGCTGTCGCTGATCCAGACCCGGCAGCAGCTCGAGCACGGCGGTGAGCTCCGGGCCCTCTCCGCCGCCGGGAACCGTCCCTCCGCCCTCGAGCGGGGTGTCCACACCCCGACCTCGGCGCACGTGGGCTCCCGCCACGCCGGGAAGTCCGAGCGCTGCGTCGAGCACCGCGCGCGAGACCTCCCGGGAGTCGTAGCTCGGGGTCCACGCGAGTCCCTGAGCGATGGCCCACAGAGCGGGGCGGCGCACCACGAACGGCGCTGCGGCACCGGGATTCAGCACGAGCATCTGGGCGCTGTCCTGGACCGCGGCCAGCGCTGCGCGACGGGCGTCGGCTGCCACCGGCCGCGCCTGGCGGTGCCACTGGGTGAGATCTGTCTCCGAGCCGAAGACCGGCTGCACGCTGCGGCCGCCGCGCGAGCTCAGCCGCACCAGGGCCATGTCCGCCTCCTTGTCGGCCACCAGTCCGTCGTCGGTGAGCGTGCTGGCGGAGACCTCGGCGACCACGGGGACGAAGATCCGGGCGGCGGCCAGTGCGGCGACGACCTGAGCCTCGTCCGCCTCCCCGCGTGAGCGCGCGGCCAGCGCCGAGCCCAGTGCGGTGTCGACCTCGCCGGTATCGCCCGGGAAGAGATGGCCGTGGCCGTGCTCCAGATCCCGGCCCTTCCAGGGCTGTCCCCCGGTGTCGGTCTCCCCACCGGCCGAGCGCAGCTGCGCCTGGATGTGCGCGGGCAGCTCGCGCGCCGGTCCGGAGGGCTTCTGGCGGTAGTCGTGCGGCTGGGAGTCGCTCACCGGATCAGGACCCCGGGCGTCCCGCGACGTCCAGGGCCTGCTCGAGCGTGAAGCGCCCGGCATAGAGGGCCTTGCCCATGATGGCGCCCTCCACGCCCGAGCCGACCAGGCGGCGCAGCGCAGCGATGTCCTCGAGCGAGGCGATGCCGCCGGAGGCCACGACAGGCTTGCCCGTGCGCTCGGCCACCTGCTGCAGCAGCTCGACGTTCGGGCCCTTCAGCGTGCCGTCCTTGGTGACGTCGGTGACCACGTAGCGGGAGCAGCCGTCGGCCTCCAATCGCTCGAGCACCTCCCAGAGATCCCCGCCCTCCTGGGTCCAGCCGCGAGCGGCCAGCGTGGTGCCGCGCACATCCAAGCCCACGGCGATGACGTCGCCATGCTCGGCGATGACCCGACGAGTCCACTCGGGGTCCTCGAGGGCTGCGGTGCCCAGGTTGATCCGGGCCGGCTCGAGCGACAGCGCGCGCTCGAGGGAGGTGTCGTCGCGGATGCCGCCGGACATCTCGACCTTCAGCGACAGAGACTGGGCCACGCGAGTGAGGACGTCGATGTTGTCCCCCGTGCCGAAGGCGGCGTCGAGATCGACCAGATGCAGCCACTCGGCACCTGCGTCCTGCCAGGCCTGAGCGGCCTCGAGCGGGTCGCCGTAGCCGGTCTCGGAGCCGGACTCGCCCTGCACGAGGCGAACGGCCTGGCCTGCGCGGACATCCACCGCGGGCAGCAGCTCCAGGCGCGGGCCGGTCTGCTCGGCGGGGTGCGTGTTCTCGGTCATTGCTCTCCTCAGGTCGATCTCGGGTGTCTGCGGGGCGCAGGCTCAGCTGCGGCTGCCGGTGTACCAGGCGAAGGCGCCGTAGATGATCAGGGCCGCTGCGCAGACGCCCATGATCACGACGGTGTAGCGCGGGAAGCCCTGCTTGTGGAACGAATAGGTGCCTCCGGCCAGGAAGGCTCCCAGCGCCATGACGATGACCGCCCAGCTCATGCTTCGGCCTGGGTCTCGTGCTCGGCCAGAGCGGCGTCCAGTCGCCCCGTGCGGGGAAGGGTCTCCAGCCAGTTGCGCAGCAGCTGGATCCCGGCCCGGCCCGACTTCTCCGGGTGGAACTGCGTGGCCGACAGCGGACCGTTCTCCACGGCGGCGATGAACGGCCCGCCATGGCGCGACCAGGTGACCTGCGGCGGGAGCATGTGCTCGCTGTTCTGCTCGAAGTCCCAGCGCTGCACGCCGTAGGAGTGCACGAAGTAGAACCGTTCCTCGACCACTCCGCGGAACAGCACCGTGGACTCCGGCGGCTCGACCGTGTTCCAGCCCATGTGGGGCACGACCGGGGCCTGTAGCCGCTCGACGACACCGGGCCACTGCGCGAGCCCCTCGGTCTCCACGCCGTGCTCGACACCGCGGTCGAACAGCACCTGCAGGCCGACACAGATGCCCAGCACGGGGCGTCCGCCCATCAGGCGGCGCTCGATCAGGCGCACCGCGCCGATCTCACGCAGGCCGTCGGCCACAGCCTGGAACGCGCCCACGCCGGGGACCAGGAGGCCGTCGGCGCCCAGGACCAGATCGGGGTCCCGGGTCAGCAGGACACGGGCCCCGGCCTCCTCGAGCGCACGCACGGCCGAGCGGACGTTGCCCGCTCCGTAGTCGAGCACGACGACCGACGGCGCAGCCGAGGCCGGCGCCTCCGGCACCGGCTCCCCCACGGTGTGCGGTGCGGGAATCGTGCGGCCCTTCTCATCGATCCCGTCCTCCGGGCGGCGGATCACAGCGCGCCCTTGGTCGAGGGGATGCCGGTGACGCGCGGGTCCGGCTCGACGGCGGCGCGCAGCGCGCGCGCCAGCGCCTTGAACTGGGCCTCGACGATGTGGTGCGGATCCCGTCCGCGCACCAGCTCCATGTGCAGGCAGATCCCGGCGTGGTGGGTCAGCGACTCGAAGACGTGCTGGGTCATGGAGCCGGTGAAGTGCCCGCCGATCAGGTGGTACTGCTGGCCTTCGGGCTCGCCGGCATGCACGCAGTACGGTCGCCCGGAGACGTCGACGACGGCGTGGGCCAGGGCCTCGTCCAGCGGCACGGAGGCCTCGCCGAAGCGTGCGATCCCGCGCTTGTCGCCGAGGGCGGTGCGCAGGCACTCGCCGATCACGATCGCGGTGTCCTCCACGACGTGGTGGACGTCGATGTGGGTGTCGCCGGTGGCCTGGACCGTCAGGTCGATCAGCGAGTGCTTGGACAGCGCCGTGAGCATGTGGTCGTAGAACGGCACGCTGGTCGAGATCGAGTGCTGGCCGGCGCCGTCCAGGTTCAGCTCGACGCGGATGCTGGACTCCGAGGTGACGCGCTCAAGCGAGGCGGTGCGGGGGCTGTCGGTCGCTGCGGTGGTGGGCTGATCGCTCACGGTGGGGCCTCCTGCGGCGGGATGGGGTTTCAGTGCCGGGCCGACGCTCTCTGACGTCGGCGGCGTGCTGTTCAGCGGGCTGCGGGGTCCTGATCGGCGGGAGCAGTGCCCTCGAGGTGCGCTCGGATGCCATCGAGGAACGCGGTGGTCTCCTCCTCGGTGCCGGCGGTGACGCGCAGGTGCCCGGGGATGCCGACGTCGCGGATCAGGACACCTCGATCCAGCAGGTCCTGCCACAGCGCGGGGGCCTCGATGCCGCCGCCGAAGAACACGAAGTTGGAGTCCGACTCCGCCGGATCCAGCTCCAGCCGCTTGAGCTCATCGACGATCCGGTCGCGCTGCATGCGGATCTCGGCAACGTCGGCGAGCAGCGTGGTGCGATGACGCAGCGCGGCCAGCGCAGTCGCCTGGGTCACGGCGGAGAGGTGATACGGCAGGCGCACCAGGCGCACGGCGTCGGCGATCTCCGGGGCGGCGGCGAAATAGCCGATCCGCGCACCGGCCAGGGCGAAGGCCTTGGACATGGTGCGGCTGACGATCAGGCGCGGGCGATCCGCGAGCAGGCGCAGCGCCGTGCGCTCCGGGAAGCGGGAGAACTCGGCATAGGCCTCATCGACCACCACCACGGTGTTCGACTCCTCACCGGCGCGATAGACGGCATCGACGACGTCGTCCTCCAGGGCGGTACCCGTGGGGTTGTTGGGCGAGCACAGCAGCACGATGCTCGGCCGGTGCTCGCGGACCTGGGCGGCGGCAGAGTCGGCACTGAGCGTGAAGTCCTCTGCGCGCGTTCCGGGGATGAACTCCGAGTTGGTGCCCGCCGCGAGCAGCGGATACATGGAATAGGAAGGCACGAAGGCCAGCACGCGCCGACCAGGGCCACCGAAGGCCTGCATCAGCTGCTGGAGGATCTCATTCGAACCATTGGCGGCCCAGAGGTTGTCCTCTCCCAGGCCGTGGCCCAGGTACTCGGCCAGCTCCCGGCGCAGCTGCGTGAACTCGCGGTCCGGATAGCGATTGAGGGTGCCCACGACCTGCGAGACCTCGGCGACGATGGCGTCCTGGACGTCCTGCGGCACCGGATGCGTGTTCTCGTTGGTGTTCAGGGCGATGGGAACGTCGATCTGCGGGGCTCCGTACGGCGACTTGCCGCGCAGATCGCTGCGCAGGGGCAGCGAGGCGAGCCGTTCGGCCCGCGAGGCGCCCTCGGTGCTGGGTGTCGGGCTCTGAGAAGTCACCGGGACAGTCTACGAGTCCTCGGCGCGGCATGGAGCATCGATCGGATGCCCCAGGCCCGCACCGGCTCCGTCATGCCGCAGGGACCAGCACCCGCTGCCCCGGCGAGACCTGGGCGGAGTCGAGATCGTTGAGCTCGACGATCTGCAGGACGACGTCACGGGTGTCGCGCTGCGGCTCAGCCTGCTGTGCGACCTCCCAGAGGCTCTGGCCGGGCTGAACGGTCACGGATTCGACCCCGGGCCCCTGGGCCGGCTCGGTACCGGCGCTCACCTGGGACGGTGCGATCAGCACGACCAGCAGCGCGGCAGCCGCCAGCACGCCCAGCATGGTCGGCAGGCCGATCAGCAGGAGCCGCCCACGGCGGGTCAGCTTCAGGGGCGCAGAAGGGGTCGGCTCGGAAGCAGCGGCCACAGAGGGCTCCACCGCGGGCAGAGGCCGGGTGCGCGGAAGATCGGCACGACCGCCCGCGATGACACGCAGGGAAGGGCGGCGCCCGTCCGCTTCCGCGATCCGAGTCCGCGGGCGCCGGCGCAGGGCCGGCACGGCCGCGGAGAGCTCCTGGGTGAAGGCCCGGCCCCCGCTGCGCAGGGCGCCGACCAGGGGGATGCTGCCGCTGGAGGGCGAATGCGACAGGACAGCTGAGCTGATCACGGACATGGGATGCACTCCTTGGAGCCGAGGGACGGATGATGACAACCGGGGCGGGTGGTGGCCGCCTCCGTGTTCGAACCCCGCACCCACTGGCGATCGACTTTGGCCGATCCTCGAATACGTGTTCGAACCTCTTTCGAACATTTCTAGCACCTGCGTACGACTCGTGTCGAGACACGATCGAACAGATGTTTGAAGGTGACGTCCGGCTCACGTAACCTCATCCGAAAGGTCCGTGCAGGTCGGACGACCGGTGAACATCCCCTGGCGGAAGTTCGCGGATGAGTCAACGCAACCGGTCAGACAGCACAAGGCGGACGGTGCAGCGCGAGCGCACCGGGCAGCCGTCGAGACCCGGTACGCAGCGCACCCGGCGCTGCGCATGCGCCCATCAAGGGAAGACGAGGACGGACATGGCAGCCAGCGGCACCGGTCGCACGCAGCGCAGCTCAGGCGGGACCGCCCGATCTGCGGGCTTTGAGTCCTCGCGGCGCAAGGGGCTGACCCCTCGCCAGCGCACCATCCTGGAGGTCATCCAGCGCGCCGTCGCCGCCCACGGCTACCCGCCGTCCATGCGCGAGATCGGCGACCTGGTGGGCCTGAAGTCGCTGTCGAGCGTGACCCATCAGCTCAATCAGCTCGAGCGGCAGGGCTACTTGCGCCGCGATCCCAAGCGCCCGCGCGCCCTCGAGGTCCTGGTCCCCCTGCACCTTCTCGGCGATCCGGAGCCAGAGACCGCCTCCGTCGCCGGCGAGGGCTCGGGTTCCGCCGAGGCCCCGACCCGCGAGAGGGACGACGACCTCCCGGCGGTCCCGTCGGTCGGCTCCGCGGACGTCTCCTTCGTGCCGCTCGTGGGTCGGATCGCCGCCGGCGCCCCGATCACCGCCGAGCAGCAGATCGAGGACCGCATGGCGCTGCCGCGCCAGCTCACCGGCCACGGGGAGCTGTTCATGCTGCGGGTCTCCGGAGACTCCATGATCGACGCCGCCATCTGCGACGGCGACTGGGTTGTGGTCCGGGCCCAGGCCACCGCCGAGAACGGCGAGATCGTCGCCGCCCTGCTCGACGACGAGGCCACGGTCAAGACCTTCCGCCAGCGCGACGGCCACACCTGGCTGCTGCCGCAGAACTCCCAGTACGAGCCGATCCTGGGCGATCACGCCACGGTGATGGGCAAGGTCGTCTCGGTGCTGCGCAGCCTCTGAGATCCGACCCCGCTGCGGCGGCGCACCGGAGAAGTCGGTGCTCGGATGACCCTGGGGGCACGGCTCAGCGCCGCCCGGACCGGCTCAGTCCCGGCCGTGCAGCCTCTCCAGGGCGGAGACGACCGTCTTCCGATCGGTCGTCGTCCACAGGGGAGGCAGGCTCGCGCGCAGAAACCCGCCGTAGCGCGCCGTGGCGATCCGCGAATCCAGCACCGCCACCACGCCGCGATCGCGCGTGGAGCGGATCAGCCGCCCGGCTCCCTGTGCCAGGCGCACAGCCGCGTGGGTGGCCGAGATCGCCATGAATCCGTTGCCCCCGCTCTCGGCCACGGCCCGCGTGCGAGCGGTGGACAGGGGATCATCCGGGCGCGGGAACGGGATGCGGTCGATCAGCACCAGGCGGCACGAGTCGCCGGGGACGTCGACGCCCTGCCACAGCCCCATGGTCCCGAACAGCGAGGTGTCCGGCTCCTCGGCGAACTGCGAGACGAGTGCGGAGAGCGTGGACTCGCCCTGGCACAGGATCGTCAGCCCGGTGCGCTCGCGCACCACCTCGGCGGCCTCCTCGGCGGCTCGCCGCGAGGAGAACAGGCCCAGGGCTCCGCCGCCGGAGGCCTCGAGCAGGTCCTGGATCTCCTGCAGCATCCCCTCGGAGAGCTGGCGCCCCGGCTTGTCCAGGTGCTTCGCCATGTAGAGGATCCCCTGGCGCGGGTAGTCGAAGGGGCTGCCGACGTCGATGCCGTCCCATTTCGGTGCACCCGAGCCCTTGAGGCCCAGGTCCCCGGCCACGGCGTCGAAGGACTCCCCCACCGTCAGAGTGGCGGAGGTCAGCACGACCGTGCGGCCCTCGAACAGGCCCTCGCGAAGGCGCCCGCCCACGTTCAGCGGGGCGATGCTCAGCGTCGCCGGATCGGAGTCATCGGCCGGAACGTAGCCGCGACCGGGCTCCCAGCCGCCCTGGCGCGAGAGCCACAGCACCTCGCGCGCCTCCTGCGCGCCGAGCAGCCGCTCCGCGAGCTCGAGGGTCTCGCTGAGCCGCGAGCGCGTCATCTGGCGCCCGCCGTCGGTGTCGCGGCCGCCGTCCTTCGACTCGGGCTTGGTCTCCGACAGGGCGGTGCGCGCCGCCTCTCGGATCCTGGAGACCGCCTGGGCCATGGGCGCGGACAGCCCGCGGGCCAGCAGCTCGGCCGGCACGCCCTCGAGCGCCTTCTCGAGGGCCTCGGCCCCCGACTGCAGCTCCTCGTGCTTGGCCGTGGTGTGCTTGCGCACCGAGGCGGCGACCGAGCGCACCGTGGCCGCGGACATGGCCCCGGAGACTGCTCCGGTCACCCGGTCGCGCAGCTCGTGGGCCTCGTCCACGACGACGACGTCGTGCTCGGGAAGGACCTGGATGGACTCGAACGCGTTGATCGCCAGCAGCGCGTGATTGGTGATGATGATGTCCGCCTCGGCCGCCCGGGCCTTGGCCAGCTCGGCGAAGCAGCTCTCCACGAGCGGGCAGCTGCGGCCCAGGCACTCCCGTGCCGAGACGGAGACCTGCCGCCAGGCGGCGTCGGTGACTCCCGGGGAGACGTCGTCCCGGTCGCCGGTGTCCGTGACCTCGGCCCATTCGCGCAGGCGCTTGACCTCCTGGCCGAGCCTTCCGGCCCGGGAGCTCACACCGGGCGAGGGATGCGGGCCGTCGTCGGGCATGGTGAACAGAGCCCCGCCCTCGTCCTCGGGGTAGCCGCCCTCGATCTTGTGCAGGCAGGCGTAGTTGCTGCGGCCCTTGAGCAGCGCGACCTCGAGATCCTCCGGCAGCTCCTCCGAGAGGACATCGAGCAGTCGGGGGACGTCGCGCGCGACCACCTGGGACTGCAGCGCGAGCGTGGCCGTGGCGACCACCACGGGGCGCTCGGCCGTGCGCGCGTGCTGGACCAGTGGAGTCAGGTAGGCCAGCGACTTGCCGGTGCCCGTTCCGGCCTGGACGAGCAGGTGGCGGTTCAGCTCGAGGGCCTCGGCCACCTTGCCCGCCATGAGCCGCTGGCCGTCGCGGCGCTGACCGCCCAGGGCCTCGACCGCGGTGTCCAGCAGATGCAGGGCATCGGCTCCGCCGGGCAGCGACTCCGGGCGGACATCGACGACGGGCCGGCCTGCGGCGTCTCGGAAGGACGTGCTGGATCCCGCCACGCTCAGCGCGCCTCCGCCCCGGAGACCGTCTGCTCGGCGGGATCCTCCGCGGTCTTGGTGTCCGTGCCGTCTCCGGCGATGCCCTGCCCGAACTGGGCGGCGTCCTGCCAGATATAGCGCTGCAGCTCGCCTGCCAGGTCCTCGCGCACCTTCACGAGCAGGTGGGTGCCCTCTTCCAGGTACTCGGTGCGCAGGATCTCGGCGTCCCAGCCGTGCAGACGGGAGACGATGTCGCCGTCCGTGTACGGCACCAGCAGATCCAGCACATGATCCGGACGCGGGATGGCCTCGGCGACGCGCTGCTTGAGCTCGTCGATCCCCTCGCCCGTGCGCGCCGAGACCACCACGACGTCTCGGTGGGTGTTGCGCATCCGCTGCACCACGTAGGGGTCAGCGGCATCGGCCTTGTTCAGGGCGATGATCTCCGGCAGATCCAGGGCCTCGATGTCCGCCAGGACCTCGTGGACCGCGCGGATCTGGCCTTCGGGATCCGGGTGGGAGGCATCGACCACGTGGACGATCACATCCGAATCGGCGACCTCCTCGAGCGTGGAGCGGAAGGCCTCGACCAGCTGCGTGGGCAGCGAGCGCACGAACCCGACCGTGTCCGAGAGCGTGTAGCCGATGCCGTCCGGCGTCTGCGCCTTGCGGACGGTGGGGTCCAGGGTGGCGAACAGCGCGTTCTCCACGAGCACGCCCGCATCCGTGAGCCGGTTGAGCAGCGAGGACTTGCCCGCGTTCGTGTACCCGGCGATCGCCACGGAGGGCACGGAATTGCGGCGGCGGTTCATCCGCTTGGCCTCGCGCGAGGGCTTCATGGCGGCGATCTCGCGTCGCAGCTTGGCCATGCGCGCGCGGATGCGGCGGCGGTCCATCTCGATCTTGGTCTCACCAGGTCCGCGCGAGCCGATGCCCTCGCCGCCCGCGGCGCGACCGCCCGCCTGGCGCGAGAGGCTCTCGCCCCAGCCGCGCAGGCGGGGGAGCATGTACTCGAGCTGGGCGAGCTCGACCTGGGCCTTGCCCTCCTTGGACTTGGCGTGCTGGGCGAAGATGTCCAGGATCAGGCCGGTCCGGTCGATCACCTTGACCTTGACGACGTCCTCCAGGGCGCGACGCTGGGACGGGGCCAGCTCCTCATCCACGACGACGGTGTCCGCCCCGGTGGCGGCCACGATGTCCTTGAGCTCCAGGGCCTTGCCCGAGCCGAGGTAGGTCGCCGGGTCCGGGTTGGTGCGGCGCTGGATGATGCCGTCGAGGACCTCGGAGCCGGCGGTCTCTGCCAGGGCTGCCAGCTCGCGCAGGGAGTTCTCGGCCTCGGAGGCCGGTCCCGTGGTCCACAGTCCGGCGAGCACGACCTTCTCCAGGCGCAGCTCGCGGTACTCGACCTCGGTGATGTCCTCGAGCTCGGTGGACAGGTTCGCCACACGGCGCAGCGACTGGCGCTCGGAGAGCTCCAGCTGCTCGCCGTCGGCGTCCGTGTGCACGGATCTCCCGGCGAGCTCGCGGGCGCGGCCGCTGAGGACGTCGCGGCGCCCGGTGCCTGCCGGATCCTCTGCGGCCGGCTCCGGGGTCTCCGCGGCGGAATCGGGCTGGCCGTCCTGGTCACGACGCTGCTGGGCGCGCGAGAGCACCCGAGCGACGACGTCCTCGAGCTGCTGATCGGTGGGCGTGGTGCCGGTGGGCTCGGCAGCGCGGTCGGAGCTGTGGGTCATGGATCCTTTTCGAATGGTCTGAAGTGCCGTGCGAGGTCCCGCGGAGCGAGGACGCAGAGGCTCGATCAAGGGTATAGCGCACCGCGGACGCGGATTGTTCCGCGACGGCTCCGGTGGAAGGCCTCCGCGTCGGCCCGGTGAGCGCCGCCGTCAGCAGCGAGCAGCCTGCCCCTACCATGGACCCCATGTCCGAGACCCCTGGCGCCCACTACTTCACGACCCCGCAGGACGAGGAGCGCCGCTCGCGGATCCGCGTGGAGTTGCGCGGGAGAGAGGTCACCGTCGAGACCGCCGGCGGGGTGTTCTCCCCCAAGGGCCTGGACAAGGGCACCGCGATCCTGCTCGAGGAGGTCCCCGATCCGACCGGGACGCAGCTGCTGGATCTGGGCTGCGGCTGGGGCCCCGTGGCGATCGCCATGGCGCAGTCGGCGCAGACCGGTGCGCGCGTGACCGCCGTGGACGTCAACGACCGCTCCCTGGGACTGACCCGCGACAACGCCGCGGCTGCCGGACTCAGCGGTGTGGAGGCGCTGCGCCCGGAGGAGGTCCCCGGCGACCGGCGCTACGACACGATCTGGACGAATCCCCCGATCCGCATCGGCAAGGACGCCCTGCACGAGCTGCTGCTGCTGTGGCTGCCTCGACTGGCCGACGGCGGCACCGCGTGGCTGGTGGTGCAGAAGAACCTGGGGGCCGACTCCCTGCAGTCCTGGGTCGCCGACGCCCTGCCGCAGGCCGCCGAGGGCCTCTGGACCGTGCGCCGGGAGGCCACCTCCAAGGGCTTCCGCATCCTCACGGTCTCCCGAGGCTGAGCGGGACGCCCCGTGTCCCGTCGGCAGAAGGGGCCCGATGCGCGAGTCGCCCCGCCGCTGCCCTCGGCCTCAGGCGAAGACCCCCCGCGCCACGATCTCGGCAGGCCCGGCCAGCACCACGTGCTCAGCTCCGCCCGGCCCGGCCACGAAGGTCGCCGAGACGATGCCGCCGGGGACCTGCACCAGGTACTCATCCGGTGCCGAGGCCCCGGCCCAGAACCGGGTCGCAGCAGCGGCCGCGCAGGCGCCGGTCCCGCAGGACTGTGTCTCCCCCGCACCGCGCTCGTGGACGCGCAGGCGCAGGCGGCCGATGCCGTCTCCCTCGTCGTCGCCCGGGACCACGAACTCGACGTTCGTGCCCTCCGGCGGGACGGGCCGGACCTCCGGCTCGGTCCACAGCTGCAGGTGATCGAGCTTCTCGCCCTCGGCCAGGGCCACCACGGTGTGCGGGTTGCCCATGGTGATCGAGACGCCCGGGCGCGGGACCTTCAGGCCCTGTGCCGTGACGACGGCATCGGAACCTCGCTCGCGCGCCCGATCGCCGTCGATGAAGCCCCACGGCCCCATGTCCACGGCGAAGCCGTCGGCAGTTGCCGCAACGGTCTTGAGACCGCCGCGCGTGCCGATGCGCAGCATGGCGCCCTCGCCCAGCTCCACCAGCCCCTGCTGCAGCAGCGCCCGGACGAACACTCGCACGCCGTTGCCGCACATCTCGGCGATCGAGCCGTCGCCGTTGCGGTAGTCCATGAACCACTCGGCCGATGGGTCCTGCTCGAGCAGCTCGCGGCCCTCGGGCAGAGCGGCCGAGCGGACGATGCGGATGAAGCCGTCGCCGCCGATCCCCCGATGGCGGTCGCAGGCCAGCCGGACGACGTCGTCGCCCAGCAGCAGCTGCCCCTCCGGATCGGCGACGAGCACGAAGTCGTTGCCCGTGCCGTGGCCCTTGAGGAACTCCATCCCGCTGAGCTCGCCGAAGACCGACGGCGCCTCCTGCGCTGCGGCGGTCCCGGAGGCCGTCTCTGTGGTGGTCTCGGCAGTCACGGGGTCGTCCTCCTGGGTCGGTGTGCGGGCGTCCACCCCAGAATGCTAGTCCCGCCCGGCGACAGTCCGCGCCTGCTCCACGAGCTGCTGGGCCTGCTCCGGCAGATCCTCGGCACCGGCCTCGAGCCAGTGCACCCGCGGGTCGGCGCGGAACCAGGTGAGCTGGCGCCGGGCGAACTGCCGGGTGGCCACCGTCGTGGCCTCGATGGCCTGGGCCGGGTCTGCGCGCCCCAGCACGACGTCGGCGAACTGCGGATAGCCCAGAGCACGTCCTGCCGTGGGGCTCTCGAGCAGTCCGAGCGGCAGCAGGCGGGCCACCTCGTCCTGCAGACCTGCTGCGGCCATGGCCTCCACGCGGTCGGCCAGCCGCTGATGCAGCACGGCCCGATCGGTGTCCAGGCCGATCTGCACCGCGGGCTGGTGGTAGGTGCGCGTGGGCATGAACGACGTGAACGGCCGCCCGGTGACCTCCAGGACCTCGAGGGCTCGGATCAGCCGGCGGTCATCGTGCACGAGCTGGGCGGAGCGCGGATCGGCCTCCTGCAGACGTCGGCGCAGCGGTCCCTCGCCGTGGTCTCGCAGCTCCTGCATCAGCCGAGCGCGGACCTGCGGGTCGGTGCCGGGGAAGTCGATCTCATCGAGCGCGGCACGCACGTAGAGCCCGGAGCCGCCCACCAGGATCGGCACGCGGCCGCGGGAGCGGATCTCATCGAAGCTCTCGCGAGCAGCCTGCTGGAAGCAGGCCACGGAGGCCTCCTGGTGCAGGTCCAGGACGTCCAGGAGATGATGCGGCACGCTCCGGCGCTGGGCGGGTGAGACCTTGGCGGTGCCGATGTCCATGCCCCGGTAGAACTGCATGGAATCGGCGTTGACGACCTCCCCGTCCAGGCGCCGGGCGAGCTCGATCGCCAGGTCCGACTTCCCCGTCCCCGTGGGTCCGACGATCCCGATGACCGGCAGCTGACCGGCCGGGACCCGCTGCGCTGCGCTCACGCCCCGCGCACGGGCAGCGACGGCATCCCGAGGCTCACCGCGCCCGCGGTGCCGCCGGAGGCCCCGCCCGTCGGGGTGCCGCAGGAGGCCGCCTGCTCGCGCTCCCACGCGTCCCCGCCGCGCGAGCGGCGCAGCGAGTACTGGCCGGGCCCGGGATCGGCGATCAGATGGTAGGCGGCCGCACGGGTCACCGGCACGGTCACGAAGTCTCCGGGTCGCGGGACCGGCTGGCCCTCCGGAACGGAGAAGTGCACGAGGCGCTGGTCCGGGGCACGACCGGAGAGCCGGTGAGTCTCCCCCGACTTGCGCCCGGTGTCCGCGGTGACGAGCAGCTCCAGGCTGCCTCCGACAATCTGCTCGTTCTCCTCCGCCGCGATCCGGTCCTGCAGGGCCACCAGGCGCTCATAGCGCTCCTGCACGACCTCCTTGGGCAGCTGGTCCTCGCGCTCACCGGCCGGAGTGCCCGGGCGGACCGAGTACTGGAAGGTGAAGGCCGAGGAGAAGCGGGAGCGCTCCACGACGTCCAGGGTGTCCTGGAAGTCCTCCTCGGTCTCGCCGGGGAAACCCACGATGATGTCCGTGGTGATCGCCGCATGCGGGATCTGCTCGCGGACCTTCTCCAGGATCCGCAGGAACTTCGACGAGCGGTAGGACCGGCGCATGTCCTTGAGCACGCGGTCCGAGCCGGACTGCAGCGGCATGTGCAGCTGCGGCATGACGTTGGGCGTCTCGGCCATGGCGTCGATGACGTCATCGGTGAACGCCGCCGGGTGCGGAGACGTGAAGCGCACGCGCTCCAGGCCCTCGATCTCTCCGCAGGCGCGCAGCAGCTTCGAGAACGCCTGGCGGTCGCCGAAGGATACGCCGTAGGAGTTCACGTTCTGGCCCAGCAGGGTGATCTCGACCGCGCCCTGATCCACGAGCGCCTGCACCTCGGCCAGGATGTCGCCGGGGCGGCGGTCCTCCTCCTTGCCCCGCAGCGACGGAACGATGCAGAACGTGCACGTGTTGTTGCACCCCACCGAGATCGAGACCCAGCCCGCGTAGGCCTGGTCGCGCTTGGTCGGCAGCGCCGAGGGGAAGGTCTCCAGGGACTCGAGGATCTCGATCTGGGCATCCTGGTTGTGCCGGGCGCGTTCGAGCAGGGTCGGCAGGGAGCCGATGTTGTGCGTGCCGAAGACGACGTCGACGACCGGCGAGGTCTCCAGGATCCGGTCCTGGTCCTTCTGCGCCAGGCATCCGCCCACGGCCACCTGCATGCGCTCATTGCGCTTCTTGGGGCCCACGAGCTGGGAGAGGTTGCCGTAGAGCTTGTTGTCCGCGTTCTCGCGCACCGCACAGGTGTTGAACACGATGAGGTCCGGCTCGTCCTCCGGCTGGGCGGGGACGTAGCCGGCGGTCTCGAGCATCCCGGAGATCCGCTCGGAGTCGTGCACGTTCATCTGGCAGCCGAAGGTGCGCACCTCGTAGGAGCGCGGCGCCTCGAGCACGGGGATCTCGGGGGCGAGCGTGGAGGGGCCTGTCTGGGCGGAATCGGGGCGCGGAGTCACGCGACAAGGATAGTGAGCCGGTCAAATCTCCCGCTGCACCAGCCGCGCCCATGGCGTCGGCCGCCCGGCTCACATGCTGCCCGGCTCCTCGAGCAGGCCGTCGTCGCCGGTGCCGTGATCCTCCAGCACGCCGCGCACGACCTCGAAGGCCAGCCCCGGTGCGTAGCCCTTGCGGGCCAGGGCCGAGACCATGCGGCGGATGAGCTTCTGCTTGGCATTCCGATCGGCCAGCTGCTCCTGCAGCGCCGGGCCCGACGGCAGTTTGCGCCGCGCGAGCTCCACGGCATCCGCCCGCTCGTCCTCATCGCTGCGCTGGGCCAGGGCCTGCTCGACGAGCCCGGGATCGACGCCCTTGCGCTGCAGCTCCATGCGCAAAGCCGGCCGGGCGAGCTTGCGGGATTCCGCGCGCTGCCGGACATAGGACTGCGCAAAGGCCTGGTCGTCCACGAGCTCGACCTGCTCGAAGCGATCCAGCACGGCCCGGGCCACCGGCTCCGGGATGTCCTTGTCGGCGAGCTTGTCCTCGAGCTGCTGACGCGACTTGGCCGAGGCGGTGAGCTGGCGCAGAACGATCTCCCGCGCCGCCTCGTGCACCTGCTCCTGCTGCTGAGCGGCCTCCACGGGGTCGGCGGCTTTGGAGCGGTCGCTGCGCACCGCACGGCCCATGCGCCGGGCGCGCTGCTGCGCCCTCAGACGACGGCGGTCGTAATCTGAATCGCCGAGCTCGTCCTCCAGGCTGTCCTGCGGCAGCTGATCGCTGTCCTGCACAGGGAGGTCATCTGGATCCACGAGGATCGGTGCTCCTGATCTCTGTCTCTTCTCGACAATCGCTTCTCGGCAGTCACAGCGCAGCAGTGCCTGCCGCTGATCGACAGTGCCCGCGCGAGCGCCCCCGTCGCCCGGGCCGGCGATGGGGGCGTGCTCAGCGCGACATGTCCGGCAGCTGCTCAGAACGCGGCGTCTGCCGAGGCCTTCTCCGAGTCGCCGCCCAGCGGGGCGTCGATGCCCGCGGTGGCGATGGCGTCCTGATCGACCTCCTGGTTCGGATCCTCGACGATGCCGAGCTTGACCAGCAGACGCTGTTCGATCTCCTCGGCCAGCTCCGGGTTGTCCTTGAGGAACCGGCGCGAGTTCTCCTTGCCCTGCCCGAGCTGGTCGCCTTCGTACGTGTACCAAGCACCGGACTTCTTGACGATGCCCTGCTCCACGCCGAGGTCGATCAGACCGCCCTCGGTGGAGATGCCCTGGCCGTAGAGGATGTCGAACTCGGCCTGCTTGAACGGCGGGGCCATCTTGTTCTTGACGATCTTGGCGCGGGTGCGGTTGCCCACGGGGTTCGCGCCGTCCTTGAGGGTCTCGATGCGGCGCACGTCCACGCGCACGGAGGCGTAGAACTTCAGCGCCTTGCCGCCCGTGGTGGTCTCCGGGGAGCCGAACATGACGCCGATCTTCTCGCGCAGCTGGTTGATGAAGATCGCGGTCGTGTTGGAGCTCGACAGACGGCCGGTGATCTTGCGCAGCGCCTGCGACATCAGGCGGGCCTGCAGGCCGACGTGCGAATCGCCCATCTCTCCCTCGATCTCCGCCTTGGGCACCAGGGCCGCCACGGAGTCGACCACGACGATGTCGATCGAGCCGGAGCCGACCAGCATGTCCATGATCTCGAGGGCCTGCTCACCGGTGTCCGGCTGCGAGACCAGGAGGTTGTCGATGTCCACGCCGAGCTTCTGGGCGTAGACCGGATCCAGGGCGTGCTCGGCATCGATGAAGGCCGCGATGCCGCCGGCGCGCTGGACGCTGGCCACCGCGTGCAGGGCGACCGTGGTCTTGCCGGAGGACTCAGGGCCGTAGATCTCCACCACGCGCCCGCGCGGGAAGCCGCCGGTGCCGAGGGCGACGTCCAGGGCGATCGAGCCGGTGGGGATGACCTCTACCTTCTGCGCCGGGCGCTCGCCCAGCTTCATGACCGAGCCCTTGCCGTAGCTCTTGTCGATCTGGGCCAGGACGGTCTCGAGCGCCTGCTCGCGGTCCGAGCCGCCGGAGGCAGCCGAAGCTGCGGACTTCTTGGGAGCCATCATTCACCTCGTGTGGATCGTGGGGCGGGTCCGCTCGACGAGGGGCCCGACGGTGCTGCTGCGCACCAACATATGGACGGGGTCCGACAGCACAAGACGGACCGTGGGGGCTGCAGGATCACTGCCCCGGCGGGGCATGCGATCAGCGGCTGTGGAGCCTGCAGGGCCTGCCGATCGCACCTCGGCACGCCGTGCGGCGGAGGAATCCGACGGCCCAGCGGGCGCACAGCCCACGATAACGGATTCGAACACCTCTTCGAATGCAGAGTCCCTGCGCGTGTCGCGACGGGTCAGCTCACCGACGCGGCTCGCGATCCGGCCCCCACTGCCGGGACTCCGGGACCTGCTGCTCGCGGCACAGCGCGAACCACACAGCCTTGGGGTCCTCCCCCTCGGCCAGGGCCTGCTCGGCCGTGCGGTGCCCGAGCGCGCCCAGCACGGTGTCGCGCACGAGGATCCGGCCCTGCGCGGCACCGAACTCGTGGGCGACCATCTCGTTGAACCTGCTCACGCGCATGCGGCGGGTCGCTCCTTCCGACGTGGCCCGTGCAGGATCCCTCGGACTCCTGTACGGCCCAGGGCCCGGTGCCGAGTTCGGCACCGGGCCCTGCAACTGGTCTTGGGGCGGCGATCGATCGGACCGCCGCGGGAGGCTCGGGGCCGTCAGGAGGCCGGGAGGCTCTTCGCGAAGCTCGAACCGAACTCCTCGTGCAGCTCGGCCGGGACGGTGTCCGGGGCGAAGTTGCCCTCGAGCTCGGCGATGCGATCGGCGACTTCGCGCAGCATTGCCGAGACGGGGATGTCGAGCGCGGCGCAGATCGAGGCGAGCAGCTCGGAGGATGCCTCCTTCTGCCCGCGCTCCACCTCCGACAGGTAGCCCAGCGAGACGCGCGCGGAGTGGGAGACCTCGCGCAGCGTACGGCCCTGCCGCTGGCGGACCGAACGCAGGACCTCACCGATCTCCTGACGCAGCACGACGGGGCGGGCCTCAGCGGCCTGCGCCTCCTGCGCCGAAGTCTGGTCCATGTCCTTCCAGCGAATGATTCCGTTGACGGACACAGGGGTCTTGGTGGTGATGATGATGTGGCTCCTCGGTCGTGCGGAAGCCGCAGCCTCCGCGTTGTCCGAACCGGTCGGCGACCGGGCCCGGATGGCCCTCTCTGGGCCGTCGGTGGGTGCAACCGCCGACAGGACTCCATTGTTCCGTGCTCGACGGCCGTTCGGCTTGGAGTTCACTGGGAGGCGCCCAGGACCTCCACGAGCAGCTCCAGGGCGCCCCGCACGCTCAGGCGGCGGATCTGCTCCCGATCGCCCTCGAGCCGCAGCAGCCGGGAGCTGGCCCCGCGAGGACCGCTGACACCGAGCCACACCGTGCCCACGGGCTGCCCGTCGTGCGGCTCGGGCCCGGCCACTCCGGTGGTGGACACGGCGATGTCGACGCCCAGGGCGGTCCGCGCCCCGGAAGCCATCGCCTCGGCCACCTCGGCGCTGACGGCCCCGGTCCGCTCGAGCAGCTCGGCCTCCACACCCAGCACCCTCTGCTTGACCGCATGCGAGTAGGAGACCACCGAGCCCTCGAAGGCCGTCGAGGCTCCGGGGACCGAGACGATCGCGGCGGCAAGGGCGCCGCCGGTCAGCGATTCGGCGGTGCCCAGGCTCAGCCCGGCCCCGGCAGCCGCGTGCACGGCTCGGGCGGCGAGGGAGTCGATGACCTCCGTCGCGGCGCCGGCGTCGCCCCCCGCACCCGCGATCCCCGTGACCGTCGTGGGGACCGGCGCCGTCGTGGGGACCGAGGAGCCGTCCATGGGCGCGCTCATCAGCTGTTGTCGACGGGCTTGCCGGCAGCCAGGGAATCGCGGCGCAGCTGGGCCGCCTTGAGCACGTAGTCCGCGCCGGTGACCACGGTGACGATCGTGGCCAGCGCCATGAAGAACCAGCCGAGCCACGGCCACCACTGCCCCACGACCGGCCCCAGCGGGAGCAGCAGCAGCAGCAGCGCGATGGTCTGCAGGACCGTCTTGAGCTTGCCGCCCTTGGAGGCGGCCATGACGCCGTAGCGGATCACGGCGAAGCGCATGACGGTGATGCCCCACTCGCGCACGAGGATCAGGATCGTGACCCACCACCACAGCTCCCCCATGGCCGAGAGCACGATGAACGCGGCTCCCGTGAGCAGCTTGTCCGCGATCGGATCGGCGATCTTGCCGAACGAGGTGATCAGCCCGCGGGCACGGGCGATGTCGCCGTCGAGCTTGTCGGTGAGCATGGCCAGGCCGAACACGCCGACGGCCGCCCATCGCCAGGCCAGGGAGTCCTGCCCGAACGAGCCGCCCAGGACTGCGAACCACACGAAGAACGGGACCATGACGATCCGCAGCGTGGTCAGCGCATTGGGCAGGTTCCAGTTGGAGGGCGCGGGGCGCGCGCCGTCGTGGGCCGCTGCGGTCATGGAGTGCTCCTGTCCTGCGACGCGATGCGCCGCTCGGGTCTGCGTGCGATGAGGCCCCCGGGAGCATCCCCGCAGAGCAGGGTGCCGAGGGCACGGCTCAGCGGCCGGTGAGCTGCCAGGCGTCCTGGCTGGACTCGTCGTCCGCGTCGTCGTAGTACTCGACGGCCGCCGAGACGTGCGTCTCACCCATGGCATCGACGCCGGAGGCCGCGACCTCACCGGAGCCGCCGGTGCCCTGATGCGCGGCGGCAGGCGCCGGCTCGGCCGCCGTGGGCGGCTCCTCGCCGCGGATCACGGCCAGCGTGGCGGCAAGGTCGTCCGGACCCACCAGGACGTCGCGGGCCTTGGAGCCCTCCGAGGGACCCACCACGCCGCGCGATTCCATGAGGTCCATGAGCCGCCCCGCCTTGGCGAAGCCCACGCGCAGCTTGCGCTGCAGCATGGAGGTCGAGCCGAACTGCGTGGTGACCACGAGCTCGACCGCCTGCAGCAGGACATCGAGGTCGTCGCCGATGTCCTCGTCGATCTGCTTCTTGGGCTGATCCTGGATGACGTCGTCGCGGTAGTGCGTCTGCATCTGCGACTTCACGTGCTCGACGACGTCATGGATCTCGGACTCGGCGACCCACGCGCCCTGCACGCGCATGGGCTTGGAGGCGCCCATGGGCAGGAACAGGGCATCGCCCTGACCGATCAGCTTCTCCGCCCCGGGCTGGTCCAGCACCACGCGGGAGTCCGTGACCGACGAGGTCGCGAACGCCATGCGCGAGGGCACGTTGGCCTTGATCAGACCCGTGACCACGTCGACCGACGGCCGCTGGGTGGCCAGCACCAGGTGGATGCCGGCAGCACGGGCCAGCTGGGTGATGCGCACGATCGAGTCCTCGACGTCGCGCGGGGAGACCATCATCAGGTCCGCGAGCTCGTCGACGATCACAAGCAGGTACGGGTACGGGCGGATCACGCGCTTGGAGCCCGGCTCCGGCTGGACCTTGCCGGCACGCACGCCCTTGTTGAAGTCGTCGATGTGCTTGTAGCCGTAGCGCGAGAGGTCGTCGTAGCGGGCGTCCATCTCGCGCACGACCCATTGCAGCGCCTCGGCAGCCTTCTTGGGGTTCGTGATGATCGGAGTGATCAGGTGCGGCACGCCCTCATAGGCGGTCAGCTCCACGCGCTTGGGATCGACCATGACCAGGCGGACCTCATCCGGCGTGGCGCGCATCAGCAGCGAGACGATCATGGAGTTCACGAACGACGACTTGCCCGCGCCGGTGGCACCGGCCACCAGCATGTGCGGCATCTTGGCCAGGTTGGCCACGACGAAACCGCCCTCGACGTCCTTGCCCACGCCCATGACCATGGGGTGGTCGTTCTTGCGGGCGGCCTGCGAGCGCAGGACATCGCCCAGGGCGACGGTCTCGCGGTCGGTGTTCGGGATCTCGATGCCGATCGCGGACTTGCCGGGGATCGGCGAGAGGATGCGCACGTCCGCCGAGGCGACCGCGTAGGAGATGTTCTTGGACAGGGCGGTGACGCGCTCGACCTTGGTGCCGGCACCCAGCTCGATCTCGTAGCGGGTGACCGTGGGGCCGCGGGAGAACCCGGTGACCTCGGCGTCGACCTTGAACTGCTCCAGCACGCTGGTCAGCGCGGCCACGACGGCGTCGTTGGCCTCCGAGCGCTCCTTGGACGGCGGTCCCAGCACGAGCGAGGACGGATCCGGCAGCGTGTAGGCCACATCTCCCTCGAGCTGCAGCTGCTCGGTGCGCGCGGGGATGGGCTCGGCGGGAGCCTCGGCGCGGCGCACCACGGGCTGGTGCTCGTCCACGCCGGCCTCGTCCACGAGCGCGGAGGACCCGGAACCGGCCGCGGTGTCCGAGGCAGCCGAGGCGGCTGCCGCACCGCCGGGCTCCAGGCCCTGCTCGGCCAGCAGCTTCCGCGCCGCCTGCTGATCGCGGGTGGAACGCTTCTGTCCCGGACGGGGAGGCTGCCCCTCCGACTCGGCCTCCGGGGCCTGCCCCTCCTGCGGGCTCGAGGAGTCCCCGGACTCGAGGTCGTACACGAAGCTCTCGCCCGTCTCCCGGGCCCCCCTGCGACGCGAGCCGCGCGAGCCCCGATCGGCGGGCTCCGTCTCGGTCTCATCCGGCAGCACGGCCGTCTCGAAGGCCTCGTCGCCGTGGTAGGAGTCCAGCTCGGCGCGTCGCTGGGCCTCCTGCTTCTCCTGCCGCTTGCGGGCTCGGCGAGCCGCTCGGGACTCGGGCTCGGCATGGCGGTCCTCGAGGTAGGAGCGGTCGTGCTCCTGGGCAGAGAGGTCGGTGCCCGCACGCGTCTGCGCCTGCGGCTGTCCCACCAGGGTGCGCCAGGCGGCGCCCAGGCGCGGTCCGATCTGGGACAGCGGGGTGCCGGTGACGATCAGGACGCAGATCAGCAGCAGCACCGCGCAGACGATCGCGGCCCCCACAGGCGTGATGACCCCGCCCAGCGGGCCGGCCATGAGGTAGCCGATCGCGCCGCCCGCGGTGAGGCGGGCCGCGAAGGAGTCCGCCACACCCGGCGAGCCGCCCAGCACGTGAGCGATGCCGCTGGCGGCCAGCAGTGCCAGGCTCAGGCCCAGCGCGATCCGGTTGTTCGGCGGCGTGGGCACGGGACGGCGGAAGACCCGCAGCGCGAACCCGCCCAGGGCCAGCGGCAGCACGAGAGCGGCCCAGCCGATCAGTCCTGCGACCACCAGGTGCACGCCGGAGGCCGCGGCCCCCAGCACGGGGATGCCGGATTCGTAGAGGCTCCACCACTCGACCACGGCGATCGCGGCGGCCAGGCACAGCAACACCAGGGCGCCGCCGTCGCGGCGGTCCTGGGGCTCCATATCGGTGCGCACGGTGCCGATGCGGCGCACAGCGCCGCCGACCAGGTGCGCGCACCACAGCCAGAGGCCCAGGAGGGCATCGAGGACGCGCTCACCGGCGCCGGGGCCTGCTGCGCGGGAGCTGGAGGACGTGGCGCGGGGGGACTTGGTGGATCCGCTCTTGGCCTTGGAGCCCGAGCCGCGCGACGTCGTGGCGCCCTTGCGGGCGGGGGAAGTGCGAGTCGCCATGGACCCCAGGGTAGTCGACGGCCCGCAGACGATGGCTCGTCTGCGGGCCGCGGTGTGGCCGGACCGCCCTGTGATCGGGCGGCAGTCGGTCTCAGCTCTTGTGCGACTCCAGAACGACCGGCACGATCATGGGCTTGCGGCGCAGCTTGCGCCCCACCCACGGCCCGATCGTGCGGCGCACCGTCTGCTGCAGCTGGTGCGTGGTGTGCTCGCGCTTGTCCTTGAGGGCGTCCTCGATCGCGGCGGTGATCTTGGGCTTGATCTCGTCGAACACGCGATCGTCCTCGGCCACGCCGCGGGCGTGGACGTCCGGGCCGGTGACGACGGACTTGGACTTGCGGTCGATCACGACCACGATCGAGATGAAGCCCTCCTCCCCCAGCACGATGCGGTCCTGGAGGTCGTCCTCGGTGATCATGCCGACCGAGGAGCCATCGACGTAGACGAACTTGATGTCGCGGCGACCGGCGATGCGCGCCCGGCCCTGCTTCATGTCCACGCTGGTGCCGTTCTCGATGAGCAGCACGTTCTCCGGCGGCACGCCGGTGGCCTCGGCGAGCTCGCCGTTGGCCATGAGGTGGCGGACCTCGCCGTGCACGGGCATGACCTGCTCGGGCTCGACGATGTTGTAGCAGTACAGCAGCTCGCCGGCCGAGGCGTGCCCGGAGACGTGGACCTTGGCGTTGGACTTGTGCACCACGTGGGCGCCCATGCGCATGAGGCTGTTGATGATGCGGAACACCGAGTTCTCGTTGCCGGGGATCAGCGACGAGGCCAGGATGACGGTGTCGCCCTCCTGCAGCTGCACCCGGTGATCTCCGCGGGCCATGCGCGACAGCGCCGCCATGGGCTCGCCCTGGGAGCCGGTGCACATCACGACGATCTCGTCGTCCCGGTAGTTGTCGATCTTCTTCTGATCGACCAGCACGCCCTTGGGCACGTCCAGGTAGCCGAGCTCCTCGGCGATGCCCATGTTGCGCACCATGGACCGGCCCATCAGCACAACCTTGCGGTTCGCGGCGACGGCGGCATCGAGCACCTGCTGCACGCGGTGGACGTGCGAGGAGAACGAGGCGACGACGACCTTCTGCTGCGACTTGGCGATGACGCCCGAGAGCACCGGTCCGATGTCCTTCTCGGTGGGCGTGAAGCCCGGGACCTCGGCGTTGGTGGAATCCGTCAAGAACAGGTCCACGCCCTCCTCGCCCAGACGGGCGAAGTGGCGCAGGTCAGTGATGCGGCCGTCGAGCGGCAGCTGGTCCATCTTGAAGTCGCCGGTGTGCAGCACCGTGCCGCCCTTGGTGCGCATGAACACGGCCAGGGCATCCGGGATGGAGTGGTTCACGGCCACGAACTCGCACTCGAACTCGCCCAGCTTCTCCACCTGGCCCTCGCGGACAGTGAGCATGAACGGCTTGATGCGGTGCTCCTGCAGCTTGGCCTCGACCAGGGCCAGGGTCAGCTGCGAGCCGAGCAGGGGGATGTCCGGGCGGCGCTTGAGCAGGTACGGGATCGCGCCGATGTGGTCCTCGTGGCCGTGCGTGAGCACGACCGCGACGACATCGTCCAGGCGGTCCTCGATCTGGGAGATGTCCGGCAGGATCAGATCCACGCCGGGCTGGTGCTCCTCGGGGAAGAGCACGCCGCAGTCGACGATCAGCAGCTGGCCGTTGATCTCGAACACGGTCATGTTGCGTCCGACCTCGCCCAGGCCGCCCAGCGGGGTGACTCGCAGGGTGTCCTTGGACAGGGACGGCGGTGCCTTCAGGTCTTCGATCCAGTGGACCATGTGACCCCTTTCATGTGCGGTTCTCAGCGCGATCTCGCGCTGCTGGTCATTGCGTTGTTCATGTCATGGGTCCGCGCTCCGCCGCCCGAGGACGGGGCGGTGCGGAGCGCGGTTCGCCGACAGGCTGCGCCGTCGACTCGCTGCAGCGCAGCGGCAGGCACGGCTCAGGCGCCGATCGTGTCCTGGACGACGCTGCCCTCCAGGTCAGCGCGCATGACGGCGAGCTCGTCCTGGGTGGCCTCGACGTACGGCAGGCGCACGGTGTGCCCGGGCAGCACGCCCTGCCAGTGCAGGATCTGCTTGGCGGCCACAGCGCCGGGCACGTGGGTCATGGTCGCGCGGACCACTCGCTCCAGCTCGTAGGCCAGGGTGCGCGCCGTGGCCAGGTCGTCGGCGCGCATGGCGTCGATCATCCGGCGGAAGCGCGGGGTGTCCACGTGCGAGGTCACCCCGACCAGGCCCACGGCGCCGATGGCCATCCACGGGACGGTCAGGCCGTCGTCGCCGGAGTAGAACAGCAGATCCGACTCGGCCATCACACGCGTGGCCTCCGTGAGATCCGCCTTGGCGTCCTTGACCGCGGCGATGTTGGGGTGCTCGCCCAGCCGGATCAGGGTCTCTGCCGACAGCGGGATGCCCGTGCGGCCGGGGATGTCGTAGAGCATGATCGGCAGCTCGACGGAATCGGCGACCTTCTCGAAGTGCGCGACGACGCCGGCCTGGGTGGGCTTGTTGTAGTACGGGGTGACGATCAGCAGCCCGTCCATGCCGACCTTCTGGGCCTGCTCGGACAGGTGCATGGTGTGCGCGGTGTCATTGGAGCCCGCACCGGCCACCAGGGCGGCCCGATCTCCGACGGCCTCGCGCACGGTGCGGAAGACCGCCTCGTGCTCGTCATCCGTCATGGTCGAGTACTCACCGGTGGTGCCCCCGACCACCAGGCCGTCGCAGCCCTGGTCCACCAGGCGCTGCGCGAGCGCGGCTGTGGAGTCCAGATCGACGGAACCATCGGCGCGGAACGGGGTCACCATGGCGGTGAGCAGGGTTCCGAACAGGGGCTTGTCGTGGTGCGCAGTCATGCGACCACCCTACCGCCTCCGTCAGTCACCGGTGCTGGCCGGGCCGCGCGGGTCGCGCCCGCGCGAGAGCGCCACCGCATCGCGCATGCACCGACGCGCGCGCGGGGTGTCCCCGGAGGCGCTGTAGGCCAGGCCCAGGCGGTACCAGCTGCGCCAGTCCTGCGGTGCGGCTTCCGCCTCCTGCGCCCAGTGCTGGAAGTCGCGGTCGGCGGCCTCGCGCACGATCCGCCCACTGGGCCGCCGGGGCAGGTCCGCGGGCAGTCCGCCCTCCGCCTCCAGCTCACGGCCCAGACCCTCGAGACGTGAGCCGAAGACGATCTCGCGGGCCAGCGCCCACACGCCGATCACCGGCAGGATGATCATGCCGATCGCCAGCAGCTTCGAGACCACCACGTCCGAGCTCAGCAGGATCCACGCCCGTTGCAGGCTCAGGCCCAGGTAGAGGGCCAGCAGCGCGGCCATGATCGCGGCCAGCGCCTTGCCCTGGGCGCGGGCCTCCAGCAGCGTGAACACCCCCGCGAAGGCCACGACCACCAGGATCCAGACCTTGGAGGAGCCCGGCAGCGGGAGCACCAGCAGGGTCAGCAGCGCGGCTGCGAGCACGACCCAGCCCAGCAGCCGCAGCGGGCGCCGGGCCTGCTGGGTCTGCTCGGCGCTCACGCGTCCAGGTCCAGGTAGCCGTCGAGTCCGTGGGTCAGCCCCGGCCGCTGACCGACGGTGCGCACGCCCAGCAGCACGCCGGACATGAAGGACACACGGTCGAAGGAGTCGTGGCGGATCGTGAGCTGCTCTCCCACGGAGCCCAGCAGGGTCTCCTGATGCGCCACGAGCCCGCGCAGGCGCACCGAGTGCACGTGGATCCCGTCCACGAGGCCCCCGCGCGCTCCCGTGGGGTCGGTCTGGGTGGCATCCGGCGAGGCGGCCAGCCCGGCGTCCTCCCGCTGCGCAGCCATCAGCGACGCCGTCCGGGCGGACGTGCCCGACGGGGCGTCGACCTTGTCCGGGTGGTGCAGCTCCACGATCTCGGCCGATTCGAAGAACCGCGCGGCTTGGGCGGAGAAGCGCATGGCCAGCACGGCGCCGATCGAGAAGTTGGGGGCGATCAGCACGCCGATGCCCGGGCGCTCGTCGAGCAGCTGCTCCAGCCGGGCCAGGCGCTCGTCGTCCCAGCCGGTAGCGCCCACGACGCAGTGGATGCCGTGCTCCACCGCGAAGCGCACGTTGTCCTCGGTAGCCGAGGGCACGCTCAGGTCGATCATGACCTGCGCGCCGGTCTCCACCAGGCTCTCGAGGCTGTCGCCTCGGCCCAGCCGGGCCACCAGCTCGAGGCCCTCGGCGGCCTCCACTGCGTGCACGGCCTCCGAGCCCATGCGTCCTCCGGCGCCCAGGACGGCCACCGACAGGCACTGCTGGCTGCTCTGTGTCATCTGTTCATTCTCCTTCGCTGCGGTGGGGCTCACTCGGCCCCGGAGGGCTGGACGATCTGGACGACGACCGGGCCCTGCGCCAGCTCGGCGGCCAGGGCCTGGACGTCCTGTGCCGTGACCGAGCGCACCCGGTTCATGGTCTCCTCGAGCTCCACGAACTCGCCGGTGCCCAGCTCGGCGGAGCCCAGGCGGCTCATGCGCGAGCCCGAGTCCTCCAGCGCCATCACGGTGCCGCCGGCCAGCTGCCCGACGACCTTGGCCAGCTCGCGCTCGCCGGGGCCGTGAGCGGCCAGTTCCTGGAGCTGGGCCTGCATCAGCTCCAGGACCTCGTCGGTGCGCGAGGGCGCGCAGCCCGCGTACATGCCGAAGTATCCCGCATCCGAGTAGGAGCCGGAGAAGGAGAACGTGCTGTAGGCCAGCCCGCGCTTCTCCCGGATCTCCTGGAATAGGCGCGAGGACATGCCTCCGCCCAGCGCGGCGTTGAGCACGGTCATGACGTAGCGCCGCTCGTCGCCGGTGACCAGACCGGGGCGCCCGATCACCACGTTGGACTGCTCGACCGGGCGGTGCAGAAGGTGACGACCCCATTCGGGGCTCAGCCGCTCGAGGCCCTCGGGCTGACCCGCACGACGGGCGCGCGGACGCCCGGGGGCGTCCGGGTCCCAGCCGGCCCGGGCCAGGCGCTCGCGCACCTGCTCGACCACGCGGTCATGATCCAGTCCACCTGCGGCGGTGACCACGAGGTTCTCCGGCAGGTAGTGCTCCTGCCAGTGCTCGAGCACGCGCTGACGGGCCACCCCTGTGATCTCCTCCGGCGTGCCGCCGATGGGGCGCGAGAGCGGGTTGCCGTGCAGGACGTGCTCCACGAAGTGCTCGAAGGCCACATCCGTGGGGTCGTCCTGGTCCATGGCCAGCTCCTCGAGGATGACCCCGCGCTCGCGCTCGAGCTCCTCGGTCTCCAGCAGCGGAGCGGTGACCATGTCCGCCAGGACGTCGACGGCCATGGGCAGGTCCTCGGAGAGCACTCGCGCGTAGTAGCACGTGGACTCCTTGGCGGTGGCGGCGTTGGACTCTCCGCCGACCTCGTCGAAGGCCTCGGCGATCTGCAGCGCGCTGCGCCGGGCGGTGCCCTTGAACAGCAGGTGCTCGAGGAAGTGTGTGGAACCCAGGTGCCCGGGCTGCTCATCGCGCGAGCCCACGCCCACCCAGAAGCCGATGGAGGCCGAGAGCAGACCCGGCATGGATTCGGTGAGGATCCGCACTCCGCTGGGCAGGACGGTGCGGCGCACGGCGGCACCGCCTTCGCCCGACCAGACCAGCTCCGGGGCGCCGGCGGCTCCCGGCGCGGTCAGCTCCAGCGAATAGGGCATGACGGGGCTTCAGCTCCTGTGGTGAGGGTGCTCCGACCCGCTGCGGGCCAGGCGGCTCCCGGACTGCGCGGGACCCATCGAGTCTAGGGGCACCCCCACAGCCCGCCAACCCGCCCCGACTCAGGCCTCCGCCTGCTGCTCGGACAGCGGCACGGGCCCCCCACACCT